>NZ_JBFAWL010000018.1:0-134132 GCF_040680275.1 Streptomyces sp. NPDC052079
CGCACACACTGACCCGCCACGAAGCCCAGACGGGACCGGTGCTGCGGCCTCCGCTCCCCGCCCGGGGGCGGCCCCCCCCCCCCCCCGCCGCCGGGGGGGGGGGGGGGGGGCGGCGCCCCCCCCCCCCGGGACGGGACGGGAAGGGGCGGCGGGGGCGAAACAACCCCCCACCGCCCCACCCGCACCACCCCTACTTCACGGACCCCGCCATAACCCCCTGCACAAAGTGCCGCTGGAACGCGAAGAACACCACCACCGGCACCACCAGCGACAGAAACGCCCCCGGCGCGAGCACATCGATATTGCTCCCGAACTGCCGGATCTGCGACTGCAACTGCACCGTCAGCGGCTGCGACGAACTGTCCGCGAACAACAGCGCGACCAGCATGTCGTTCCACACCCACAGGAACTGGAAGATGGCGAGGCTGGCAATCGCCGGCCGCCCCACCGGCAGCACCAGCCGGGTGAAGATCCGCCACTCGCTCCCGCCGTCCATCCGCGCCGCCTCCAGCATCTCCTTCGGCATCTCGGCGAAGTAGTTCCGCAGCAGGAACACCGCGAACGGCAGCCCGTACGCCACATGGAACAGCACGACACCCGGAATGGTCCCGAACAGCCCCAGCTGCCCGAAGAGTTTGGCGACCGGCAGCAGCCCGATCTGCACGGGCACGACCAGCAGCGCGACGACGACGAGGAAGATGGGATCGCGCCCCGGGAAGTCCAGCCAGGCGAAGGCGTATCCGGCGAGCGCCGCGACGACCACGACCAGCACGGTCGTCGGCACGGAGATCAGCACGGTGTTCCAGAACGCCTGGGTGATGCCCGAATTCTCCAGCAGCGCCGAGTAGTTGTCGAAGGACAGCTGTCCCGGGCCGGCGAACACGGTCCACCACCCGCCCCTGGCCGTGTCCTCGGCCGACCGCAGCGAGGACAGGAACAGCCCGGCCAGCGGGGTCAGCCACACCAGCCCGATCACCACCAGGAAGGCCTGCACCACCGCGTTGCCCAGACCGCGCCGGACGACGTTCATCGCTGACTCCTTTTGAAGCGACGGACGTTGAACACCATGGCGGGGATGACCAGGAGCAGGAGCAGCACACCGAGCGCGCTTCCGAGGCCCTGGTTGTTGCCCCCGCCGAACGACACCAGCCACATCTGCGTCGCCAGCACGGTCGCGTCCTCCTGCACCGGTCCCGGCGCGATGATGTACACCAGGTCGAAGACCTTCATGACGTTGATGACCAGGGTCACGAAGACGACGGTGAGCACGGGGGCGAGCAGCGGAACGGTGATACGGCGGAAGATCTGCCATTCATTGGCACCGTCCATACGCGCCGCCTCCAGCGCGTCCCGCGGCAGGGCCGCGAGACCCGCACCGATGAGCACCATCGCGAAGCCGGTCCATATCCACAGGTACGCCCCGATGATCGCCGGTGTGACGAGCGCCGGGCCGAGCCAGGAGATGCCCTCGTAGGGTGCCGCGAAATTCGCGGCCGGCAGCTTCATCGCGTAGGAGCCGCCGTCCAGTCCGGTGAAGCTGAAGGAACCGTCCGCCCCGGTGGTCGTTTCGGCGACGGTCTCCCCGTCACGCACCGCTTCCACCGTCATCCCGGGCAGTCCGCTCTCCTCGCGGTCGACCACGCCCGGCTTTCCTCCCCCGCCGGGCGTGAAGTCGAGGTACACCACTCCGCGCACCTCGTCGGAGCCGGCGTCGTCCGCGGCCGCCGGGGCGGCGGGCCGCGCGTCGCCCGGCAGGTCCTTGGGGGCGACCCCGACCAGCCCGAGCGCGGCCGTGCCGCCGGGTGACACGTCCGCGCCGGTGACGTACGAGCCGTCCGCCTGCTTGGTCAGGCCCTCGCCCTCGCCGTCGCGGGCGCGGGCGGTCGGGTAGGAGGAGGTGCCCTTGAAGGCGTCGTGGACGGAGACGACGGCGGCGTTGAGCACGCCCTTGTCCGGGTCCTGGTCGTAGGCGAGCCGGAAGATGATGCCGGCGGCGAGGAAGGAGACCGCCATCGGCATGAACAGCAGCAGCTTGAAGGCGGTGGCCCAGCGGACCTTCTCCACCAGGACGGCCAGGACGAGGCCGAGGCCGGTCAGGAGGGTGGGCGCCACGACGACCCAGATGGCCGTGTTCTGGACGGCCTTGAGGTTGGTCGGGTCCTGGAACATCTCGGCGTAGTTCGCCCCGCCGACGAACTCGTTGCCGGAGGCGTCGAAGAAGCTGCGGCCGATGGAGAACAGCACCGGGTACACGACCAGCGCGCCCAGCAGGAGCAGCGCGGGGAACACGAACAGCAGGGCGATGACCCGCCCCCGGCGGCGCAGGCGTCGGCCGCGCGCGCCGCCGGGGGGCACAGGTGCCGGAGGGCTCGCCTCTTTCACCATGGTGGCGGTCATGGCCGTCAGTTCCCGTAGGCCTTGGCCGCGGCGTCCTCGAGCTCGGCCGCGGTCTTCGCCGGGTCGGCGGGGTTGCGCAGGAAGTCCTGGAGGATCTTCCATTCGCCGGCGCCCTTGGTGCCGCCGAAGGCGGCGGGGGCCTGGTCGGACATGTCGAAGCGCACGGAGTCACCGGCGGCGATCAGGGACTCGGCGGTGGCGCGCGTGACGTCGTCGCCGTAGGAGGAGGTGTCGAGCTTCTTGTTCGGGGAGAGGAAACCGCCCGCCTCGGCCCATACGGCGGCGGCCTCCGGGGTCGCCAGGTACTCCAGCAGTGCCATGCCGGCCTTGCTGTTCTTGCCGTCCTTCAGGACCACGGCCGCGTCGCCGCCGCTGACCACGGGTGCCTTGCCGTCGCCGACCGGCGGGAACGGGAAGAAGTTCGCGTCGGTGCCGATCTTCTTGCCGAACTGGTCCTTGGCGACGCCGGCGACGAAGTCGCCCTCGTAGACCATGGCGGCCTCGGCCTCGGGGCCGAAGACCTTCTCCACGGAGCCGGGGAAGTCGGTGTTGAGGGCTTCCTTCTGGCCGCCGGCGATGAGCTGCTTGTCCTTGAAGAGCTTGCCGAGGGTGGTGAGCGCCTCGACCACCGTCGGGTCGGTCCACTTGATCTCGTGGGCGGCGAGGGCGTCGTACTTCTCCGGTCCGGCCTGGGAGAGGTAGACGTTCTCGAACCAGTCGGTGAGGGTCCAGCCGTCCTGACCGGCGACGGAGAAGGCGGCGAGTCCGGAGTCGGAGATGGTCCGCCCGTCCTTCAGCATGGCGTCGTACGTCTTCGGCGGGGTGACGCCGGCCTGTTCCAGGGCGGCGGGGCTGTACCAGACGGTGGACTTGTGGGCGGCCTTGAAGTAGAGGCCGTACAGGGTGCCGTCGACGCTGCCGTAGTTCTGCCACACCTTGGCGAAGTTGGCGCCCACGGTCCTGCGCACCTTCTGGTCCAGCGGCTTCAGCCAGCCCTTGTCGGCGAACTGCTTGAGCACGCCGACCTGCGGGACCATGACGACGTCGGGGGCGTTGCCGCCCTCGATCTTGCTGCCGACGACGGTGGAGACGTTGTCGCCGGTGGAGACGAACTGGGTCTTGGCGCCGGTCTTCTCGGCGAAGGCGTCGAGCACCTTCTGGAAGTTCTTCTGCTCGCTGCCGGACCAGACACCGGCCACGGTGACGGTCTGCCCGTCGAGCGACTTGTCGCCGCCGCCGGCCGAGACGGGCTCGCCGCCGCCGCAGGCGGTCGCGCCGAGCGCGAGGACGAGGGCGGTGCATCCGGTGAGCAGGGTGGTACGTCGTCGCATCATCATCGATGTCCCTTCGGGTGTACGGGAGTTGACCTGACGTGTTCTCAGGAGCCGTCGATCCACCAGGCGGCGGTGGAGCCGGGGAGCACTCCGGGCGGGCAGGGACCGCTGGCGAGCAGCGGGGTGCCGGCGACCGGAGCGGGTACGGGGGCGGTGCCGAAGTTGACGGCGCAGACCAGGTCGTCGCCGCGGGTGAAGGCGAGGACCCCGGGCTGGGTGTCCAGCCAGCGCAGCGTGCCCTCGCCCAACTGGTGCAGCGCGGCGCGCAGTTGCAGGCCGTCGCGGTACAGATGCCAGGAGGAGCGGGTGTCGGCTAGGGCGCGGTGCGTGGCGTACTCGGCGAAGTACTCGGGCTGCGGCAGCCACGGTTTGGCGCTTTCGGCTCCGGAGGTGAAGCCGAACGGGGAGGCCTGCCCCGACCAGGGCAGCGGCACCCTGCAGCCGTCCCGGATGCGGGCGCGGCTGCCGGTGCGGCGGAATATCGGGTCGGTGAGCACCTCGTCGGGCAGGTCGACGACCTCGGGCAGCCCCAGTTCCTCACCCTGGTAGATGTACGCGGCTCCGGGGAGGGCGAGCATGAGCAGGGCGGCGGCGCGGGCGCGGGCGGCGCCGGTGCCGCTGCCGTCGGCGGGTTCGCCGTAGCGGGTGACGGTGCGGACCTGGTCGTGGTTGTTGAGAACCCAGGTGACGGTCGAGCCGGTGCCGGCGATGTCCTCCATGGCCTCGGAGATGACCTTGCGGAAGGCGTCGGCGTCCCACTGCGCGCCGAGCAGGTCGAAGAAGAAGGCCTGGTGGAGCTCGTCGGGGCGAACGTACCGGGCGTGCTCGCGGGCGCTGGGCACGGAGACCTCGCCGACCAGGAGCCGTTCGTGGCCGTCGCGGGCGGTGTACTCCTCGCACACCGAGCGCCAGTGCCGCCACACGTCGTGGACCTCGGGCTGGTTCCAGGCGAGCGGGTTGACCGAGTCGCGAGTGCGGGCGTCGGCCTCCGGGTCCGGGGAGTCGGGCAGTTCGGGGTGCTTGAACAGGCCCGCCGCGACGTCGATGCGGAAGCCGTCGACGCCCCGGTCCAGCCAGAAGCGGAGGGTGCGTTCGAACTCGGCGGCGACCTCGGGGTCGCGCCAGTTCCAGTCCGGCTGCTCGGGCGTGAACATGTGCAGGTACCACTGGCCGGGGCGGCCGTCCGGCTCGGTGACGCGGGTCCAGGCGGAACCGCCGAACATGGCATGCCAGTTGTTGGGCGGCTCCGTTCCGTCCGGTCCACGGCCGTCGGCGAAGTGGAATCGGGCGCGTTCGGGGCTGCCGGGGCCGGCGGCGAGGGCCTCGCGGAACCAGGGGTGCTCGTTGGAGCAGTGGTTGGGGACGATGTCCAGCAGCACCTTGATGCCGAGCCGGCGGGCGGCGGTCACCAGCAGGTCGAATTCGGCGAGGTCGCCGAAGACCGGGTCGACATCGCGGTAGTCGGCCACGTCGTAGCCGTGGTCGTGCTGCGGCGAGGGGTAGAAGGGGCTCAGCCAGATCCCGTCCACGCCGAGCTTCTTCAGGTACGGCAGCCCCGCCCTGACCCCTGCGAGATCGCCGATGCCGTCACCGGTGCTGTCCAGGAAGCTGCGGACATACACCTGATAGATCACCGCGTCACGCCACCAGTGGTGCCTGTTCACCCCATTGACCTGTCTGTGAGGAGCGCTGTTCGTTATGCATGCATGTTAGGTAGCGGCGTAGAGAGGGTGTCAATGAACTTACGCAAGCTACCGCGCAGTTGGGCTGTTCAAATCGGGGCAAGGAGGAACGCAACGGACACATTCGAGACGTCCGCGTTACCTAACATGTAACTAGGTGACCAGGTGTCCGAGGGGCATGGTCAGCGGGAGGAGACCGCGGCGAGCTCGCCCGCCAGCCGGCGCACCGCGGCCTCGGGCGTCTGCCGCCCGGTCATCGCGTCGTGCACCACCGCCTGCACCACCAGGCTCACCTGGTCGTAGTGCGGGCTCTTGGGGCGCGGAGCGGCGGCCCGCACACTCTCGCGCAGGGTCGGCAGATACGGGAACCGCCGGACCAGTTCGGGATCGTCGTACAGGTCCGCCCGTACGGGCGGCAGCGCGCCGCGCGTCAGCACCTGGCGCTGGACGCGCTCGCTGGTGAGGTACGCGATCAGACGCGCGGCCGAGTCGGGGTGCCGGGCGTGGCTGCTGACGGCCAGGTTGGAGCCGCCGAGGACGCTGGTGCCCGGACCGTCCGGCCCCGGCAGCGGTACGGCGCCGACCTTGCCGGCGACCTCGGAGCCCGGGGCGGCGGCCGCGACGTAGGCGTAGGGCCAGTTGCGCAGGAACAGCAGCCGGCCGTCCTGGAAGGCCCGTTTGGACTCCTCCTCCTTGTACGTCAGCGCCTCCTTCGGGATCCAGCCCTCGCGGACACCGCGGGCGAGGAAGCCGATCCCCTCCCGGGCCGCCCCGGAGTTCACGGTGACGCGCTGGCCCTCGTCGCCGAGAATGGTGCCGCCCGCCGAGTAGACGGCCTCGGCCGCGTTCACGGTGAGTCCCTCGTACGGCAGGAACTGGCCCGCGTAGCCGTCGAGACCGCGCTCGGGAGCCAGGGTCTTCGCGGCCCGCTCCAGCTCGGCCCAGGTGCGCGGCGGCGGGACGCCCGCTTGGGCGAGGACGTCCTTGCGGTACAGCAGCAGCCCGGCGTTGGTGACGTACGGGACGGCGAAGAGCCGGTCGTCGTAGGTCGCCGTGTGCACGACCGGGGGGAGGAAGGTGCCGAGCGGGAAGCGGTCGCGGGGCAGTGGACGGATCCAGCCCGCGGCGGCGAACTCCGAGGTCCAGCTGACGTCGATGTTGAGCACGTCGAACCGGCCGCGTTCGCCGCCGCGCAGATCCGTGATCATCTGCGCGCGCGTCTCGTCGGCGGAGTCCGGCAGCTCGACGAGGGTGACCTCCTCGCCGGGATGGGTGCGGTTCCAGCCGTCGAGCACGGAACCGAGGTAGCCGGTGAGATCGCCGGCGGTGGCCAGGGTGAGGGGGCCACGGCCGCCCGCGTCGTTCTGGTCGGCCCGCGCGCCGGAGGCGACATGACCGGTCAGGACGACGATCAGGACAAGAAGGGCCCTACCCGCGGCATGCATCCACCGCATAGGTTCCTCCCTGTACACCGGCACCCGGGCACCCTTGCCGGGGTCAGAGGCCATGTATACCCGTTAGGTATGGGCGATACTAGGTCCTGCGGCACATTACCCAGGATGCGCGAGGAGGAGAGCTCGAGTGCGGCTGCCCCTCCTGGCCCTGCTCGCCCGCGGCCCTGCCCACGGCTATGAGCTCAAGCAGGACCTTGAGCAACTGCTGGGCTCCGCGTACCCTCAGCCGAACGTCGGCCAGATCTACGTCACCCTCGGCCGCCTCGAGAAGACCGGACTGATCGAGGGCGAGGACGTCGCGCAGTCGAGCCGGCCCAACAAGAAGGTCTACCACCTCACCGACGCCGGGCGGGAGGCGCTGCGCGCCTGGTTCGAGGAGACGGCGGACGAGCCGCGGGTGCGGGACGAGTTCTTCATGAAACTGGCCCTGGCCCCGCAGACCGGTCTCGCCGACCAGATCGCCCTGATCAACAGACAGCGGCGCCAGTACCTGAACACCATGCGGCAGCTGTCCAAGCTGGCCGCCGCCGAGGACCGGGACAACCGCATCTCCCAACTGCTGATCGAGGGCGCGATGCTGCATCTGCAGGCCGACCTCGACTGGCTGGAGCGGTGCCAGGAAGAGCTGGAGGAGCTGGAGTGAGCGAGAGCACCGCTCCCGTGCTGCGCGCCGAAGGCCTGGTCAAGACGCACCACGGCGAGGGCGCCCCGGCGCACGCCGTGCGCGGCGTCGACCTGAGGGTCACGGCGGGCGAGTTCGTGGCGATCACCGGTCCGTCCGGTGCGGGAAAGTCGACGCTGCTGCATCTGCTCGGCGGGCTCCAGCGGCCCGACGCGGGCAGCATCTGGCTGGACGGCGAGTGCACCGACGGCTACAGCGAGGCTCGCTGGGCGGTCGAGCGCCGTAAGCGCATCGGGATCGTCTTCCAGTTCTTCAACCTGGTCTCCGACCTGTCGGTCGCCGACAACGTGGAGCTGCCCGCCCTGCTCGCCGGGGTGCCGCCGAAGAAGGCCCGCGCCGGGCGGGAGGAGCTCCTCGCCGAGCTCGGTCTCGAGGGCAAGGAGCGCAGCATGCCGGGCGAGCTGTCCGGCGGTGAGCAGCAGCGGGTCGCCCTGGCCCGGGCGCTGGTCAACCATCCGCCGCTGCTGCTGGCGGACGAGCCCGCGGGCAGCCTGGACAGCAAGGGCACCCGCGAGGTGATGCGGCTGCTGTCCCGCTTCCACCGGCGGGGCCAGACCATCCTTCTGGTCACGCACGACGCACGGCTGGCGAGCGCCGCGGACCGGGTGATCAGCTTCTTCGACGGCCGGATCGCCGACGACGCCGAACTCGACGGCGGCACACCGCCGCGCCGGACCGGAATATCGGGCGTGCTGGAACTCAAGGACTGACGTGCGCCTCCACGACCGACCCGCGAGGGACTGAGGCCCGTGCGAGCGACCCTGCGCTGGGCGCACTCCGATCTGCGGACGCACCGCGGCGAGGCACTGTTCCTGGTCCTCGCCACCGCGGGCATCGTCGCGTCCCTGCTGCTGGCCACGGCCCTGTTCGGGTACGCCACCAACCCCTGGCAGCGCGTGTTCACCCAGGCCCACGGCGCGCACGTCACGCTGCACACCACCCTCGCCGCCGACGCCGGCAGACTGGCCGGCCTGGACGGCGTGGACTCCGTGGCCGGTCCCTACCCCACGGCCTCGGTCACCCTCGCCTCGGGGGGCGGCCGCGCCTCGGTGGAGCTGCGCGGCACCTCCGGCCGGCCCGACGTGGGCCGGCCGCTGATCACGTCCGGGCACTGGCTGGACCCGGCCACCCCCGACGGGGTGGTCCTGGAGAGCCGCCTCGCCCGGGCACTGCTCACGGCCCCCGGTGACACGCTCACCGTGCCCGGCACGGCGCGGAAGCTGACCGTAGTGGGCATCGCCGACAGTGCCGAGCCGCGCTACCGGCCGGGTGAGCGCACGGGCCTGGTCTGGGCGCTGCCCTCGGCCGTGACGGACCCGGGCGGCCAGGTGGTGGGGCTGCGGCTGACCGACCCCGGCGACACCGGGTACGCCGTACAGCGGGCGGTGACCGAGCTGGGCGCCGGGGCGATCGGCGAGGTCGCCACCTGGCAGGAGGCGCGCGCCGAGGCGCAGGGCGACAACCGGCTGCTCGGCCAGGTGCTGGGCCTGTTCGGTCTGGGCGCGCTGGCCGCCGCCGGTCTCGCCGTGCACGGGGCGATCGCCACCCGGATCCGGGGACATCTGCGGGACATCTCCGTGCTCAAGGCGATCGGCTTCACACCCGGCCAGGTCGTCCGTGTCTTCCTGATCCAGCACCTGGTCTACGCCCTGCTCGGTGCCGTGGCCGCCGCCGCGCTCACCGAGGCGCTGGGCAGCGCCGTGCCGGGGCGGCTCGGGGACGCGGTCGGCGTGTGGCAGGGCCTGCCGGGGCACACGGTGGCGCTGTTCGTGGTGCCGGTGGGGGCGGTGCTGTTCATCGGCGCGACCACGGGGCTCGCCGCCTGGCGGGCGGGGCGGATCCCGCCGGTGCCGGTGCCGCGCTCGGTGGCGCCCCCTGCCGGACGGCTGACCGGCCTGGCCAGGCGGGCGCTGGGCGCACGGGTGCCCCCGGCGCTGGTCCTGGGCTGGCACAAGGCGTTCACGCGCCGGCCGCGGTCGCTGGGCGCGGTGGGCAGGCTGGCGCTGCCGTTGCTGCTGATCGTGGTGGCGCTGAGCGCGTGGACCACCATCGACCGCTTCCAGAGCAGCCCCGAGCGGATGGGCATGCCGACGGCGCTCGGGGTGCGTGCCGACGCCTCGCTGGGCGACCGGGAGACCCGCGCGCTGCTGGAAGGCGATCCGCAGGTCGCCGCCGCCTACCCGGGTGTGGAGGTGGCCGCCCTGGTCCCGGGCCAGACGGCCACCATCGCCCTCCGGGGACTCGGCACCGCCCGGGAGCCGTACCCGTTCACGCTGGCCGAGGGCCGTGCCGCGCGCGGGCCGGACGAGGCGGTGGCCGGGCAGGGGCTGCTCGACCTGCTGCACGTCCAGGTGGGCGACTGGGTGCGGATGACGGTCGGCGACCAGCCGCAGATACTGCACATCGTGGGCCGCAGTATCGAACCGGAGAACGCCGGCCGGGTCATCTCCACCTCGCTCGACACCCTGCGCGCCAACGACCCCGACCTGCGGCCGAGTGTCTACCAGCTCCGGCTGGACCCCGGCGCCGACCCGGACACGGTCGCCGCCCGGCTGGACGCGGCGGGCCACGGCCACCTGGACGTGCACACCGTGGCCAACCCGGCCGACGGGCTGTCCCCGCTGCGCGCGGTCGTCCTCGGCCTGATCGCGGTCCTCGCGCTGATCGGGCTGATCGAACTGCTGACGGCGATCGGCGGCATGGTCCGCGAGGGCGAGCGCGATCTGCTGGCGCTCAAGGCCGTCGGCCTCTCCCCCCGGCAGATCACCGCGGTCACGGTCACGGCGACCGCCGGTACGGCGTTCGCGGCCGTGCTTCTCGCCACGGCGCTCGGGCTGCCGCTGGCGCACTGGCTGATCGACGCGCAGGGACGCTCGAGCGGCGTCGGCGCCGGAATCGCCCAGACGCCCTCCCCCGTCCTCCTGCTGCTACTGGGAACAGCCGCGGTCCTGGGCGCCGCCACCCTCGCCACCCTCCCAGCAACCCGCGCAGCCCACCACCGCCTCGCCGACACCCTGACCGCGGTCGCCTAACTCCTTTCGCCCCCGCCGCCCCTTCCCATTCCCGTCCCTGGGGGCTGCGCCCCCAGCCCCCCTTTCGGCCCTCCGGGCCTCGTCCTCAAACGCCGGACAGGCTGAATTTTCAGCCCGTCCGGCACAATCCAGCCCCTCCGGCGTTTGAGGAGCGGGGGTTCGGGGGCAGCGCCCCCGGGGGACGGGAACGGGAAGGGGCGGCGGGGGCGAACACCTCTGACCTCAGCCGCCTCAACCGCGGACCGGAAGGCTCGCCGGGTGCGTGCCGAGCCGGATGCCGTAGCGCCGCTTCAGCCGCCCGGTTTCAAGCAGGGCGATCGCCGTGACGGTGACGGGTGCGCCCAGGATGGGGCTTCAGAGACGACCGGCCCGTGAGTGTGCCACCGGTCCAACTTCCGGGCGTACGTGCAACGTTGTGCTCCCCCGAGCGCTCGCCGTGATGATCGCCATGATGACCGCCGCATCGTGATCACTGCCGGCCGCGAAGCTCCCGGTAGGTGGCGACCAGGGCCTTGGTGGAGGGGTCCAGGTCCGGCACCTCCGCGCCTTCGGTGAGCGCGGGCTCCACACGCTTGGCGAGGACCTTGCCCAGCTCGACGCCCCACTGGTCGAAGGAGTCGATGTTCCAGATCGCGCCCTGGACGAACACCTTGTGCTCGTACAGCGCGACGAGCTGACCCAGCACCGACGGAGTCAGCTCGCGCGCGAGGATCGTGGTGGTGGGGTGGTCGCCCTTGAACGTTTTGTGCGGGACGAGCTCCTCCGGCACCCCTTCCCCGCGCACCTCGTCCGGCGTCTTGCCGAAGGCGAGGGCCTGGGTCTGGGCGAAGAAGTTGGCCATCAACAGGTCGTGCTGCGCCTTGAGTTCGTCGCTCAGTTCGGCTACGGGCTCGGCGAAGCCGATGAAGTCGGCCGGGATCAGCTTCGTCCCCTGGTGGATCAACTGGTAGTACGCGTGCTGTCCGTTGGTGCCCGGGGTGCCCCACACGACCGGGCCGGTCTGCCACTCCACCTCGCGGCCGTCCCGGCCGACGTACTTGCCGTTGGACTCCATGTCGAGCTGCTGGAGGTAGGCGGTGAACTTCGACAGGTAGTGCGAGTACGGCAGCACCGCGTGCGACTGCGCGTCGTGGAAGTTGCCGTACCAGACGCCGAGCAGGCCCAGCAGCAGCGGCACGTTGGACTCGGCGGGGGCATTGCGGAAGTGCTCGTCGACGATGCGGAATCCGTCGAGCATCTCCCGGAAGCGGTCCGGGCCGATGGCGATCATCAGGGACAGGCCGATGGCGGAGTCGTAGGAGTAACGTCCGCCGACCCAGTCCCAGAACTCGAACATGTTCGCCGTGTCGATGCCGAACTCGGCGACCTTCTCCGCGTTGGTCGACAGCGCCACGAAGTGCCGGGCGACCGCCTGCTCGTCGCCCCCGAGGCCCTTGAGCAGCCAGGACCGCGCGGAGGTGGCGTTGGTGACCGTCTCTATGGTGGTGAAGGTCTTGGACGCGATGACGAACAGCGTCTCGGCCGGGTCCAGGTCCCGGACGGCCTCGTGCAGATCCGCGCCGTCCACGTTGGACACGAAGCGGACGGTGAGATCACGGTCGGTCCAGGGGCGCAGCACCTCGTAGGCCATGGCGGGGCCCAGGTCGGAGCCGCCGATGCCGACGTTGACGACGTTGCGGATGCGCCGGCCGGTGTGACCGGTCCACTCGCCGGAGCGGACGCGGCCGGCGAAGTCGGCCATCCTGTCGAGCACGGCGTGCACGGCCGGGACGACGTTTTCCCCGTCGACCTCGATCACCGCGTCCGGGGCGGCCCGCAGCGCGGTGTGCAACACGGCCCGGTTCTCGGTGGTGTTGATCTTCTCGCCGCCGAACATGGCGTCGCGCAGCCCGAACACATCGGTGGCGGCGGCCAGTTCCCGCAGCAGCCGCAGGGTCTCGTCGGTGACGAGATGCTTGGAGTAGTCGACGTACAGGTCACCGACCCGGAGGGTGTACCCGGTGCCGCGGCCCGGGTCAGCGGCGAACAGCTCGCGCAGCCGCACCTGGCCGAGCTCCTCGCGGTGCTTGGCCAGTGCGATCCACTCGGGCGTCTGGTTGAGCCTGGTACGGCCGTCTGCGTTCATCTCGGACTTCAGCCTTCTTCCTTGGATGTCCCCGCTGTGCCGGCTGTGCCCAACCTAATTGATCAGCGGTGAAGAGGACTGAAGTTGTCCGGAGTCCGGGCCGGTCAGCCGGTCAGCCGGTCCGGGCCGGTCAGATCTCGCCGCGCAGCTTGGCGAGCGCCTCGGCGAGGATCGCCTCACCGTCCGCGTCGCTGCGCCGCTCGCGCACATAGGCGAGGTGGGTCTTGTACGGCTCGGTGCGCGGCGGGTCCGGGGGGTTGTCGCGGTCCTGTCCGGCCGGAAAGCCGCAGCGGGGGCAGTCCCAGGTATCGGGCACCTGCGCGTCGCTTGCGAAGCTCGGCTGTGTCTCGTGCCCGTTGGAGCACCAGAAGGAGACGCGCAGCCGCGGCGCGGACTCGCCGCGCTCGGCCTCGCCCATCGGCCCCGCCCCGACCCGGCTTCCCCGGATCGCGTTGCCACTTGCCACGGTCGTAACTCCCTGCGTCATGGTGCCGCGAAGCGAGTCGGCGTTCCGCTTCGCTGCGAGCGCCTCAGTCTACGTAAGGCCCAACGCGCGTCCAGTGATAGGAGTTACCTGTCCCCGCATCCAGACGCAAGCCCCATGATAGGCCGCGCTCTGCCGCGCGTACCGAACATGGGGCGTTACGTGGGGAATGCGTGGGTCGGGCGGGCGGATGGTGCCCTCGGGTCAGTTGTTGATCTTCATCATGATGCCGAGCACGACGATGCACGCGAACCAGAGCAGACCGACCACGACGGTGATCCGGTCGAGGTTGCGCTCGGCGACCGAGGAGCCGCCGACGGAGGACTGCATGCCACCACCGAACATGTCGGAGAGGCCGCCGCCCTTCCCCTTGTGCATCAGCACCAGCAGCATCAGCAGCAGGCTGAAGACGATCAGGGCGATGGAGAACCCCATAACCACGGCTGGACCAACTTCCTCGGATTCGGATGGACGACGCGGGGCCCAGCACACTGCCGGACCCCGCAAGGGTACGACGAATCGTCGTTACCGCATACTCACTGGTCGCGGAATCGGATGATCTTGACGAACTCGTCGGCGTCCAGCGAGGCGCCGCCGACCAGGGCACCGTCGATGTCGGCCTGCGCCATGATCTCGGCGACGTTGCCGGACTTCACGGAGCCGCCGTACTGGATGCGGACCTTGTCGGCCAGCTCCTGGGAGTACAGCTCGGCGAGCTTGCCGCGGATCGCCGCGCACACCTCCTGGGCCTCCTCGGCGCCGCAGACCTTGCCGGTGCCGATGGCCCACACCGGCTCGTAGGCGATCACGACGGACTCGGCATGCTCGGCCGGGACGTCCTTCAGACCGCCCTCGACCTGGGCGAGGGTGTGGGAGACATGGTTGCCCTCCTCGCGGACCTCCAGCTCCTCGCCGACGCACAGGATGGGGGTGAGGCCGTGCCGGAAGGCGGCCTTCACCTTGCCGTTGACGACCTCGTCGGTCTCGGCGTGGTACTGGCGGCGCTCGGAGTGGCCGGTCACCACGTAGGTGCACTTCAGCTTGGCCAGCATGGGACCGGAGATCTCGCCGGTGTAGGCGCCGCCGTCGTGCACCGAGACGTCCTGGGCGCCGTACTTGATCTTCAGCTTGTCGCCGTCGACGAGGGTCTGCACGGAGCGCAGGGCGGTGAAGGGCGGCAGGACGGCGACCTCGACGGCCTCGTAGTCCTTGTCGGCCAGGGCAAAGGCGAGCTTCTGGACGTGGGCGATGGCCTCGAGGTGGTTGAGGTTCATCTTCCAGTTGCCCGCCATCAGCGGCGTACGGGTGGTCATTGAGGGTCAGTCCTCCAGTGCGGCGAGGCCGGGGAGCGTCTTGCCCTCGAGGTATTCGAGGGAGGCGCCGCCTCCGGTCGAGATGTGGCCGAATGCCTGCTCGTCGAAGCCCAGGGTACGGACCGCCGCGGCGGAGTCTCCGCCGCCCACCACGGTGAAGCCCGGGGAGTCGATAAGAGCCTGGGCGAGGGCCCTGGTGCCCTCGGCGTAGTCGGGGTGCTCGAAGACGCCCATGGGGCCGTTCCAGAAGACCGTGGCGGCGTCGGCGAGCTTCGAGGCGTACAGCTTGCGGGTCTCGGGACCGATGTCCAGGCCCATGTGGCCGGCCGGGATGGCGTCCACGGCGACGGTGGCGGGGTGGGAGGGCGCCTTGGCCTTGATGTCGGGGAACTCCGCCGCGACCAGCGTGTCGACCGGCAGCACCAGCTCCACGCCACTCTTCTCGGCCCGCTCCAGGTACTCCTGGACGGCTGGGATCTGGTCCTCCTGCAGCAGGGACGAGCCGACCTCGTAGCCCTGGGCCTTGAGGAAGGTGTACGCCATGCCGCCGCCGATGAGGATGCGGTCGGCCTTGCCGAGCAGCTGGTCGATGACGGCGAGCTTGTCGGAGACCTTGGCGCCGCCGAGGGCGACGACGTAGGGCCGCTTGACGTCGTCGGTGAGCTTCTTCAGCACGGCGACCTCGGTGGCGATGAGGTAGCCGGCGTAGTGCGGCAGCCGGGCCGGGAGGTCGAACACCGAGGCGTGCTTGCGGTGCACCGCGCCGAAGCCGTCGCCGACGTAGACGTCGGCGAGGGCGGCCAGCCGGTCGGCGAAGGCGCCGCGCTCGGCGTCGTCCTTGGACGTCTCGCCGGGGTTGAAGCGGAGGTTCTCGATGACGGCGACCTGTCCGTCGTCGAGGTTGGAGACGGTGGACGTGGCCGAGTCGCCGACCGTGTCGGTGGCGAAGGCGACGTCGGTGCCGAGGAGTTCGCCGAGGCGCGCGGCGGCCGGGGCGAGCGAAAAGGCGGGGTCCGGGGCGCCCTTGGGGCGGCCGAGGTGCGAGGCGACGACCACGCGGGCGCCCGCCTCGGCGAGGGCCTTGACGGTGGGCAGCACGGCGCGGATGCGGCCGTCGTCGGTGATGGTGGTGCCGTCCAGCGGCACGTTGAGGTCGGCGCGGACGAAGACCCGCTTGCCCGCGACCCCTTCGGAGAGGAGTTCGTCGATCGTCTTCATGGGGGCTCCCTGGCTAGAGCTCGTGTTCGCTCGTGATCGCTCGTGATCGAAAGAGGGCAACCGTTCCGATACGCGCGTCAGGGCTCGGACGGCGCGTTGCCGCGCCGCCGAGCCCTGCACTCATATCAGGCCGCCTGCTCCACGCTCAGAGCTGGTTGCCCACGAAGACCGTCAGGTCGACGAGGCGGTTGCTGTAGCCCCACTCGTTGTCGTACCAGCCGATGACCTTCACGTTCTTGCCCTCCTGGACCATGGTCAGGGAGGAGTCGAAGGTGCAGGACGCCGGGGCGTTGACGATGTCGGAGGAGACGAGGGCGTCCTCGGTGTACTCGAGGTACCCCTTCAGCTCGCCCTCGGCGGCCTTCTGGAAGGCGGCGTTGACCTCTTCCTTGGTGACCTCGCGGGAGAGCTCGACCACCAGGTCCGTCACGGAGCCGGTCGGGACCGGGACGCGCATGGCCATGCCGTCCAGCTTGCCCTTGAGCTGCGGCAGCACCAGGGCCGTGGCCTTCGCGGCACCGGTGGTGGTGGGGATGATGTTCTCGGCGGCGGCACGGGCGCGGCGCAGGTCCTTGTGCGGGAAGTCCAGGATCCGCTGGTCGTTCGTGTACGCGTGGACCGTCGTCATCAGGCCCTTGACGATGCCGAAGTTCTCGTCGAGGACCTTCGCCATCGGCGCCACGCAGTTGGTGGTGCAGGAGGCGTTGGAGATGACGTGGTGGTTGGCCGCGTCGTACTGGTCCTGGTTGACGCCCATGACGAGGGTGATGTCCTCGTTCTTCGCCGGGGCGGAGATGATGACCTTCTTGGCGCCGCCGGTGATGTGCTTCTCGGCGTCTTCCTTCTTGGTGAAGATGCCGGTCGACTCGATGACGATGTCGACGCCCATCTCGCCCCACGGAATGTCGGCGGGGTTGCGCTCGGAGAGCACCTTGAGCGTCTTGTCGCCGACGGTGATGGTGTCCTCGGTGTGCGAGACCTCCTGCTTGAGGCGGCCCAGAATGGTGTCGTACTTCAGCAGGTGTGCCGTGGTCGCCGTGTCACCCAGGTCGTTGACGGCCACGATCTCGATGTCGGCGCCCTGCTCCAGCAACGCGCGGAAGTAGTTGCGACCGATGCGGCCAAACCCGTTGATGCCTACGCGGATCGTCACGAACCGATCTCCTCGTTGGTACGCCGGCTGTGATGCCGGCGAGCTGTATTTGGGATGTCCCCGACCACTGTCGACCCTACCTCTCCGGGGCCCCGGCCGTGACATCGAGTTGCCCCATACCCGGCAGGGCGGTCCGTACCCGTCAGTAGGGTACGGACCGCCCTCGCCGACACGCTTTTCTCACCCCATTTCGCTACGGATCGTGGGTCGTGTCGACCTGTCGTGTCACCTGTCGAGGGCGGCGAGCGCCTTCCTCAGCAGGGCGGACCGGTCGGCCGCGGAGGTCAGGTGCTCCAGCCCGAAGCCCAGCAGCACGGTGTCGTCGGTGGTGACCGCTCCATACGTCCGGAAGAGCGCTCCGGTGCGGGTCCAGTCCTTCAGGACGGCCGGGCTGCCGGCGGGGGGTCCGGAGACCCTCCAGACGCCGAGGGAGGTCTCGAAGCCCTCGGTCCCGGTGGCCTTGCCGACGACGACGAGGGAGGCCTCGTCGGCGAGGACGCCGTGGCCGCCGCTGCCCGGGTCGGTGACATAGGCGAGGGAGACCTCGACCGTCTTCCCGGCGTAGGCGCTCAGGTCGAAGTTGACCTGCTGCCAGCCGCTGGACGACCCGGTGAGGCTGTTCCAGGAACCGGTGGTTCCGGTCGCGGTGCAGCCGCCGTCGGTGAGGGTCAAATAGTGCTCCAGCCAGGGGTGCTCGCCGATGTAGAACCCGGCCGCGCACTCGGTCGGCACGGTGGTGCGGGTCGCCCCGCCGGCTTCGGGCAGGGTCGTCCAGTCGTCGGCGCCGGCGGTGTGCGCCTCGACGATGACGTTGTCGTAGCCCGGCTCGGTGTCCCACAGCAACTGGGTGCGCAGCGTGGGGCGCTCGGCGGCGGTGACACCGGTGAGGTCGATGGTGCGGGTGAGGCGCTTGTAGCCGTCGTCGGTGTGCACGGCCGCCGCCATGAAGGAGCCGGCGGAGGGCCCGTACGGGTTGACCGTCCCGGGGAATTCCCCGGCGCCGGCGCTCGCGAACTGCGGGTAGTCCTCCGCGGGCAGTTCGTCTGAGGTGACGCCGTAGGTGCCGGCCCGGTCCAGCGGGTTGCCGGGCGCGTCGCCGAGCGGGCCGGTGAAGCCCCGCAAGGCGCCGGAACCGGTGAACGCGGTGACCCCGGGCGTGGAGGTACGGCTGTAGGCGCCCAGGTAGTACTGGCTGAAGTCGTCGGACGGCGTGCCGCCGCCGAGGTCGACGCTGCCGCCCGCCCGCTCGCCGGCCTCGATCAGCCGGCCGCCCTCGTTGAGGAACGCCCGCAGCTGGAGCTGGGTGGCGACGCCCGGGGTCCCGGCGCCGGTGTGGTGCACGACCGTGTGGAAGTGGCTCAGTACGGCGAGCGCGTCCGGGGCACCCTGCTGGGCCACGTCCCAGACCGCCGCGCGGCGGCCGTTGGCCTGGAGCGCGTCGACGTACTTCTGGGTGTGGGTGGCCTTCGCGCCCTCCTCGGAGACGACGAGGACGTCCGCGCGGGGGCGTTCGGCCACGGTGTAGGTGAAGTGCTCGCTGGAGACGTTCCTGCCCCTGCGGGCCTCTCCGGTGAACCACACCTCGACCTTGTCACCCGGCTTGCCGTGCCTCACCGTGGCCCGGTACTCGTCGAAGTAGAGGTTGTCCTCGCCGCCGTACCGCTCGCCGCCTCGCCAGCGCCTGAGGTCCACGTCGTGCGTACGGCCGCCGTTGACGCGGTACTTGAGCTCCTTGTCGCGCACGGCCTTGCGGGCGACGACGGAGACCTCCTGGCGGGCGCCGCGCGCGTAGGACGTGGTGAACCCGGCCGGGGTGAAGTCGGCGGCCTCCAGGCCGACCGAGGAGGACGGCCGGTCGGGGTGGGCGGCCGTCTCGGCGACGGAGAGCGCGAACGGGATGTTCTTGGCGAACTCCTGCTGGATCAGCTTCTCGTCGTCGGGGAAGTTGAAGCCCGACCGGCAGTCGCGGGCGTTCCACTCGTCGTCGGGGTCGGCCTCGGACACGGTCTGACAGGTCGACATCTCGGGGGTGAACATCGCCATGCCGTTGACGTTGGCCGCGTGGCCGTCCGCCTCACCGTTGGTGGTGTAGAGCTCGGAGGAGACCTGTGGGTGATAGCCGGGGATCGCCGAGTTGCCGGGCGTGCCGGCGAGGGCCTGGTAGAGGACGTCGTCGGGGGTCGGCGTGGCCACCTGCCAGCCGACTCCGTAGAGGAGGAGTTCGGCGGCCGAGTGGTAGTTGACGCCGTAGGTGAAGCCGATGCGCTTCTGGAAGGCGTCGATGGCCTTGGTCTCCGGTTCGGAGCCCGGGCTCGCGCCGCGGTAGGTCTGGCTGGTGGGGTTCGGGGACGAGCCCTCGTCGTCGTAGCCCCATTTGTAGGGGAAGTTGCGGTTGAGGTCGACGCCGTCGCCGGTGCTGATGGCGCCGTCGCCGTTGACGTCCCGCAGGTTCTTGCGCCACAGACGGTTGTCGTCGTCGGCGAAGGTGTAGTCGTAGCCGTCGGGGTTGGCGGAGAGGACGAACCACACTTCCGTGGTGTCGACGATCTTTCTGATCCGCTTGTCCGTACGGTACTTGTCCAGGTAGTGGTGCATCAGCCGCCGGGTCATCTCCGGGGTGATCCACTCACGTGCGTGCTGGTTGGACATGTAGAGGACGGCCGGTTTTGATCCGTCCCGGGTCTTCCTGGCCTTCTTGGTGAGCTTCAGGGCGAGGATGTCCTGGCCCTTCACCGTCTTGCCGATGGAGACGACCTTGGTGAGGTCCGGGTGCTCCCGGGCGGTGCGGAGGATCTCCTCCTGAAGTCCCCCCTTTCCGCTGTACGGGCGGAACACGCCCTCGGCGGCGTCCTCGACGCGGTTCGCCGCGCGGTCGGAGAGTGTGTGCTCGGTGAGGCCGACGCCCTGTTTCTCGAGTTTTTCGGCCTGTCCCTCGGTCAGGTAGACCTCGACGGTGGCGGTGCCCTTGTCGGGTACCCGCTCGCCGAGTTCGTGGCCGTCCTGTCCGGTCGCCAGAAGCAGGGACACCTGCTCCTTGGTGACGTCGGCACGGAAGACCTTGACTTCCTCGGGGTCGGAGGCCGCGGGGTTTCCGGGCCCTGCCTGGGCGATGGGTGCGAGGCTCGCTCCGCCGATCAGGAGCGTGCCGACAGCGAGGATCGATCTCGCTCTGTGTCTCATGAGCCCCCCAGAGAGTGGTCCGCCACAGCAGCGAACAGATGCCAGGCTCATGACACAACATGATCGAGTCAAGGGTGCCCCCGCGACACGCGAAAACCGGCGCCGGTCACCCAAGTGGAGGGCGGCGCCGGTCTTCTGACGCGGCTTCAGCCCACGAGGTTGTCGGCCAGCTCCTCGCTGAGGTTGGCCTCCGTGCCCGGGATGCCGAGGTCGGAGGCGCGCTTGTCGGCCATGGCCAGCAGTCGGCGGATCCGGCCGGCCACGGCATCCTTGGTGAGCGGTGGGTCGGCGAGCGCGCCCAGCTCCTCCAGGGAGGCCTGCTTGTGCTCCATGCGCAGCCGGCCGGCCGCGGCGAGGTGCTCGGGAACGTCGTCACCGAGGATCTCCAGCGCGCGCTGGACCCGGGCACCGGCCGCCACCGCCGCGCGGGCGGAGCGGCGCAGATTGGCGTCGTCGAAGTTGGCCAGCCGGTTCGCCGTGGCCCGCACCTCGCGGCGCATCCGGCGCTCCTCCCAGGCCAGCACCGACTCGTGCGCACCGAGCCGGGTGAGCAGCGCACCGATCGCGTCGCCGTCGCGGACCACCACGCGGTCCACGCCCCGCACCTCGCGGGCCTTGGCGCCGATGTGCAGCCTGCGGGCGGCGCCGACCAGGGCGAGCGCGGCCTCGGGGCCGGGGCAGGTCACCTCCAGGGAGGAGGAGCGGCCGGGCTCGGTGAGCGAGCCATGGGCCAGGAAGGCGCCGCGCCAGGCCGCCTCGGCGTCACAGGTGGCCCCCGAGACCACCTGCGGGGGCAGACCGCGGATCGGGCGGCCCCGGCCGTCGACCAGACCGGTCTGCCGGGCCAGCTGATCGCCGCCCGCGACCACCCGGACGACGTAGCGCGAACCGCGGCGCAGTCCGCCGGGCGCCATCACGATCAGTTCGGAGCTGTGGCCGAAGATCTCCAGGATGTCCCGCTTGAGGCGGCGGGCCGCCATCGCGGTGTCCAGCTCCGCCTCGATCACGATGCGCCCGCTGACCAGATGGAGGCCGCCGGCGAACCGCAGAATGGCGGAGACCTCCGCCTTCCTGCAGCAGGTACGGGTGACGGGGAGCCGGCTGATCTCGTCCTTCACCGCTGCCGTCATCGCCATGGGCCGATCCTTCCATGCATCCGAAAAATACGGTCGTACGCGGCGGCCAACAGCTCCGGGTCGTGCCGGGGGCTTCCGTCGGGCCGGGCCACCGGGGCCAGCTCCACCGCGGCGCCGAACCGCTCGGCGGCCTCGGTCAGCGAATCGCGGTCGGGCACGGCGGCCTCGTCGGCCAGCACCACGTCCAGGGCGAGTTTAGGGGCGTGTCGTCCCAAAACCTCCAAATGACGCTGCGGGGAGAAGCCCTCGGTTTCTCCCGGCTGCGGCGCGAGGTTCAGGGAGAGTACCCGGCGCGCCTTGGTCTCGATGAGGGCGTCCAGCAGTTCGGGCACGAGCAGGTGCGGGATGACCGAGGAGAACCAGGAGCCGGGCCCGAGCACCACCCAGTCGGCGTCGAGGACCGCGGCGACCGCCTCGGGGACGGCGGGCGGATCGTTCGGCACGAGGTGCACGGACTGCACCTCGCCGGGGGTGAGCGCGACGGTGGCCTGTCCGCGGACGGTGTCGAGGTCCTCCGG
The DNA here is from genome assembly GCF_040680275.1 of Streptomyces sp. NPDC052079. Classification (NCBI taxonomy): domain Bacteria; kingdom Bacillati; phylum Actinomycetota; class Actinomycetes; order Kitasatosporales; family Streptomycetaceae; genus Streptomyces; species Streptomyces sp. NPDC052079. The sequence goes on from NZ_JBFAWL010000018.1 coordinate 21,709, forward strand.
GCGCTCCGGGTCGTGGCCCAGGACGCGGGCCTGGAGCTCGAGCGGCACGGCGGACATGGGCAGCACCCGGCCGTGCGCCCCGAGTAGCCGTCCCACCAGGTCCAGGGCCTGGACATGGTCGCCGAGCTGTTCCCACAGGGCGACGATCAGCAGATTGCCGACCGCGTGCTCGTGCAGATCGCCCTGGGACTGGAAGCGGTGCTGGATGACCCGGGCCCAGGTCTGCCCCCAGTCGTCGTCGCCGCACAGCGCGGCCAGGGCTTTGCGCAGGTCACCGGGCGGCAGCACGCCCAGTTCGTCGCGCAGGCGTCCGCTGGAGCCGCCGTCGTCGGCGACGGTGACCACGGCGGTGAGGTCACCGGTGATCCGGCGCAGGGCGGCGAGCGAGGCGGACAGGCCCATGCCACCGCCGAGGGCGACGACCTTGGGCTGGGCGCCCCGGCGGCGCGGTCTGGCGCCACGGGTCTCGGCCGGCCGGCCGACGCGGCCCTCGGGGACCGCTCTGCGCAGCCGGATCAGCCGCGGAGTACGTCGCGTCATTCCCGTCCCATGTCCCGGTGGACGACCACCGTCTCCACGCCCTCGGCGGCGAGCCGGGCGGCGAGCTTCTCCGACATGGCGACCGAGCGGTGCTTGCCCCCCGTGCAGCCGACCGCGATGGTCACATAGCGCTTGCCCTCACGGCGGTAGCCGGCCGCGACCAGCCGCAGCATCTCGGCGTACCGGTCGAGGAACTCCTTGGCGCCGGGCTGGTTGAAGACATACGACGCCACCTCCTCGTTGAGGCCGGTGTAGGGGCGCAGCTCCGGGACCCAGTGCGGGTTGGGCAGGAACCGCATGTCCACGACCAGGTCGGCGTCGACCGGGAGGCCGTACTTGAAGCCGAAGGACATGACGGTGGCCCGCAGCTCCGGTTCCTCCTCGCCGGCGAACTGGGCGTCCATCTTGGCCCGCAGTTCGTGCACATTGAGGCTCGAGGTGTCGATCACCAGGTCGGCGTCGCCGCGCAGCTCGCGCAGCAGCTCCCGCTCGGCGGCGATGCCGTCGACGATCCGGCCGTCGCCCTGCAGGGGGTGCGGGCGGCGCACGGACTCGAAGCGGCGCACCAGGGCCTCGTCGGAGGACTCCAGGAAGACGGTCCGCCGGGTGACGCCCCGCGCGTCGAGGTCGGCCAGGGACTCGCGCAGATTGTCGAAGAAGCGCCGCCCGCGCACGTCGACGACGACCGCGATGCGCGCCACGTTGCCCTGGGAACGCGCGCCGAGCTCCACCATGGTGGTGATCAGCGCGGGGGGCAGGTTATCGACGACGAACCAGCCCAGGTCCTCCAGACACTTCGCGGCCGTCGAGCGGCCGGCCCCGGACATGCCGGAGATGATCACCAGCTCGGGGATGCCCGCCTCGGGGACCCCGGTCTGTTCCTTGCCCGTCTTCACCTGTGCTCCGTTGTCCTGGCGGGCGGGCCCCGGGGTCGCGGCCCCGCCGGTGTGCTGGCGCGCCCCGTCCTGCTCCGCCGCGCGTCCCGTCTCGTGCTCCGTCATCGCTCCTGCCCCCGTCGTTCGCCCGGGGCGCCCGTGTCCATGTCCACGGGTGCCCCGGGAGAACCCGTCGCCTGCCCGGGTTCTTCCGTGTCATCCATGATCTCGCCCGTGGCCGTGTTCACGGCGGGGGCGGCGGGCGCCGCCCGCGCGAGGGCCCCGGCGATCACCTCGGCGGTCTTGCGGCCTATGCCCGGAACCTCGCAGATCTGGTCGATTGTCGCCGATCGCAGCTTCTTCAACGAACCGAAGTGCTTGAGCAGTGCCTGCTTACGGGTGTCGCCGAGGCCGGGCACGTCGTCCAGGGGACTGGAGCGGAAGCGCTTGGCCCGCTTGGTGCGCTGATAGGTGATCGCGAAGCGGTGCGCCTCGTCGCGGATCCGCTGGAGGAGGTACAGGCCCTCGCTGGTGCGCGGGAGCACCACCGGGTCGTCGTCGCCCGGCAGCCAGACCTCCTCCAGCCGCTTGGCGAGACCGCACACGGCGATGTCGTCGATGCCGAGCTCGTCGAGTGCCCGCTGGGCCGCGGCGACCTGCGGGGCACCGCCGTCCACCACCACGAGCTGCGGCGGGTAGGCGAACCGCCCGGGCCGGCCGTCGTCCTCGGTGAGTGTGCTCCCGGGCGGCTCGGCGAGACCTGTGGCGGCTTCCCCGGCGCCCGGGTCCCCGGCGCCGGGCTCCGTGCCTTCGGTCCACTCCCCTGTGCGCTCCTTGTCGGCGAGGTAGCGCCGGAAGCGGCGGGTGATCACCTCGTGCATGGAGCGGACGTCGTCCTGCCCGGCGAAGCCTTTGATCTGGAAGCGCCGGTACTCGCTCTTGCGGGCCAGTCCGTCCTCGAAGACGACCATGGAGGCCACCACGTCGTCGCCCTGGAGATGCGAGATGTCGTAGCACTCGATCCGCAGCGGGGCGCTGTCCAGGTCCAGGGCGCCGGTGATCTCCTCCAGCGCACGCGAGCGGGTGGTGAGGTCGGAGGCGCGCTTGGTCTTGTGCAGCACGAGCGCCTGCTGGGCGTTGCGCTGCACGGTCTCCATCAGGGCCTTCTTGTCGCCGCGCTGCGGGATGCGCAGGGAGACGCCCGAGCCGCGCCGCTCGGTCAGCCACTGCTGGACCGGGTCCACGGGGTCCGGCAGGGCGGGGACCAGGACCTCCCGGGGGACCGCGTCGCCGGTCTCCTCGCCGTAGAGCTGCTGAAGGGCGTGCTCGACCAGGGCGCCGGTGGTGATCTCCTCGACCTTGTCGGTGACCCAGCCGCGCTGGCCGCGCACGCGTCCGCCACGGACGTGGAAGATCTGGACGGCCGCCTCCAGCTCGTCCTCGGCGACCGCGATCAGATCGGCGTCGGTCGCGTCCGCGAGCACCACGGCGTTCTTCTCCATGGCCTTCTTCAGGGCCTCTATGTCGTCGCGGAGGCGCGCGGCCCGCTCGTACTCCATGTTCTCGGCGGCCTCCGCCATCTGCCGCTCCAGCCGGCGGAGGTACGTGCCCGTACGGCCGGCCATGAAGTCGCAGAACTCCTCGGCCAGTTCCCGGTGGTCCTCGGGGGAGATGCGGCCCACGCAGGGCGCCGAGCACTTGCCGATGTAGCCGAGCAGGCAGGGGCGGCCGGTGCGGGCGGCGTTCTTGAAGACCCCGGCCGAGCAGGTGCGCACCGGGAAGACGCGCAGCATCAGGTCGACGGTGTCGCGGATCGCCCACGCGTGCGCGTACGGGCCGAAGTAGCGGACGCCCTTCTTCTTGCGACCGCGCATCACCTGGACGCGCGGGAACTCCTCGTTCATCGTCACCGCGAGGTAGGGGTAGCTCTTGTCGTCGCGGTACTTGACGTTGAACCGGGGGGCGTACTCCTTGATCCAGGAGTACTCCAGCTGGAGCGCCTCGACCTCCGTGGACACCACCGTCCACTCCACGGAGGCGGCCGTGGTGACCATCGAGCGGGTGCGCGGATGCAGCCCGGCCAGGTCCTGGAAGTAGTTCGCCAGGCGCTGCCGCAGGCTTTTCGCCTTTCCGACGTAGATCACCCGGCGGTGCTCGTCACGGAACCGGTAGACCCCCGGCGAGTCGGGGATCTCACCCGGTTTGGGGCGGTAGCTGGAGGGGTCGGCCATGTCTCACACCCTACTGGCGGGGACCGACACGGCGGCGGGCTGTGGACAGCGGGCCCCGGCGGGCTCCGGATGGGTTACGGCGGGCGGGAAACGGGAAGGTGGGGGTTCCGCCCTTCAGGCGATCGGAGACGCCACGAAGGCGGACGAGACGGACATGAGGGCGGTCACGAGTCGGAGGGCTGGTCGAATGCGACGGACGCGGATCCAGAAACCACGGCGGCCGGCCCGGTCCCGCCGGTACGCCGACGAGATGTCCGCGACCGCCCAGTCCCTGGACCCGCGCGATCCGGACATCGTGCGCGCGAAGCGGCTGCGGCTGCGCCTCGGCGCGTCGAACGGAACCGGCGAGGCGTAGAGCCGGACGAAAACCGCATCACGGTACGTGCCCCGGGGGCCGTGCCGGCCCAGGGGCCGGTGCGGCCCCCGGCAGGTGTGCGCCGCTGTTGGGCCTCAGGTGTTGTCGGGACTTGGTCAACACGCTTCAATGCGGGGGAACTCGGGGCCCTGAACGACGGCGTACGGATGTGAAGGCTTCGCCGCGCCGACGGGGGCGGGCTCCTGGGTGCCCCGCGCGAACGGTCTGACCAGCCGTTGTGGACATTCACAGAAAGGCCCCTGCATGCCGCACGCCACACAGCACGCGGACGTCGTCACCGCGGAACTGGACTCGGCCCTGAGCGGCGGGCCGTTCCACGTCGCCCTGCGCGCCGCGATAGCGGCCCGGGGACTGCCGTTGCAGCGGGTGCAGCACCATCTGTCGCGCCACGGCGTGAAGGTCGGCGTCACCAGTCTGAGCTACTGGCAGCAGGGTGCCCGCCGCCCGCAGCGCCCGGAGTCCCTGCGCGCCGTACGGGCGCTGGAGGAGATCCTTCAGCTGCCGGAGGAGTCGCTGATCCGGCTCCTCGCCGAGTCGGACGAGCGAACGGCCGACCGGGACTCGCCCGGCCGGTCCTACCGGTCCCTGGTGGAGGCGTCGGGCGTCCTGGAACAGCTGCTGGACGAGCTCGGCGCGCCTCGCGAGGGCGGGCTGCACACCCTGGGCCACCACGAGCGGGTGCGCATCGGCGCCCGCCGGGAAATGGCGGAACGCGAGTCGCACCACATCGTGCGCGCACACCGGGACGGCGTCGACCGCCATGTGGCCGTCCACTACGGCGACCCGGGGTCCGCGCCGGAGCGGATGCGCGTGCACGCCCTGGAGAACTGCCGCACCGGGCGGGTGCGCCGGCACCACGACACCGGCGTGCTCGCCGTCGAGCTCCTCTTCGACACCCGGCTGCGGGCGGGCGACACCTTCCTCTTCCGCTACGCCGTCGAGGACGGCACGGCGGGCGTCTCGCGCGAGTACGTGCGCGGGACGGACTCCCCCGGCGGCCAGTACGCGCTCCAGGTGTGCTTCGAACCGGGGGTGCTCCCGGTGCGCTGCCACCGCTTCACCCAGCACTCGGCGGCGGCACCGCGCGGGGGGCGCCAGGAGCTGCCGCTCAGCGCGCGGCACCACTCGGTGCACCTCGTGGAACCGCGGGTGCGGTCGGGGTATGTGGGGATCTCCTGGGACTGGGGGTGAGCCCGGTCAGGTTTGCGGCTTGGCGATCAGCGCGCCGTTCCTGACCTCGACGACCAGCGGCTGCAGAGGGGCCACGGCCGGCTCGCGCAGGACCTTTCCGGTCGTGGCGTCGAACTCGCTGCCGTGACAGGGGCAGATCAGCTTCGTCCCGTCCAGCTTGTTGATCGGGCAGCCCGCGTGCGTGCAGACGGTGCCGTACGCCTTGAGCGTTCCGTCACCGCTTCGGCTGACCACGACGTTGTGGTCCCGGTACAGCTTCGCGCCGCCCTCGGCGACCTCGCTCTCGGGACCGAGCTCGACGGGCTCGCTCAGCGGCGCCGACCGGTCGTCGGCCTCGCCCTTGCATGCGGTGAGGCCCAGTCCGGCGACGGGGGTGAGGGCCGCGCCCCGCAGAACGGTACGGCGGCTGGCGGCGGGTCGGGCGGGTCGGGCGGACATGCGGCTCCACGGGCAGAACGAACGAACACTCGATCACCGGCGACGATACCCAGACCCCCCACACCCCGGACGCTCAGGTAAGACCACACGCCCCAGCCCCGCCGCTCCCGCGGGCAGTCGTGCCTCCCCCAGTGCCTTAAGGGCCTGGGAGGTACCCCCAGGGCGATGGGAGTCCCCCCGCTCGAGCGAAGTCGAGAGTGGGGAGGGTGGGCGCGACGGCACCCCGTGGCGCAGGGCTGCGCGAACACACCCGCCCACACCCACCGCGTAAGCGCTTACGCAAACGTTTACGACCACCCACCGGATGGGATACGGTCCCCTCCCGGCACGCAAGCGCAGCGCCCCCGCACCGAAGGAGCACCCCACGATGGCGACCATGACAGACGTGGCCCGCCACGCCGGCGTCTCCGTCGCGACCGTCTCCCACGTGCTCAACGACACCCGCCCGGTCCTCCCCCACACCCGGCAGGCGGTCCTCGACGCCATCGAGGAACTCGGCTACACCCCCAACACCCTCGCCCGCTCCCTGGTGACCTCCCGGACCCGGACCATCGGCCTCGCGGTGTCGGCGATCAGCAACCCCTACTTCACCGACATCCTGCAAGGCGTCGAGGCCGCCGCCCTGGAACACGGCTACAGCCTCCTCATCGCCGACCCGCACGACGACCCCGAGCACGAGCGCAAGGTCGTGCAGCTGCTGCACGAACGCCGCGTCGAGGGGCTGATCGTCGCGCCCTCCGCGCAGCCGCGCGAGCTCCTCACCTACCTGCGGCGCCACCGGGTACCCGCCGTGTTCCTGGACCGGCTGGTCGACGACCGCGCGGACGACGACGCGCCCCGTTTCGACCAGGTCTGCGCCGAGAGCACCGGACCGACCGCCCGCCTGGTCACCCATCTCGCCGGTCTCGGACACCGCCGTATCGCCCTGGTCGCGGGGCTGCCCGGCCTCAGCACGACGGCCGAGCGGATCACCGGGTACCGGCACGGGCTGGCCGCCGCCGGTCTGCCGTACGACGAGCGGATCCTGGTGCACGGCGACTCCCGGTCGGAGGGGGCGGAACGGGCCACCGCCGCCCTGCTGAACCTCGGCTCGCGTCCCACCGCGCTGGTCACAGCGAACAACGCCATGACGATCGGCGCGCTGCGGGCCCTGCGCGCCCACGGGCTGTCCGTGCCCGGGGACATCGCCCTGTGCTGCTTCGACGACTTCGCCTGGGCGGACCTGTTCTCGCCCCGCCTCACGGCCGTCGCCCAGCCCGGCAGGGACATCGGCGCCCTTGCCGTGCGGGTGCTCCTGGACCGTCTCGCCGAGCCGGACCGCCCCGCGCGGACCGAACGGCTCCCGTGTGCGTTTGTGCACCGCACCTCCTGCGGCTGCCCGGACGAACCGGAGCGGCCCGCGCGCTCCGAGGACCCCGAGCCCCCGAGGCCCCCGAGAAAGGACGCCCCCTCGTGATCGTCGTAGCCGGTGAGGCACTGATCGACCTGGTACCGCGCGGCGCTGGTGCACTCGCGGCGCTGACGCCGGCGCTCGGCGGCGGCCCCTTCAACACCGCGGTGGCGCTGGGCCGCCTCGGCTCCCCCGTCGCCTTCTGCTCCCGGGTGTCCCGTGACGGTTTCGGCGAGGCACTGCTGGACCGGCTGCGGGAGGCCGGGGTGGACGTGACGTCCGTACAGCGGGGCGACGAACCGACGACACTCGCCGTCGCCACGGTCGGCGCGGACGGCTCGGCCGCGTACTCCTTCTATGTGGAGGGGACCGCGGACCGTTTGTTCACGGCGCCCGAGGCGCTGCCCGCCGGAACCCGCGCGGCGTCCTTCGGGACCTGCTCGCTGGTGCTGGAGCCCGGTGCGAGCGCCTACGAGGAGCTGATGCGCACCGCGTCCGCGCAGGGCGTGTTCACGGCGCTGGACCCCAATGTCCGGGCGGGGCTGATCCCGGATCCCGACGCCTATCGCGCCCGGTTCAGGAGCTGGCTGCCGTCGGTGTCGCTGCTGAAGCTGTCCGAGGAGGACGCCCGGTGGCTCGGCGGGTCACCGCGGGAGTGGCTGACGGCCGGTCCTGCGGCGGTCGTGGTCACCCGGGGCGGCGACGGGCTGACGGTGTTCACCCGCACGGGCGAGGAGTACGCCGTGCCGGGTGAGCGGGTGCGGGTGGTGGACACGATCGGCGCCGGTGACACGGTGAACGCGGCACTGCTGCACGGCCTCGCGGCCCGCGGAGCGCTCAGTGACGAGGGCGTGGACGCGCTGGGGGCGGAGGGCTGGACCGGCCTGCTCGGCTTCGCCGCCCGCGCGGCCGCGATCACCTGCTCACGCGCGGGGGCGGAACCGCCGTACGCGCACGAGCTGGAGCCGAAGGGCGTCTGACGCACAGAGCGCCGTGCCGCGCGGGGACTCCCCTGCGCGGCACGGCGCGGGTGTCGGTGCGGGCGGCCTGTCAGGCCTTGGGCGCCCGCGTCGTCTTCTTCGCGGCGGCTTTGGTGGCCGTCTTCCCGGCGGTGCCGACCGTCTTCGTGGCCGTCTTCCTGGTGGCGGTCTTGGCGGCGACCGTCTTCTTCGCCACCGCCTTGCCCGAGGCCCGCACCCGGCTGGCGTCGCTGATCCGGTCCGATCCCAGGATCTCCCTGAGGAACTTGCCGGTGTGGCTCGCCGGGACGCCCGCCACCTGCTCGGGCGTGCCCTCCGCGACGACCAGACCGCCGCCGGAACCGCCCTCGGGACCCATGTCGACGACCCAGTCGGCGGTCTTGATCACATCGAGGTTGTGCTCGATGACGATGACCGTGTTGCCCTTGTCCACCAGGCCGGACAGGACCGTCAGCAGCTTGCTGATGTCCTCGAAGTGCAGACCGGTGGTCGGCTCGTCCAGGACGTAGACCGTGCGGCCGGTGGAGCGCTTCTGCAGCTCGCTGGCGAGCTTCACGCGCTGCGCCTCACCGCCGGACAGGGTGGTCGCGGACTGGCCCAGGCGGACATAGCCGAGGCCGACGTCGTTGAGCGTCCTGAGGTGGCGGGAGATCGCCGGGACCGCCTCGAAGAAGTGCATGGCCTCTTCGATCGGCATGTTCAGCACATCGGCGATGGACTTGCCCTTGTAGTGGACCTCCAGGGTCTCCCGGTTGTAGCGAGCGCCGTGGCAGACCTCGCACGGGACGTACACGTCCGGGAGGAAGTTCATCTCGATCTTGATGGTGCCGTCGCCCGCGCAGTTCTCGCAGCGGCCGCCCTTGACGTTGAAGGAGAAGCGGCCCGGCATGTAGCCGCGGACCTTCGCCTCCGTCGTCTCGGCGAACAGCCTGCGCACATGGTCGAAGACACCGGTGTACGTCGCCGGGTTGGAGCGCGGGGTGCGGCCGATGGGCGACTGGTCGACGTGGACCACCTTGTCGACGAGGTCGTCGCCCTCCACGCGCGTGTGCCGGCCGGGGACGCTCCGCGCGCCGTTCAGCTCACGCGCCAGGTGCGTGTAAAGGATGTCGTTGACCAGGGTGGACTTGCCGGAGCCGGACACACCCGTCACCGCGGTGAAGACGCCCAGCGGGAAGGACACGTCGATGTCCTGGAGGTTGTTCTCGCGGGCGCCGTGCACCGTGAGCCGGCGCGACGGGTCGTGCGGGCGGCGGATCTCGGGCAGCGGAATGGCCTTCTTGCCGGCCAGGTACTGGCCGGTCTGCGACTCGGCGTTGGCCAGCAGCTCCTTGAGGGAGCCACTGTGCACGACCTTGCCGCCGTGCTCACCGGCGCCGGGGCCGATGTCGACGATCCAGTCGGCGACCTTGATGGTGTCCTCGTCGTGCTCGACGACGATGAGCGTGTTGCCCATGTCGCGCAGCCGGACCAGGGTCTCGATCAGCCGGTGGTTGTCGCGCTGGTGCAGGCCGATGGACGGCTCGTCGAGGACGTAGAGCACGCCGACGAGTCCGGAGCCGATCTGCGTGGCCAGGCGGATGCGCTGGGCCTCACCGCCGGAGAGGGTGCCCGCCGCGCGGTTGAGCGAGAGGTAGTCCAGGCCGACGTCGACCAGGAACCGCAGCCGCTCGTTGACTTCCTTCAGCACCCGCTCGGCGATCTTCTTGTCGCGTGCGGTGAGCTTCAGCTCGCCCAGGAAGTCCGCGCAGTCGCTGATGGACATCCCGGAGACGTCGGCGATGGACTTGCCCATGATCGTGACGGCGAGGACGACGGGCTTGAGCCGGGTGCCCTGACAGGCGGGGCAGGGCACCTCGCGCATGTAGCCTTCGAAGCGCTCCCTGCTGGCGTCGCTCTCGGCCTCGCTGTGCCGGCGCTTGACGAAGGGGACGGCACCCTCGAAGGCCGTGGTGTACCGGCGCTCGCGGCCGTAGCGGTTGCGGTAGCGGACCTCGACCTGGGTCTTGTGGCCGTACAGCAGGGCCTTCTTGGCGCGCTGCGGCAGCCCCGCGAAGGGGATGTCCGTACGGAAGCCCAGCGCGTCCGCGAGGGCGCCGATCAGGCGGTCGAAGTAGTCCTTGGTGTGGCCGTGCGACCACGGGTGGATGGCGCCCTCGTCCAGGCTCTTTTCCGGGTCGGGCACGATCAGCTCGGGGTCGACCTCCATGCGCGTGCCGATGCCGGTGCACTCGGGGCAGGCGCCGAAGGGCGAGTTGAAGGAGAAGGAGCGCGGCTCCAGCTCCTCGAAGGACAGGTCGTCGTACGGGCAGTACAGGTGCTCGGAGTACATCCGCTCGCGCTCGGGGTCGTCCTCGGGGAGGTCGACGAAGTCGAGCACGACCATGCCGCCGGACAGCCCGAGGGCGGTCTCCACGGAGTCGGTGAGGCGGCGCTTGGCGCTCTCCTTGACCGTGAGGCGGTCGACGACCACCTCGATGGTGTGCTTCTCCTGCTTCTTCAGCGTGGGCGGCTGGGAGAGCTGGATCGTCTCCCCGTCCACCCGCGCGCGCGAGTAGCCCTTGGTCTGAAGCTCGGAGAAGAGGTCGACGAACTCGCCCTTGCGCTCGCGCACCAGGGGGGCAAGCACCTGGAAGCGGCTGCCCTCCGGCAGCTGCAGGACCTTGTCGACGATGGCCTGCGGGGACTGGCGGGAGATCGGCCGGCCGCATTCAGGGCAGTGCGGCTTGCCGATGCGCGCGAAGAGCAGGCGCAGGTAGTCGTAGACCTCGGTGATGGTGCCGACCGTGGAGCGCGGGTTGCGGGAGGTCGACTTCTGGTCGATGGAGACCGCCGGGGACAGGCCCTCGATGAAGTCGACGTCCGGCTTGTCCATCTGGCCGAGGAACTGCCGGGCGTACGAGGAGAGCGACTCCACGTAGCGCCGCTGTCCCTCCGCGAAGATGGTGTCGAAGGCCAGCGAGGACTTGCCCGACCCCGACAGGCCCGTGAACACGATGAGCGCGTTGCGCGGGAGATCGAGCGAGACGTTCTTGAGGTTGTGCTCGCGCGCTCCACGGACGATGAGACGGTCGGCCACGCCGGTCCGCACCTTTCTTGAGAGAAGTGACAGGGGCGGGGCCCCCGTCTTTCTCAGACTAGGGGGAGCCACTGACAACGCCGGTTGGGTTCACGGGTTGTCAACAAACCCCGGCTCTCCAGCATGCCCGACGCCGCATCCGACCCTATAGCACGTGCATTCGATTTTACGTGCCGGTTCACCACCTTCACCCGGAGGTGTGGCCGAGCTAGGGTCAGCAGCATGATTGATCACGCTGATGACCTGGCGTCTGTGCAAGCCGCTACCGAACGACTGCTGACCGCGGTCGGCGCCCTGGACAACGCGGCTGTGACCCAGTCGTCACGCCTGCCCGGCTGGACCCGGGGCCATGTGCTGGCCCACCTGGCGCGCAACGCGGACGCCCTGGTGAACGTCCTGGAGGGGCGGCCGATGTACGTCTCCGGCGAGGCCCGGGACGCCGACATCGAGCAGCGCGCCCCGCGCCCCCTCGACGCGCACCTCGCCGACCTGCGGGAGAGCGCGGAGCGCTTCCGCGCGGCGGGGGCGGCCCCGGCGGACTGGTCGCGCACAGTGGAGCTGCGCAACGGCGTCACCGACCGCGCGGAACGGCTGCCGTTCCGGCGCTGGGCCGAAGTGGAACTGCACCACGTGGACCTCGGGATCGGCTACGAGCTGGAGGACCTGCCGGAGGAGTTCACGGAGCGGGAGATCGACTTCCTCGCGGCGCGGTTCACCGGTCACCGGGACGTGCCGGCGACCGCCCTGGCCACCATGGACGGCAGGACCTGGACGACCGGCGGCGGGGCGGGCGGCGACCCCGTGGCGGTCGAGGGGATGCCGGCCGACCTGCTGGGGTGGCTCGCCGGCCGGCGGGACGGGTCCGGTCTGGCGGTGAAGGGCGGCCGACTTCCCTCGCTTCCCCCGCTGTAGCGCCTGTCCGGCGCGGATTCCCGCTATAGGCTGACGTCCATGACGTACAGCGGTCGGGTGACGGTCGGCGGCCCAGCCGACGTGCATGAACTCAAGGACCTGATGATCACGAAGGTCGCGGTCGGCCCCATGGACAACAACGCCTATCTGCTGCGTTGCCGGGCCACCGACGAGCAGCTACTGATCGATGCGGCCAACGACGCGGGGACCCTGCTCAGCACGATCGGTGGCGACGGCATCGCGTCCGTCGTCACCACCCACCGGCACGCCGACCACTGGCAGGCGCTCGCCGATGTCGTGGCGGCCACCGGCGCCCGCACTCACGCGGGCCGGGAGGACGCCGAGGGCATCCCGGTGCCGACCGACGTGCTGGTCGACGACGGCGACACCATCCGTGTGGGGCAGGTCGAGCTCACCGCCCGCCATCTGGTCGGGCACACACCCGGCTCGATCGCTCTGGTCTACGACGATCCCCACGGGCATCCCCATGTGTTCACCGGGGACTGTCTGTTCCCGGGCGGTGTGGGCAACACCCACAAGGACCCGAAGGCCTTCGCCAGTCTGCTGCACGACGTCGAGACCAAGATCTTCGAGGTGCTGCCGGACGAGACATGGGTCTACCCCGGCCACGGCGACGACACCACCCTGGGCGCGGAGCGCCCGCATCTACCGGAGTGGCGAGCGCGAGGGTGGTGAACGGGGTCGCGCCTACGCGTCGGCCCGTCCCGGTCCGGCCAGCGCGGCGATCCGCTCGACCGCGAACACATATCCCTGCACCCCGCACCCCGCGATGACCCCGTCGGCGCGCAGCGAGACGTAGGAGTGGTGCCGGAAGGACTCGCGCCGGTGGATGTTGGAGATGTGGACCTCGATCACGGGTAGTCCGTCACAGGCGTTGAGGGCGTCCAGGATCGCGACCGAGGTGTGCGAGTAGGCGCCGGGATTGATGATGATCCCGCAGTGGTTCAGCCGCGCCTCGTGGATCCAGTCCACCAGCTGACCCTCGTGGTTGGACTGGCGCAGGTCCACCGTGCCGTGGTGCGCGGCCGCCGCCTTGGCGCACATCGTCTCCACGTCGGCGAGCGTGTCGGAGCCGTAGATCTCCGGCTGGCGCTGTCCGAGCAGGTTCAGATTGGGCCCGTTGAGGATCATGATCGGGGCGCTGGCCAGGTTGCGGGGCACGGTTCCTCCGGTCGGTCGGCGTGGGGCGGCCCTCCCCGGAACCGCCCGCTCGCCCCCGGTCTATCACGGTGCGGCGCAGGGGCGTCGGGTGCTGGCCTCCGCCATGACGTCCCTGCTGATCCGCACGTCGTGCTACGGGTTGACCGCCAGCTCCAGATAGGCGGCGAGCAGCACCAGGTGCACTCCGCCCTGGAGTGGCGTGGCGCGGCCGGGCACCACCGTCAGCGCACCGACCACCATGGTCAGGGCGAGCAGCACCATATGGGTGTTGCCGAGGCCGAGGACGAGCGGGCCGGGCAGCCAGAGGGAGGCCAGGGCGACGGCGGGGATGGTCAGGCCGATGCTGGCCATCGCCGAGCCGAGCGCGAGGTTCATGCTGGTCTGCACATGGTCGCGCCTCGCGGCGCGCACCGCGGCGATGGTCTCCGGGAGGAGGACCAGCAGGGCGATGATCACACCGACGACGGAATGGGGCAGCCCTGCCGCGTTCACTCCCGACTCGATGGTGGGCGAGACGCCCTTGGCGAGGCCGACCACACCGACCAGGGCCAGTCCCAGCAGGGTCAGACTGATCAGAGCGGTGCGGGTGGAGGGCGCCGCCGCGTGCTCCTCCGGCTCGGCCACCGCCCCCTGCTTGGCCACCGGCAGGAAGTAGTCGCGATGTCTGACGGTCTGGGTGGCGACGAACAGGGCGTAGAGAATCAGCGAGGAGACCGCCGCGAACGAGAGTTGCACGGTGGAGAACTCCGGGCCGGGCTTGCTCGTGGTGAACGTCGGCAGGACCAGACTGAGGGTCGCCAGGGTGGTCACGGTGGCGAGGGCCGCTCCGGTGCCTTCCGAATTGAAGACCGCCGTGCGGTGGCGCAGTGAGCCCACCAGCAGGCTCAGTCCGAGAATGCCGTTGACGGTGATCATCACGGCCGCGAACACGGTGTCCCTGGCGAGCGTCGCACTCTTGTCCCCGCCGTCGATCATCAGCGTGACGATCAGCGCGACCTCGATGACGGTGACGGCGACCGCCAGGACCAGCGAGCCGAAGGGCTCGCCCACCCTGTGGGCCACCACCTCGGCGTGGTGCACGGCCGCCAGCACGGAGGCCGCGAGGACCAGGGTCACCACCGCGACGATCCAGCCGGGCAGGTCCCGGCCCCAGGTCAGTACCAGCAGCACCACGGCGAGCAGGGGCACTGCGGTCGTCCACTGCGTCACAAGTGGCCCGAGCCGACCGATCATGGTGCGATCGTCCCAGACGAGGCGGGGTGTCGCATTCCTGCACCGCGGGGCTGTGATCGTCTCGGGGTCGTCAGGGTCACGCATGGCCTCCTCGTACGAGTGGTGTGCGGTCGGCGCCGGCAAGCGGCGCGGGGGAAACATGAGGGCACCGGGAGCGGTGGCCGGCGTTGTGCTGCCCTCCGCTCCCGGTGCCCGTGTTTCCTGGTTCGACCGGGTCAGACGTCAATGTCGTTCTTCACCGGGCATCGCCTCGGCCTTCGGCCGCTTCGGCCTGCTTGCGGGAGGCCCGGAGGCTGGTGATCGTGGTGACGATCAGAACCGAGCAGATCACGCCCAGCGAGACGGGGATGCTGATCTCGGGCACGTGCACCCCGGACTCGTGCAGTGCGTGCAGCACGAGCTTCACGCCGATGAAGCCGAGAATGATCGACAGCCCGTAGGAGAGGTGGACCAGCTTCCGCAGCAGTCCGCCGATCAGGAAGTACAGCTGCCTAAGGCCCATCAGGGCGAACGCGTTCGCCGTGAACACGATGTACGGGTCCTGCGTCAGACCGAAGATCGCGGGGATCGAGTCGAGCGCGAACAGGACGTCCGTGCTGCCGATGGCGAGCATGACGACGAGCATGGGGGTCATCACCCGCTTGCCGTTCTGCTCGATCCACAGCTTGGTGCCGTGGTACCGGTCGGCGACACCGAAGCGGCGCTCGGCGGCCTTGAGCAGCTTGTTCTCCTCGTATTCCTCGTCCTCCTGGTCGGCCCGGGCCTCCTGGATGAGCTTCCAGGCGGTCCAGATCAGGAAGGCACCGAAGATGTAGAACACCCACGAGAAGCTGGCGATGATCGCGGCGCCTGCGGCGATGAAGATCGCGCGCAGCACCAGGGCGATGAGCACGCCGACGAGAAGCACTCGCTGCTGGTACTGCGACGGCACCGCGAACTTCGCCATGATCAGGACGAAGACGAAAAGGTTGTCGACGCTCAGCGACTTCTCGGTGATGTAACCGGCGAAGAACTCGCCCGCGGGCTGTCCTCCGCCCCAGATCAGCAGGCCGAGGCCGAAGAGCGCGGCCAGGACGATCCAGACGATGGTCCAGATCCCTGCTTCCTTGACGGACACGTCATGCGGTTTACGGCCGATGAAGAAGTCGGCCGCGATCAGGGCGATCAGGCCCACGATCGTCGAGACCCACAGGGTCATGGAAACATCCACTGCGCCTCCGGCAGATACGTCACACGGCAAAGGTCAGCGTCGTCGCTGCCGGAGGTCTCTTCCACCCGGGCGCCTCGGGCGCGTGTGTGCGCTCGGACGGTCCTTCGGGCCGACGCCCCGGGATCTGGCCTGATCCGTATTGACGGGGTCGCCGCACAGACAGGGAGTACTCCCCTCCGTGCGGCCAACAGTACCCAATCGCCAAGGATTGGTAAAGGCTCAGGTAAAGGAACATACAAAGTCCCAGGTCGTTGGGGCTTTACTTGTCCTTGATCAAGGGGTGCGGCAGAAGGTGCGGCGGTTCATCGGTTCCATGAACGGCGGGCCGCGGCGACCTGGGTGAGCACCTGATGGAGCACCTGGCTGCCCGGCGGCACCAGAGGCGGCTCATATGTCCAGGCGTGCCCCACCCACGGGTCGGCCATATGGTCGTCGGGCACGGGCGTCAGGCGCAGCAGTGAACGCCACAGCGGGTCGAGCAGCGGACCGTAGCCCGCGGACTCCTCGCGGTCGGCGACCATCATCAGATGGACGCCGACGGACGGGCCCTCGTCGGCGAGGTAGCGCAGCTGGTTCACCGCCCGGTCGTCGAAGCCGTGCGGGAAGTCGTTGACGATGAGCAGCTGCTGTGAGGTGTCGAATCCGGGCGGCAGCGCGTCGGGGGCGCCTCCGCGCAGCGCCATCTGCACCAGGTCGACGCGCTGGGTGAGCCGGCCCAGCACGTCCGTGACGCCCGCGGCGCCCTGGGCGGGCGGGGCCGCCAGCACACCGGTCTGCGTCAGCGGTGCGAGTGCCTGCGCGGCGGATCCGGCCGGGTCGATGACGTGCACCGTGAACTCGCCCGCCGGGTAGACGGCGAGCAGCCGGGCCGCGTGGGCCACGGCCGTCTCCATGGCGAGGCGCCGCATGTCGTGCGAGTCGGTGAACGACCCGTCGATGCCGTCGGTCCGTCCGCTGTCGATCCACAGGCCGCGTTCCAGCGGCAGCCGGAGCAGCATCGGGATGCGGATCCGCTCGGCCTCGGGGAGGCTGAGGTCGCCCAGGCGGACCGCCATGGGTATCTCCATCGGCACCCGGTAGGCGTGCCACGCGGGGTTGTCCCAGCGGGCGAACGCCGGGGGCAGTGCGGGTTCGACGACATCGGCCTCGGCGACGAGCTGGGCGAGGTCGCGGTCGAGGGACTCCCGGGCCTGGCCGACGAGCTCGGCATGCCGGGCCCGGGCGCTCTCGCGGGCGGCATCGCCCTGACCACCGATCCGGCTGCGCGGGTCGGACAGGGCCTGCTCGAGCTCCTTGTCCATGCGCGATTCGGCGAAGTCGACGGCGCTCCGGTACGCGGCGGTGGTGCGGGCCAGGTCCTCGAACATGCCCCAGACCTGGTTGTAGAGCCGCTCCTCCATGGACCAGCCGGTCGCGTCCCCCGCCACGGGCTGCGCGGGCTGACCGGGCCGGGGCTGCGGCGCGGCGGGCGGGGGCGGCGCCGGGGCCGAGGTCTGCCTGCGGGGGTGGCTGTAGTCGATCGGGCCGGCGCCGGTGGCCGCGGACGGGCCGGCGGTGCCGGGTCCGCCGTACGCGGGCTGCGGTCCGTCCTGTCCGGGTCCGCCGGCCGGCCGCCCGCCGTACGACGGCGGTACGGGGCCGGCGGCGCCCTGGGGTGCGGTGCCGCCCTGGTCCGGGCCGACCGCGGGGGCGGCCGCCTGCCGGGAGCGGTCGCCGTCGGAGGTGCGGGGCGGGGGGGCCTGCACGGAGCGGGCGAGGCCCTGTGCGACCGCCTCGTTGATGCTGCCCGCGAGCTGCACGGCCTCGGGCAGGCCCTGGTCGGTGAAGAGTTCGGCCAGACCGCCGGCGTAGCCCTGGCCGACGGCACGCACCTTCCAGGCGCCCTGCCGCCGGTAGAGCTCCAGCGCGACGACGGCCGACTCGGCCTCCAGGCCCGTGATGGTGTAGCTGGCGACCTCGTCGCCGTCCAGACCGGTGACGGCGACGAAGGGGGCCGCCACGGCGCCGAACCGGGAGGGCCCGGGAGCGCCGGCCTGGGCGGGCAGGGCGAGCAGCACGCTGACGCGGTGGACCGCGTCCGTCATGGCGTCCAGATCCACCGCGAGACGGTGGTCGGCGGCCGCCTGACGGGACACCTCGAGACCGGGCTGGGTGGGAGCACCCGGGTGGGCCACCCACTCGGTCCCGCGGATCCTGCCGTTCTCGTCGCCGAGCGCGGCCACGGCCACGATCGGCGTGCCGGCCGAGATCCTGATCTCCAGACGGGACTGGGAGAGCGGGTGGTTCTGTCCCCGCACCAGCTCGGCCGTCATCGCCTTCGTCCCCCTGCGTCGCGTGTGATGGATCGTGTGCCGCTCACCGGCCCGCCGGGGCCGGTGAGCCTTTGGATGCCTAGAGGACCGGCAGGATCGCCGGCATCAGGTCCTGGAAGGTGCGGCCGTTGGCCGGGTTGCCGAGCGCCGTCATCGTCCAGCCCGTGCCGGAGCGGTGCACCTTGGCCATGATCTGGGCCGTGTAGGCGCCGCCGCCGGCCAGCGTGTAGCGGGCGAGTTCCTGGCCGTTGGTCTCGTCGACGAGGCGGCAGAACGCGTTCTGCACCTCCTGGAACGTCTGGCCCGTGAAGGAGTTCACGGTGAAGACGATCTGGTCGATGTGGACCGGGACCCGCGACAGGTCGACGAGGATGGCCTCGTCGTCGCCGCCCTGGCCGACACCGCCGACGAGGTTGTCACCGGTGTGGCGCACGGAGCCGTCGTCGCTCACGAGGTGGCGGAAGAAGACGACGTCGACGGGCTGCTTGTCGGCGAACAGCACGGCCGAGGCGTCCAGGTCGATCTCCCGGGTGCGCGAGCCGAACAGGCCGCGACGGGGTGCCGCCTGCCATCCGAGACCCATGCGCACCGCGGTCAGGCTGCCGCCGTCGTTCTTCTGCAGACTGATGGCCTGACCCTTGGTCATGTTGACGGTCACGCGCTGATTCCCCTCTCGGACTTCCCCTGTTGCCGCACAACCGCGGTTGACCAGAACCCTACGCAGGGGCACTGACAGTGACGTACTCAGGTCCGCACTTTGTGTCGTTCTTGCAACACATCGCGTGTGCGGACGTCAGGACAGGCCGGCCTCCTGCATCTGCCGCAGTTCCTTCTTCATCTCCGACACCTCGTCGCGCAGCCGGGCGGCGATCTCGAACTGGAGGTCCGCGGCGGCGGCCCGCATCCGCGCGGTGAGCTCCTCGATCTGCCCGGCGAGATCGGCGGCGGGACGGTCGGTCGGCACGGTCTCGGCGGCCTTGCCCTTGGCTCCCTTGGCCTTGGCCCCCTTGGCGTTCTTCGCGCCCTTGGCGGCCTTGGTGCCGAGGGAGGGCACGGGCGTCTTGGGGCCGCCGCCGTCCTTCTTGGCCTGGCGATAGCCCGATCCCAGCAGCTGCTCGGTGTCGATGTCCTCCCGGGCGATCTGCGCGACGATGTCGTTGATCTTCTTGCGCAGGGGCTGCGGATCGATGCCGTTGGCCTGGTTGTACGCGATCTGCTTCTCCCGGCGGCGGTTGGTCTCCTCGATGGCCTTCTCCATCGCCGGGGTGATCTTGTCGGCGTACATATGGACCTGGCCGTAGACGTTGCGCGCCGCGCGGCCGATGGTCTGGATCAAAGAGGTGCCCGAACGCAGGAAGCCCTCCTTGTCGGCATCGAGGATCGCCACCAAGGACACCTCGGGCAGGTCGAGCCCCTCACGCAGCAGGTTGATGCCGACGAGGACGTCGTATTCACCGCTGCGCAGCTCCCGCAGCAGCTCCACCCGGCGCAGGGTGTCGACGTCGCTGTGCAGATAGCGCACCTGGATGCCGAGTTCCAGAAAGTAGTCGGTGAGGTCCTCGGCCATCTTCTTGGTGAGCGTGGTGACCAGGACGCGCTCGTCCTTCTCCACGCGCGTGCGGATCTCG
The DNA here is from genome assembly GCF_040680275.1 of Streptomyces sp. NPDC052079. NCBI lineage: Bacteria > Bacillati > Actinomycetota > Actinomycetes > Kitasatosporales > Streptomycetaceae > Streptomyces > Streptomyces sp. NPDC052079. The sequence goes on from NZ_JBFAWL010000018.1 coordinate 41,286, forward strand.
TGGACCAGGTCGTCGATCTGGCCCTCGGTGGGCTTGACGACGACCTCGGGGTCGACGAGGCCGGTGGGGCGGATGATCTGCTCGACGAAGCCGTCCGCGCGGGAGAGCTCGTACTGTCCGGGAGTGGCCGACAGATAGACGGCCTGGCCGATGCGCTTCTGGAACTCCTCCCACTTCAGCGGCCGGTTGTCCAGGGCCGAGGGGAGCCGGAAGCCGTGGTCGACCAGGGTGCGCTTGCGGGAGGCGTCGCCCTCGTACATGGCGCCGATCTGCGGGACGGTGACGTGCGACTCGTCGATGACGAGGAGGAAGTCGTCCGGGAAGTAGTCCAGCAGGGTGTTCGGCGGCGAGCCGGGCGAACGGCCGTCGAAGTGCATCGAGTAGTTCTCCACACCGGAGCAGGAGCCGATCTGGCGGAGCATCTCGATGTCGTAGGTGGTCCGCATGCGCAGCCGCTGGGCCTCCAGCAGCTTGCCCTGCTTCTCCAGCTCGGTCAGGCGCTCGCCGAGCTCCTTCTCGATGTCGTTGACCGCGCGCTCCAGCCGCTCGGGTCCCGCGACGTAGTGGGAGGCGGGGAAGACGTACAGCTGCTGGTCGTCGCTGATGATCTCGCCGGTGAGGGGGTGCAGCGTGGACAGCGCCTCGATCTCGTCGCCGAACATCTCGATGCGGACGGCGAGCTCCTCGTAGACCGGGAAGATCTCGATGGTGTCGCCCCGGACGCGGAAGGTGCCGCGGGTGAACGCCGTGTCGTTGCGCGTGTACTGGATGTCCACGAAACGGCGCAGCAGCTCGTCGCGGTCGACCTCGTCGCCGACGCGGAGGGGGACCATCCGGTCCACGTACTCCTGCGGTGTGCCCAGGCCGTAGATGCAGGAGACGGAGGCGACCACGACGACGTCGCGGCGGGTGAGCAGCGCGTTGGTCGCCGAGTGGCGCAGCCGCTCGACCTCCTCGTTGATCGAGGAGTCCTTCTCGATGTAGGTGTCCGACTGCGGGACGTACGCCTCGGGCTGGTAGTAGTCGTAGTACGAGACGAAGTACTCGACGGCGTTGTTGGGCAGCAGCTCGCGGAATTCGTTGGCCAGCTGTGCGGCCAGGGTCTTGTTCGGCGCCATCACCAGGGTGGGGCGCTGGAGCTTCTCGATCATCCACGCGGTGGTGGCGGACTTGCCGGTGCCGGTCGCGCCGAGCAGGACGACGTCCTTCTCGCCTGCTTGGATGCGCCGGGCGAGGTCGGCGATGGCCGTCGGCTGGTCGCCGCTGGGCCGGTAGGGGCTGACGACCTCGAAGGGCGCCACCGTGCGTTCGATCTGGGAAACGGGCCGCATGTCATCAACCGTACGATGCCCCGCTGACAAACGGTCCTGATCAGCGTCGTTGCGGGGTGCGGGAGCGGTGTTCCACGGGACCGCGCAGGCGCAGTCGCGAGCGCGCCGGGCGGTGGTGGGCCGGGGGGTGGGCGGGGACACCGGGCTTGTACTCGGTGGGCGGCGTGCCCGGTCCGCCGGCGACGATCAGCGGGTCGAAGATCACCACGATGCCCGCCAGCACGAGGAAGGCGAGCGGACCGGCCATGAGGGGACCGAGCAGGCTGCCCGCGGACTCCCCCGCGGCGGGGGTGGCGGTGCCGTGGACGTGGACGTCGAGTGAGGCCATGCCGGTGTAGTGCGTGCCGGTGACCGCGACGCCCATGACGAGACTGGCGCCGACGCTCCACAGGACGCCCCTCACCTGTCCGGCCGCCCACAGGGCGGCGGTGGCGGCGGCCATGGCTATGGCCACGGAGGTGGCGACAAGGACGGTGTTGTACTCCAGCCGGCCGTCAAGACTCATGCCGGCCATGCCGAGGTAGTGCATCGAGGCGATGCCGAGGCCGGTGATGGTGCCACCGGTGAACAGTGCCGTTCCGGAGGTGCCCCGGTAGCCCACGATGAAGATCCCTGTGCCCACCATGACGATTCCGACGGCCAGGCCGGCGAACGTCATGGCCCGGTCGTAGTGGATCGGGGTGCCCTTGATCGTGAACCCCATCATGCCGATGAAGTGCATAGTCCATATGCCGGAGCCGATGGCCACCGAGCCCAGGGCGAGCCAGCCGGCCCGCCAGGAGCGGCGAGCCGTCCTGGATCTGGTGGTGCAGCGCAGGCCCAGGGCACCGCCGAGGCAGGCCATGAGAAAGGCCACCAGCGGTGTGACTAGGCCGTAGCTGAATCCGTCGACCGTGCCCTGCATGCGCGGCTGCCCTTCCGCCCTGTTCGTCCCACAACGACCCGATGTGGTCCCCCTCCCAGGACCGCGACGGCGGCCGGGGTTGACGCAGAGAGTATGACCCCACCGGAATGGTCGAACGACTATCCGGCAAAGAAACACGCCCTTGCCCCAGGTGTGTGGCACCAGTGTGCGGAGTTCGGGCAACTCTGTTCAATCTCTGGCCATCCTGCACCCGTGTCGCGTTGACCCTCTGCTGTCACAGTTGATCTGACCGTGACCGTTCAACGCGAGGAGTACGCATGCACGCACGCGCTGTCGCCACCTCGACCACCGCGCTCCTGGGTACCGTCGCCCTCCTGCTCCCGCTCTCCCCCGCATACGCCGCCGAAGGCGGCCCCCGCACCGTGATCGTCGCTCATCGCGGCGCCTCCGCGTACGCGCCCGAGAACACGCTTGCGGCCGTCGACAAGGCGGCCGCCCTCGGCGTCGAGTGGGTGGAGAACGACGTCCAGCGCACCAAGGACGGAGAACTCGTCATCCTCCACGACGACAGCCTTCAGCGCACCACGGACGTCGAGGAGCTCTTCCCCGACCGCGCTCCGTGGAAGGTGAAGGACTTCACCGCCGCCGAGATCGCCCGGCTCGACGCGGGCAGCTGGTTCGACCCCGCGTACGCGGGCGCGCGCGTTCCGACGCTGGAGCAGTTCCTGCACCGCATGGAGCGTTACGACCAGAAGCTGCTGCTGGAGCTCAAGAACCCCCAGCTCTATCCGGGCATCGAGCAGGAGACCCTCAAGACCCTCAGCAACGAGGGGTGGCTCGACCGCCGGCATGTGAAGGGCCGGCTGATCGTGCAGAGCTTCAGCGCGGACAGCGTACGGACGGTCCATGAGCTGAAGCCCGCCGTGAAGACCGGATTCCTCGGGACGCCGCCGGTCGCGGACCTGCCCTCGTACGCCGCGTTCACCGACCAGATCAATCCCTCGCATGCCTCGCTCTCCGCCCCCTACGTCGCCGCCGTGCACGGCTTCCGGGGGCCGCACGGCAAGCGGATGGAGGTGTTCACCTGGACCGTGAACGACGGGGACACGGCACGGCGGGTCGCCGGGTTCGGGGTGGACGGGATCATCACCAACACGCCCGACGTGGTGCGGGACGCGGTCGGCGGCTGAGCGTCCGCCCAGGTCACCGGCGCTCGCCCGGCGTTGTCAGTGGCGAGTCGTACGGTGGGGCGCATGGACAGCCATGGGCAGGAAGAGCAGCGGGTCGTGTGGGCGGTCATGGAGACCGGCATCGGCCCGCTGCTGCTGGCCGCGACCCGCGAGGGCCTTGTCAACATCGTGTTCCACGCGGGCGAGGAGGTGCGCGAGCGCGCTCTGGAGCGGCTGGCGTCCCGGCTCGGCACCACACCGGTCGAGGAGTCGGACTCCCCCCTGCTGGCCGAGGCGATACGTCAGGTGGAGGCGTACTTCGCGGGTGAGCGGCAGTCCTTCGAGCTGCCGCTGGACTGGTCGCTGATATCCGGCTTCAACCGGGAAGTACTGCGGGACCTCGCCACCGTGGTGCCGTTCGGCGCGGTGGTCGGGTACGGCGATCTGGCCGGGCGAATGGGTCAGCCGGGCGCGGGGCAGGCCGTCGGGACGGCCATGGGCGCCAACCCCCTGCCCGTGGTCGTGCCCTGCCACCGGGTCGTGGAGAGCGACGGCGGCATCGGCGGTTTCGGGGGCGGGCTGGAGACCAAGAGACGGCTGCTCGCCCTGGAGGGTGTGCTGCCCGAGCCGCTGTTCTGAAGGCGCAGGGACGGCGCGGGCAGCCGCGGGACACCGGGTCAGTCGTAGTGCCGCGCCTCGAACACGTTGCCGTCCGGGTCACGGAAGTAGAAGCTGCGTCTAGCCAGGCCGCGTGCCCCGAAGGAGTCGTGCGAGAGGTCCGTCACCGGTACGGACTGCTCTTGGAGGCGACTGCGGAGGGCGTCGAACCGGTCGGCCGGCAAGGACAGGCAGACGTGGTTCACGGGGTGGCCGGAGCTCTCGACGGCGCCGGGGAGCATCGTCATGCGCTCCGCCATGGCCAACGGCATGAGGTCGAGGATCGTCTCCTCGTTGACGCGGACCGAGGGGAAGGGTGCCTCGCCCACGGAGAAGTCGGTGAGCCTCACGGGCTCCAGGCCCATGCTCTTCTCGTAGAAGCCGGCACTGGCGAGGGGATCACGCACCCACAGGACGATGTGGTCGAGGCGAGTCGTGTTGTCCGTCATACCTGCCAGCCTCCGCGACCCGTGTGACGGCCGGCAAGGGGTTTGGCCCGGTGCGCGGACCGCCAGAGATGAGGGAGAGGCGGCAGACGGGAGGCAGACGCGTGGTGCTCATGGTGTCCGAAGAGGTGCGGGAGGCGATCGCCGCGGGCCGGCCGGTGGTGGCCCTGGAGTCCACGATCATCGCGCACGGGCTGCCCCGGCCGCGCAATCTCCAGGTGGCGCTGGAGCTGGAGACGGCCGTACGGCAGGAAGGAGCGGTGCCGGCGACGATCGCCGTGCTGGACGGGCGCCCCCGGATCGGCCTGGACAAGGAACAGCTGGAGCGGATCGCGAGCGGTGAGGGCATCCGCAAGCTGGGCCATCGCGATCTGCCGCTTGTGGTGGCGGCCGGCGGGAGCGGGGCGACCACGGTGTCCGCCACGGCCCTGCTCGCAGCGCGCGCGGGCATACGGGTGTTCGCCACCGGAGGGCTCGGCGGGGTGCACCGGGAGTGGACGGTGACCCAGGACGAGTCGGCCGACCTGGGACTGCTGGCGCGTACTCGGATCACCGTGGTCTGCGCGGGAGTGAAGTCGATCCTGGACGTGCCCGCGACCCTGCAGCGGCTGGAGACGCTGGGGGTGGCGGTCGCCGGGTACGGCACGGACCGTTTCCCGGGCTTCTATCTGTCGGACTCGGGGCATCCCGTGGACTGGCGGCTGGACACCCCGGGGCAGGTGGCGGACGCCATGCGGGCGCAGGACGCGCTCGGCGGGCCCGAGTCGGCTCTGATCGTGGCCAACCCGGTTCCCGAGGCCGAGCAGTTGGATCCCAAGGTGCACGCGCGGGTGCTGGACGAGGCGCTGCGCGCGTGTGCGGCGGAGGGCGTCACCGGTCAGGGGGTGACCCCGTTCCTCCTCGCTCACCTGGTCCGCCAGACCGACGGCGCCTCCCTCGCCGCGAACCTCGCCGCGGTCCGCGGCAATGTGCGCCTCGCGGCCCGGGTCGCCGCCGCCTGGGCCGCCGGGGAGTGACGGGGGTGCCGGGGGACGTACGGGCGGGCGCGTTGCTGGTCGCCGGTGATGTGATCACCGATGTGGTCGCCCGGTACCGGGGACCGCTCGCCTCGGGGACGGACACGGCGGCGGCGATCCGGACGGTGCCGGGCGGGGCGGGTGCCAATGTTGCCTGCTGGGCGGCGCGCCGGGGCGGCGCCGAGGTCCGGCTCCTCGGGCGGGTGGGTGCGGACGCGGCCGCCTGGCACGAGCGGGAGCTGACCGCCTGTGGGGTCCGTCCGCTGCTGGTCGTGGACGGGCAGGCGCCGACGGGGACGGTGATCTGCCTGGTCGACGAGGGGGCGGCGGCCGAGCGGACGTTCCTCACCGACAGCGGCGCCTCACTGCGGCTCGGGCCCGGTGACTGGTCGGACGCCTTGCTGGACGGGGTGGCGCGACTGCATCTGTCGGGTTACCTGCTCTTCGCCGAGGAGAGCCGGGCCTTCGTCGCGGTGGCATTGAAGGCGGCGCGTGCGCGGGGGGTGCCAGTCAGTCTGGATCCGGCGTCTGCCGGGTTCCTCGGCGCGCTGGGCATCGACCGCTTCCTGGCGCTCGTCGAGGGCGTGGACGTGCTGTTGCCCAGCAGCCACGAGGCACGCCTTCTGACGGGCGCGTCCGATGCCGCGGACGCGGCGGCGCGGCTGAGCCGCCATGTCCCGCTGGTGGTGGCCACCCAGGGCGCGGGCGGTGCGCTGATCGCGCGGTCCGGCGAGGTGTGCACCCGGGTTCCGGCCGTGCCGTCGACGCCCCGTGACACCACCGGTGCCGGTGACGCCTTCACCGGTGCGTTCCTCGCGGCTCTGCTGGCGGGCGCCGAACCGCGACAGGCGGCGGTGGAGGGCTGCCGGGCGGGCGCACAGGCAGTGGAAAGGACGGGGGGCCGTCCGCCGGCGCTCGCCTGACGGGTGGAAGCCTCATCGGGCGAACTCCCTTTGTCCACCGAACTCCCTTTGTCCACAGGCGGGAACAAAGCGGAACGGTCCCTGTCCACAGGCTCGCACGCGGTTTTCCGGGGACTGGCAGACTGGCGAGCCGGACGCGGAAAGCAGGAACGGCGCGGGGGAACCACACGAGGGGGGCCACATGTCCATGGCAGGGAATCTGCGGAAGGTCAGGAGTCTTGGTGGGGTCGGCGGGCTGCGCCGGGTGGCCGGGCTTGCCCGGCGGCGTCCCCGTGTGGACCTGAGCCATCCGGCCCGGTCCCCGCTGGGCTCCTCGGTGGTCAACTGCGTCACCTACCGGGACGGTCACCGCGTCTCCACGCGCGGCGCTCTGGTGGACGCTGTGAAGCAGGTCCGCAGCGAGGGGGAGGGGTTCGTCTGGCTGGGGCTGCACGAGCCGACCGACCAGGAGTTCGCCGGTATCGCCGAGCTGTTCGACCTGCACCCGCTGGCGGTGGAGGACGCCGTCGAGGCCCACCAGCGGCCCAAGCTGGAGCGGTACGGGGAGACACTGTTCGCCGTGTTCAAGACGGTCTGCTACGTGGAGCACGAGGAACTCACCGCGAACAGTGAGGTGGTGGACACCGGAGAGATCATGGTGTTCCTCGGTGAGGATTTCGTGGTCACCGTGCGGCACGGACGGCACGGCTCGCTGGGACCGCTGCGCGAGGGGCTGGAGTCCGATCCCGAGCAGCTCGCCCAGGGTCCGTCCACGGTGCTGCACGCGATCGCGGACCATGTGGTCGACGACTATCTCACCGTCATCGACTCGGTCCAGGAGGACATCGACCAGATCGAGACGGATGTGTTCGCGGAGCACGGCGCGCGGGTCGATCCGGGCCGCATCTACCAGCTCAAGCGGGAACTGCTCGAACTGAAGCGGGCGGTGGTGCCGCTCGGCCGGCCGCTGGAGGAGCTCGCGACCCGGCCGATCCGGGTCGTCGCCCCGGAGATACAGGCGTACTTCCGCGATGTCGCCGACCATCTGCTGCGGGCGAAGGAGCAGATAGCGGCGTTCGACGAGCTGATCAACTCGATCCTCCAGGCGCATCTGGCGCAGGTCACGGTCGCGCAGAACGAGGACATGCGCAAGATCAGCGCGTGGGCGGCCATCGTGGCGGTGCCGACGATGGTCTGCGGGATGTACGGCATGAACTTCGACCACATGCCGGAGCTGCACTGGAGATACGGCTACGGCATGGTCATCGGGGTGACATCCGTGGCGTGTCTGCTGCTGTACCGGGCCTTCCGGCGCGGCCGCTGGCTGTGACGGCGGCGCCTCCGCAGTGCGGAGCCGCCTCCCGCGGAGGGCCGGAGGGCTCAGGCGTAGTCGTGGCCCCCGGGTCCGCCCTGCCGCGTCGGTGTCAGCCGCGCCAGGCCGGGTGGCGGGGATCGTCGGCCCGCACCAGGACGTCGGCCGTGCCGGCCGGATCGCTCTCCCGCTCGTAGCGTTCGAACGCGGGGAGGGTCCAGTGCTCGGCCTCGGCAGTACGGCGGCGCAGGGCGCCCGGGGAGAGGAGGAGGTGGACGCTCAGGTCGAAGGGGAACCAGTGGCGCAGGAGGAAAGGACCGTGCAGCAACAGCACGCCACCGGGCGGAAGCACGGCATACGGACTGCGGGTGGCGCGGTCGGTGACGGGGTCCCACAGATCGGGCAGGACCCGGCCGGTCCCACCGGGTTCGAGGGGGCCGAACACCTCGCGCCACAGGGCACCGGTGTCGTACCAGCCGTCGTAGTACGACTCCACGTCCTGGTGGCCGTACTCGAGCCGGACCGAGGCGGGGCGCAGAAAGCCGTCGGTGCCGACGACGAGGGAGGGCCGGCCGCGTATCCGCAGTGCCCCGGCGACCCTGTCCGCGAGGTCACCGGGCCGGGCGGCCGGGGCGCCGTCGAGGGCGACCCGGGGCCAGGGACCGCCGTCGGCGGGCTTCAGCTCCAGCAGGCGCTCGGCGAGGAGGTCGCCCAGCCGGTCCCAGGTGATCGCTTCGAGTCGCACACGGCCATAATGCGTCAGCCCGGCGTCCGGAACGTGGCTCGCGGCCTGTCGGGGGGAAGGATCCTGCCATGGCATCCCGTGCAACTCCCCCTCGGTTCACCGGGCTTGTCGTCCAGCAGCCGCTGCGGGACCGGCACTGCGCCGGCTGCCGTCGGGGCCCGCTCCCCCTGCTCGTGATGGAGAACGGTTTACCGCGCTGTCTCGACTGTGCTGATCTTGGTCACCTCGTCTTCCTGCCACGTGGCGACACGGCGCTCACCCGCCGGTCGCAGGAGGAGACCTCGCTGTCTGCGGTGGTCGTGCGGTTCAACCGTCGCAGGGGTCGGTACGAACGGCAGGGCGTGCTGGTCGAGGAGGAGGCGCTGGCCCGGGCCGAGCGGCGCTGTCTTGCGGACGCGGAGGCACGCCGGAGACGCCGGATGCGGGACGCCCGGCGGCGGGCGGCCGAGGACGTGCGGTTCACGGAGGCTTTCGCGGCGGAGATACGGCGGCTGTTCCCCGGCTGCCCGGAGGTGCGCGCCCACGCCGTCGCCGCGCACGCCTCGGTCCGGGGCAGTGGACGGGTGGGAAGGAGCGCGGCGGGCCGGGCGCTGTCCGAGCGGGCGGTGACGGCGGCGGTGGTGGCATCCGTACGGCATCTGGACACGCCGTACGACCGCCTGTTGATGAGCGGGGTGCCGCGGCACGAGGCGCGGCGGAGGATCGCGGCAGCGGTGGAGACGGTGCTCAGAGGATGGTCGGAGGAGGGGCTTGGTTCCACCGGCTGACGCCCGGCGGGCCTACCCGCCTCCCGGCTGGAGCCGGGAGCCCGGAGGCCACTGGGTACCGGCCGGTCCATGTGCGCGAGTGGACGATGTGGAACCACGTCCGCACGCTCGCCTCGGCGGGGCGGCGCCGGCGTACGTCCTGGGCTCTCACCCGCTGACAGGCCCGCCGGGCCGCGGCCGCGCTGTCGGCGTCCGGGGAGTTCTCCGGCGCAAGCGCTCTGCGGATGCTCTCTGCGGACGTGGACGGGCGGACGTATCGTGGCCGGAAGAGTGCCGACCGACGACGCACGGCGTGTCACCCGCGCACGCAAGGAAGACGGCCATGGCCGATCCCAAGGGATTCCTCACCACGCCCCGCGAGGAATGGCCCCGCAGGCCGGTGGCGGAACGGGTCCGCGACTGGGACGAGGTCTACGTCCCCGGGGCGCTGCTGCCCATCATCGGCGAACAGGCCGACCGCTGCATGGACTGCGGTGTGCCCTTCTGCCATCAGGCCTGTCCGCTGGGCAACCTCATCCCCGAGTGGAACGACCTGGTCTCGCGGGAGGACTGGCAGGCGGCGGCGGACCGGCTGCACGCCACCAACAACTTCCCCGAGTTCACCGGGCGGTTGTGTCCGGCGCCCTGCGAGCCGGGCTGTGTGCTCGCCATCAACCAGCCGGCGGTCACCATCAAGAACGTCGAGTGCGCCATCGCCGACCGGGCCTGGGCGGAAGGCTTCGCGCCGCCGGCGCCGCCGGAGCGCCTGTCCGGCCGGACGGTCGCGGTCATCGGCTCCGGGCCCACCGGGCTGGCCGCGGCCCAGCAGTTGACCCGGGCCGGTCACACCGTCGCCGTGTACGAGCGGGACGACCGGGTCGGCGGGCTGATGCGGTACGGCATCCCCGAGTTCAAGATGGAGAAGCGGCATCTGGACCGGCGTGTGGGGCAGATGCGCGAGGAGGGGACGAAGTTCCGTACCTCCACGACGGTCGGGCAGGACGTGGACGCGGCGGAGCTACGGGCCCGCTACGACGCCGTGGTGATCGCTACGGGCGCGACCGCCTGGCGGGAGCTGCCGGTGCCGGGGCGGGAACTCGGCGGGATCCACCAGGCGATGGAGTATCTGCCGCTGGCCAACCGGGTGTGTGCGGGGGACCTGGAGTCGTCGCCGTTGTCCGCCGCGGGCCGGCATGTCGTCATCGTCGGCGGCGGTGACACGGGGGCGGACTGTCTGGGGACGGCCATACGCGAGGGCGCCGCCTCGGTCACCCAGCTCGACATCTACGGCCGGCCGCCGAGTGAGCGGGACGAGAACGCCGAGCCGTGGCCGGCGTATCCGAAGCTGTACCGCCTGTCCCCGGCGCACGAGGAGGCGGAGGCGTTGCGGACGGCGCCGGCGGCGGACGCGGACGCGCGGGTGTTCGCGGCGTCGACGCTGCGGTTCGAGGGGGACGCGGAGGGGCGCGTCCGCGCGTTGCGACTGGTCGAGGTGGACTCCCGGCGCCGGGCCGTGCCGGGCACGGAGCGGACGCTGCCCGCCGATCTCGTGCTGCTCGCGCTGGGCTTCTCCGGGCCCGATCAGCGGGACGGGCTGGTGGCGCAGCTGGGGCTGGCGCTGGATCCTCGGGGCACGATCGCGCGGGACGACGGGTTCGCCACGCGTGTGCCGGGGGTGTTCGCGGCGGGGGACGCGGCGCGTGGGCAGTCGTTGATCGTGTGGGCGATCGCCGAGGGGCGGGCGGTGGCGGCGGCGGTCGACCGGTACGTGACCGACGCGCCGAGTCGGCTGCCGGCGCCGATCGGTCCCTACGACCGCCCCATGACCGTATGAGGACTGCCCGCGGGCGCGACGGCGGTCGCCGCCCGCGGGCTGCTCCGTGCTTACCGTGCCTGCCGTGCTTACCGTGCCTGCCGTACTTACCGTGCCTGCCGTGCTTACGGTTTGCGGGCCACCGCTCCGTAGCCGGGGATGTAGCCGTCGTCCTGGCCCGGCACGGGCTCTCCCAGTTCGGGATGCCACTCGTGGGGGACCCGCACACCCGGCTCGACGAGTTCCAGGCCGTCGAAGAAGCGGGTGAACTCCTCCCGGGAACGCAGGGCCAGGGTGACGCCCGCGGCCCTGAACTTCTCGCTGGCCGCCTTCGACAACTCGGGGGTGAAGTCGGCCGTCGCGTGGGTGACGACCAGGTGACTGCCGGAGGGAAGGTCCGCCAGCAGCCGCCCGACCAGCTCATGCGCCCCGTCCTCGTCGGGGACGAAGTGCAGCAGCGCGATGAGCGACAGGGCGATCGGCTCGTCGAAGTCGAGGATCCTCCGCGCGCCCGCCAGGATGGTGTCCGGATCCCGTACATCGGCCTGGAGGTACTCGGTCACCCCCTCGTCCGTGCCCCGCAGCAGCGCCCCCGCGTGAGCCAGCACGATGGGATCGTTGTCGCAGTACACGACGTGGGCGTCCGGCGCGATCTCCTGGGCCACCTGGTGCAGATTGGGCTCGGTGGGGATGCCGGTGCCGACGTCGAGGAACTGGCGCACGCCCTGGCCGGCCAGCCAGCGCGTCGCCCGGTGCATGAACGCGCGGTTCACTCGTGCCATCACCGGCGTCCGCGGTTCGAGGGCCAGCATCTGCCGGCCCATTTCCTCGTCGACCGGATAGTTGTCCTTGCCTCCGAGGTACCAGTCGTACATCCGGGCGGGGTGCGGTCTGCTGGTGTCGATCTCCACGGGGGGCTGCCCGGTCATGAGGGACTCCGTAACTCTCTGCAACTGTTAGTGGTCAAGTCAGTGCCGAATCAGAGGAGGAACGCAAAGGTAGAGCGGACAACAGGTCTTAGGACAGCAGGAAATCCGCCTCTCCCGCCTTCGCTCCCTCGATGAAGGCCGTGATCTCCGCGGAGGTGTAGATGAGCGCGGGGCCGTCCGGATCGGTGGACTGGCGTACGGCGATCCGGCCGTCGTCGAGCTTCATCGCCTCCAGGCAGTTCCCTCCGTTGCCGCCGCTCCACGGCTTGTGCCAGCCCTCGCTGCCCAGTTCCCGCGCGGGCATGCCGTTGTAGATCCTTCCGGTGTGCGCCTGCGGGCGGGGCAGGGACTTCGGGCGCTTCATGAGTTCCATTCACAGCTCCTTGCGGAGATCCCGGAGGATCTCCTTCGTGCGATGTGCCGTGGCGGCCTGCGCCGCCATGCGGTCCATGACCTCGAGGTGGGTCGCCACCTCGTTGCGCGCGTCCAGGTAGACGGCGCCGGTCAGGTACTCGCTGTAGACCATGTCCGGCAGTTCGGGCATGGCAAATCGGAACAGCACGAACGGCCCGTACGTGCCGGGGTGCGGCCCGTCGGCGAAGGTCGCGACCTGCAGCGTCACATGGGGCAGCTTCGTGGCCTCGAGCAGCTTGTCGATCTGTGCACGCATCACCTCCGGGCCGCCGACCTGGCGGCGGAGCACGGTCTCGTCCATCACGACCCACAGTCGGGGCGCGTCCTTGCGGGTGAGCAGTTCCTGCCGTCGCATGCGCAGGTCGACGTGGCGCTCGATGTCCTCGGGCCGGGTCTGCCCGATGGCGCCGGAGCGCAGTACGCCGCGCGCGTAGTCCTCGGTCTGGAGCACTCCGGGGACGAAATGGGGTTCGTAGCTGCGGATGAGGGAGGCGGCACCCTCCAGGCTGACGTACATCGAGAACCAGCCGGGCAGGATGTCGTGGAAGCGCTGCCACCAGCCGGGGCGGTTGGCATCCTCCGCCAGCTGCACGAAGGCGTCGGCCTCGTCGTCGGAGACGCCGTACGCCTTCAGCAGGAGCTGGAGGTAGGGGATTTTGAGCGCGACCTCGGCCATCTCCATGCGGCGCACGGTGGCGGGGGCGACCCGGAGGATGCGGGCGGCCTCCTCGCGCTTCATCCCCGCGCGTTCCCGCAGATCCAGCAGGCGCCGACCGAGGACGACCTGTCCTACCGTCGGCGCGGACCGGGGTTCGCTCATACTCCACCTCCCTCGCACAAATCCTGACAGCCCCGCGGCGCCATTCGGAGATCGTTTCGAAGACCCATTCGATAGAGCAATTCTTCGAACCAATCTCCGGCGATCCCAACTGGCGCCGCACGAGGTGCTGTTGCGTGCAGTGTGCCATGGCCTTCCAGACCGTCACACAGCACTCTGCATTTTTCAGAGTGACACTTGCCAAGTGTTCACGGCGGGGCGATAGTGGCAAGCGTGATTCCGCCCGCGCCCTTAGGAACAGAAGCCGCCGCAGGTTCCGTCGGCCTCGGCGCCGCCTCGGCACCCGCCCCCTCGGGGGCCGCTGCCGAGCGCCGGTTCCGTTTCGAACTGGCCGCCCATCCGGGCTCCCCGGCTCAGGCCAGACACCTGACGAGGGCACAGTTGACCGGCTGGTCGGTGTGCGAAGAGATCTGCGACACGGCGGAACTGGTCGTCTCCGAACTGGTCACCAACGCCATCGTGCACACCGCGAGCAGCCACATCGTCTGCGAGCTGCACGACGGCGACGATCTGGTGCGCATAGCCGTGCGGGACGAGGGCTGCACACCGGACCGGCCGCGGGCGAACACCCGGCAGCGGCCGGAGGAGGAGCACGGGAGGGGATTGCTCCTCGTCGACGCCCTGTGTCAAGCGTGGGGCGCCCACGAGCACGGTCCCGGGCTGCTGGTCTGGGCCGACCTTCCCCGCGAGGCGGACACTCCGCCCGATCCCGCGGAACCCCGCAACGACCTGGGCTGGGGCGCCCGGCCGAAGCCCCTCCCGGCGGGCGACCCGGACGACGGCGACAGCGAGGAAAATGGCGACGGGACCCCTCAGTCGCACCGGCCGGCGCAGGCACCGGCGCCACATCCGGCGGCGATGCCGAACATTCTTCCGCATCAACGCGTCCACCCGGACGGGGGCCGGGCGTGACAGGCACCCGTGGCACCCGGGTGCTGAGCCTGAACTCGCTGCTCCGTCTCCAGCGCGGACGGAACATCCCGGCCACCCTGCGGCGACTGCCGGTACCCGACGGCATGACGGCGCCCATGGGCTGCGACGCGGTCGCGGTACCCGCCCGCTTCGGCCCGCTGGTGCTGCCCCGGCTGCCCCGGGTGGGCTGCGTCTACGCCGATGAGGCGCACTGGTGGTGGCTGGTCCCGTCCGACTCCGACTACGCGCTGGAGTGGCCCGCCCCGGCGCACTACGCGGCCGGCGCGGTCCTCCCCGACGCCGAGGCGCCCGAGCTGCCCGGTCTGATCCACCGCCCCGACGGCACGCTCCCCTACACGCCGCCGATACCCCTCTACCTGGCCCTGTGCCGCCTGACTGACACCACCCCCGCCTGGTCCCGTCCGGTCAGCGCGTAGACAGCCGTCCGACGGATGCCATACAGGCGCCCGGCGCCGTGCGTCCGCTCACGCCGTCACATCACCGCCGCCGTCGCCGCGGACGATCACCAGAAACATGTCGGTGGCGAGGTCCATGACAACCTCGGCGGGCAGTCCCTCCAGGCGCCGCGCATGCGCGAACTCCTCCGCCGGCCATGAGCCGCGCGGTCCACCTGCGGGAAAGCGTTCGAGCACCGTTCGCCCGTTCACCCTGCCACCTCCATGTAGCGCTGTACTCGCAGAGTTAAACGCCAACCATGGAGCGAACGCCTCGCTCAGTGACGGTACTGAGACGTAGTTGACACCCGTTCACCGCCACGTGTGAGCGGGCTCTCAACCTTCCGGAGTAATCCGTCACCTTCCGCGTCAGTCGTCGTACTCGTCGTGATAACGGACACGCTCCCCTGCCACAGGCGCCCCGAGAGCCGACGCGCGCCCCTGGGGTTCCTCCCATGCCTCCTGCCTTCCGAGCGCGGTGAGGTCCAGCAGGCTGGTGGTCGAGCCCAGCCCGTCCAGTCCCCGCCCGTAGGCCGAGTACGTGTGAAAGACCCGCTCGCCGTCCCGCAGGAAGCAGCTCACGCCCGACCGCTCGACGAGCTCCCCCTCGTACTCCAGGGTCACGTCGAAGTGCTCGTTGAAGACGCCGGGGTACGAGGAGTACCAAGGCACCGTCCACCCCATCCGCGCCTTGAACGGCAGGATCCTCGTGTACGGCGCCCGGGAGACCGCCGCGAACGAGGTGGACCGGGCGCCGAGGTGGGCGAGGTGGCCGATCTGGTCCAGGAACGCGGAGCAGCCGCGGCAGCCGGCCTCCCACTCGGGGGCGAACATGAAGTGGTGGACGACGAGCTGCCGGCGCCCCTGGAACAGGTCCAGCAGCGTGGCCTTGCCGTCGCCGCCCTCGAAGACGTACTCCCGGTCGATCAGGACCATCGGCAGTCGGCGCCGCTCGGCGTTGAGCGCGTCCCGGGCGCGGGTGACGGCCTTCTCCTTGGCCAGCAGTTCCTCACGCGCCGCGAGCCACTCGGCACGCGAGACGATCTCCGGAAGCGACATGGTTCCTCCTGTGCAACGGTCCCGTTGCAAGGGGTGACTGCGCCCACGGTCCGAACTCATCGCCCGGCCCCGTACGTCTTTCAGGTGTCGCCCGTCACGTACGACGACGGCCGCGTCCTGGGCGCATCCGGTCCGTTCTTGATCGTCGTGCGTGAGGACGGTGCATTCCGGTGACGATGAGCCCGGCGGGACTCTCGCATGAGCGGTACGGCCGAAGGTGGTCGCCCGCGTACGTCCCGAGGGTGGGGGCCCGCAGGGCTGGGCGAGCCAGTAGGGAAACCGGCACGGGTGGGGCGGCATTGCTCTGTTGGGAGTAAATTTGACGCCCCGCGCGCCCGATCACCGTTATACGCCTACGCTTCCGGTAGGGGGAGGAAAGGCCCGTGCCATTCCTGCCGAGGAGAGCCGATGGCTGAACTCACTGCACGTAGACGCGGTTACAAAGAAGGCGTCGGCGGCGAAATGCTCGCCGAATTCCTGGGAACGTTCGTCCTGCTTCTGCTGGGCGCCGGATCAGTGGCCGTCGCGGTTGTCGGCCTACCCGGATCGGGGCGGCAGGCGGTGGAATTCGGGCCGGCCAACTGGCTCATCATCTCCTGGGGCTGGGGCCTCGCCGTGGTGTTCGGTGTCTATGTGGCCGGCGGTATCAGCGGCGCCCACATCAATCCCGCGGTGACGCTGGCCTTCGCCGTACGCGGGGATTTCCCCTGGCGGAAGGTCCTGCCGTACTGGCTGGCCCAGGTCGTGGGCGCCTTCACCGGTGCCGCGCTCGTCTACGCCTGCTACCGGTGGGCGATCAACGCGGCCGAGACCACCGCAGGGGTTCCACGCGAGGAATCACTGGCCACCTACTCCATCTTCGCGACATTCCCCGCCGAGTATTTCGGGGATTCCTGGTGGGGTCCGCTGCTCGACCAGATCGTGGGAACGGGAATCCTTCTTCTGCTCGTCTGCGCGCTCATCGACCTGCGCAATGTGGCTCCGCTGTCGAATCTGCATCCGTTCCTCATCGGCCTGGTGGTCGTCGCGATCGGCCTGACGTTCGGCACCAATGCCGGATACGCCATCAATCCCGCGCGCGATTTCGGGCCACGGCTGTTCACCTTCTTCGAGGGCTGGGGTTCGATCGCGCTACCCGGGACATTCGGGTGGTTCAGCAGCTACTGGTGGATTCCCATTGTGGGCCCGCTCATCGGCGGCGTCGTCGGTGTCGGCGTGTACGACCTGCTGATCAAGCCGGTGATCAACGCCAGGGCGGGGGCGCAGGAGGAAGGCCCGGCCACCGAGGAACCGTAGCCCTCAGGCCCTGTCGTCACACCAGGAGAGGTGGCAGCAATGCCCGAATTCGTCGGCGCGGTGGACCAGGGGACCACCAGCACACGCTTCATGATCTTCGACCACTCGGGGAACGAGGTGGCGAAGCACCAGCTCGAGCACCAGCAGATCCTGCCGAGGTCCGGGTGGGTCGAGCACGACCCTGTGGAGATCTGGGAGCGCACCAACACGGTGATCCAGAACGCCATGCGGGACGGCGGTCTCACGGCCAACGACCTGCGGGCCATCGGCATCACCAACCAGCGCGAGACGACAGTGGTCTGGGACCCGCGCACCGGCCGCCCGTACTACAACGCCATCGTCTGGCAGGACACCCGCACCGACCGCATCGCCCATGCCCTCGAACGCGACGGCCACGGCGACGTCATCCGCCACAAGGCCGGACTGCCGCCGGCCACGTACTTCTCCGGTGGCAAGCTCAAGTGGCTGCTGGAGAACGTGGACGGGCTGCGCGAGGCCGCCGAGGCGGGCCACGCCCTGTTCGGCAACACCGACGCCTGGGTGCTGTGGAACCTCACCGGCGGACCCAACGGCGGTGTGCACGCCACGGACGTGACCAACGCCAGCCGCACCATGCTCATGAACCTGGAGACCCTGGACTGGGACGACGAACTGCTGGGGATCTTCGGCATCCCGCGCTCCATGCTGCCGGCCATCAACCCCTCGTCCCACCCCGAGGCGTTCGGGCTGGGCCGCACCTCCCGGCCGCTGGGCGCCGCCGTCCCGATCACCGGCGTGCTCGGCGACCAGCACGCGGCGACCGTCGGCCAGGTCTGCTTCTCCCCCGGCGAGGCCAAGAACACCTACGGCACGGGCAACTTCCTCGTGCTCAACACGGGTACCGAGCTGGTGCGCTCGCGCAGCGGGCTGCTGACGACGGTCGCGTACCAGTTCGCCGGCAGCCCCGTGGTCTACGCGCTGGAGGGCTCCATCGCCGTCACCGGCGCCGCCGTGCAGTGGCTGCGCGACCAGCTGAAGATCATCGGGAGCGCCCCGGACAGCGAGCAGCTGGCGCGCACGGTGGAGGACAACGGCGGGATGTACTTCGTTCCCGCCTTCTCCGGCCTGTTCGCCCCCTACTGGCGTTCCGACGCCCGCGGCGCCATGGTGGGGCTGTCCCGATACCACACCGGCGGTCACATCGCACGGGCGACGCTGGAGGCCATCTGCTACCAGAGCCGTGACGTGGTCGAGGCCATGGAGCAGGACTCGGGTGTGCATCTGGACGTGCTCAAGGTCGACGGCGGCGTCACCGCGAACGACCTGTGCATGCAGATTCAGGCGGATGTGCTGGGGGTACCGGTCAGCCGTCCCGTGGTCGCCGAGACCACCGCACTGGGCGCCGCCTACGCCGCCGGGCTCGCCGTGGGCTTCTGGGGCGACACCGACGAGCTGCGCACTCACTGGCAGGAGTCGAAGCGCTGGGAGCCGCAGTGGAGCGAGGAAGCGCGCGAGGAGTGCTACCAGGACTGGAAGCGGGCCGTGGAACGCACCATGAACTGGGTCAAGGTCACCTGAGGACCTGGCCGGCGGAGCCGCGGGTCAGCGGTCGGCTATGTCCTCGCGGAGGCCGTCGGAGAACTCCCACCACGACAGCGGGAGCCAGTCGCCGTTCACATAGGCGTCGACCGTGGCACCGCGACCGCGGACGGTCACCGTCGTGCCCGGCGGATATGTGGTGCCGGACAGCCCGGGCACGGCGACAAGGAGTGTTCCCAGCCTTTGCGCTGCCATCTCCGCCCTTTCCTCTCGCGATACGACTCGGGGTTGCGGCGCCGATTCGTACCGGACGACGCCAAAAACGATATTCACGAAACATTACCGGCTTGCCCCGTTCGACGGACCGGAGAATCATGAGATACCGGTCACGTGGACCATCGGGAGAGGCGCGGTAACCAGACACATACGCCACCGAGTGGAGGTCGTGGTCATGAAAGCCGTCGTGTACAAAGGACCGTTCGAAGTCGCGGTCGAAGAAGTTGACAATCCTACCATCCAGCATCCGAACGACGTGATCGTACGGATCACCTCAAGCGCGATCTGCGGCTCCGACCTGCACATGTACGAGGGTCGTACCGCCGCCGAGCCCGGCATCACCTTCGGCCACGAGAACATGGGAATCATCACGGAGGTCGGCTCGGGCGTCACCGGGCTCAAGGAGGGCGACCGTGTGGTCATGCCCTTCAACGTCGCCTGCGGATTCTGCATCAACTGCGTCGAGGGGTACACCGGATTCTGTCTCACCGTCAACCCCGGTTTCGCGGGCGGCGCCTACGGCTACGTCGCGATGGGGCCGTACAAGGGCGGGCAGGCCGAGTACCTGCGTGTGCCCTACGCCGACTTCAACTGCCTGAAACTGCCGCCGGGGCAGGAACACGAGAACGACTTCATCCTGCTCGCCGACATCTTCCCCACGGGCTACCACGGGTGTGAACTCGCCCAGGTCCGCCCTGGCGAGAGCGTCACGGTGTACGGCGCGGGCCCGGTCGGTCTCATGGCGGCCTACTCGGCGCTGCTGCGCGGCGCACGGAAGGTGTTCGCCGTGGACCGGGTTCCCGAGCGGCTGCAGAAGGCGCAGGAGATCGGCGCGATCCCGATCGACTTCTCCAAGGGCGACCCGGTGGAGCAGATACACGAGCAGACCGAGGGCATGGGCACCGACAAGGGCATCGACGCCGTCGGCTACCAGGCGTCGGCCGGCGGGGACACGGACCGCGAGGAGCCGGCGACCGTGCTGAACTCCCTCATCCGCACGGTCCGGGCCACCGGAATGCTCGGGGTGCCCGGGCTCTACGTCCCCGCGGACCCCGGCGCCCCGGACGAGCAGTCGAAGAAGGGCATGCTCCTTGTCGCGGTCGGCAAGCTCTTCGAGAAGGGCCTGCGGATGGGCACCGGACAGTGCAACGTGAAGCGCTACAACCGGTTCCTGCGCGACATGATCATCGAGGGCAGGGCGAAGCCGAGCTTCGTCGTCTCCCACGAGCTGCCCCTGGACCAGGCGCCGTCCGCCTACGACAAGTTCGACAAGCGGGTGGAGGGCTACACCAAGGTGGTGCTGCGCCCGTAGGGCTGTCGCGACGCCGCACGTAATTCGGATGCGGCGGGGGGCCGGCCGGTGGACGATCGACCACGGCGTCGATCGTCCACCGCTCCAGGAGCCGCCGTGACCCAGCGCGTCACCGTTCCCACCCTGTTCCCGCCGCCCTCCTACTCCCACGCCTCCGTCGTCGAGGCGGGCACCAGGCTGGCGTTCCTCGCCGGTTCCGTCCCGCTGACCGCGGAGGGGAAGCTGGCCGGCGAGGGAGATCCGGTGCGCCAGGCCCGGCAAGTGATCGCCAACCTCGAGGAACAGCTGAGGGCGGTGGGCAGCTCCCTGGACCTGGTCGTCGCGACGGATGTGTACGTGGTGAGCGGTGAGCCCGCCGCGCTCTCCGCCGTGTGGGAGGTCGTCGAGGCGTCCGGGCTGAGCACCGGGCCCCACTCGTCGACGCTGATCGGTGTGCCCTGCCTCGGCTACCCCGGGCAGCTCGTGGAGATCACGGCGACGGCGGTCGTACCCGACGGCGCCGGGTCGTGACGCCCCCCGAGGGAGCCGTCACGCTGCGCCGGGCCCTCCCCTCCGATGCCGGGCCCGCGGCCGGCGTGTGGCTGCGGTCCTTCGCCGCCGCGCTGCCGAGCGTGGTCCGGCCCCGGTCCGACGACGAGGTCCGGCAGTACTTCCGGCACGTCCTGGTGCCCCTGCGTGAGACGTGGGTGGCGGAGACGGCGGACGAGGACCTCGTCGGCGTGCTGGTGCTGGAGGGCGAGGAGCTGGAGCAGCTGTACCTCGACCCCGGGTGGCGCGGGCGCGGGATCGGTGACCGGTTCGTCGCGCTGGCCAAGCAGCGCAGCCCCGGAGGGCTCGTCCTGTGGACCTTCCAGGTCAACGCGCCGGCCCACCGCTTCTATGAGCGGCATGGATTCACGGCCGTGGAGTGGACGGACGGCTCCGGGAACGAGGAACGGGAGCCGGACGTGCGGTACGTGTGGCGGCCGTAGGACACCCGGGCCGAGGCGTCAGCCGCTGCTTTCCGGTGTGCCCAGTCCCGCCGCCCGGGCCGCGGTGCGCAGTACGTCCCGGAGCATCTCGGGGGTGAGCCGGCCGGTGAAGGTGTTGCGCTGGCTGACGTGGAAGCAGCCGAAGAGGTCCAGGCCGGGCCCGTCGGGGGCGTCCAGCGTGACGCGGGCGCCGTGTGCGAAGGCGGGCCGTGGGCGGGGCACGGTCCAGCCGGCCTCGGCGAACGCCGGCAGGGCGGCCTGCCAGCCAAAGGCACCGAGGAGGACGGCGGCCCGGACGGTGGGGCGCAGCAGACGCAGCTCCTGCACCAGCCAGGGCCGGCAGGTGTCCCGCTCCTTGGGGGTGGGCTTGTTGGCGGGCGGGGCACAGTGCACGGGCGCGGTGACACGTACGCCGTACAGCCGCAGGCCGTCCGCCGCGTGCACGGAGGTCGGCTGCGAGGCGAGCCCGACGTCGTACAGAGTCTGGTACAGCACGTCCCCGGAACGGTCCCCGGTGAACATCCGGCCAGTGCGGTTGCCGCCGTGCGCCGCCGGGGCCAGTCCGACGATCAGCAGCCGGGCGTCCGGCGGTCCGAACCCGGGCACCGGCCTGCCCCAGTACGTCCAGTCCGCGAACGCGGCGCGCTTGGTACGGGCGACCTCCTCACGCCAGGCGACCAGCCGGGGGCAGGCACGGCAGCCGGCGATGCGCTGGTCGAGACGGGAGAGGCCGCTGGGGTCCATGGCTCCACGGTAGGTGCTGCGGGGAGCCGGAAAATTTCCGCACCGGCGGTGGCGCCCGGGGGGGGTTAGGGTCGGGACCATGGCTTCTGAGAGTGCCGAGGACCCCAGAACCGCCGCTGCGGTGGCCGCCGCCGAGGCGGCCGGGCCGGGGGCCGGTGAGTCCGTGCGGATCGACAGCTGGATCTGGTCGGTGCGTCTGGTCAAGACGCGGTCCCTCGGTGCCGCCGCCTGCCGGGGCGGGCACGTCCGGGTGAACGGCGAGCGGGTGAAGCCCTCGCACTCCGTCCGCGTCGGTGACGAGGTGCGGCTGCGGGCCGAAACCCGGGAGCGGATCGTCGTCGTCAAGCGGCTGATCCGCAAGCGGGTGGGCGCTCCGGTGGCCGTCCAGTGCTACATCGACAACTCGCCGCCCCCTCCGCCGCGCGAGGCCGTCGCCCCGGCCGGTGTCCGCGACCGCGGCGCGGGCCGCCCGACCAAGCGCGACCGCCGCGAGATGGAACGCCTGCGCGGACTCGGCGGCCTGGGCGGGTTCGGCGCCGGTGAGCCGGGCGCCGGGCCCGGAGGGCGCCGTGCGGCCGGCCGCGGCACGGCCCCGGGCGGCACCGGTGGCCGTGGAGGCTCGGGCACCCGGGGCACGAAAGGCGGCCGGACCTCCCGCGGCCGGGACTCCGGCGGCACGAACCGGCCTTGACCGGCCGGACGGGGGAGAGACCGCCTCTCACCCGTGAACTCATCGTTGTCGGGCGTCACTTCCTCGGTCGGTTGTCGGTTGCCGGGACGGCTCTCACCCACATCCGGTCCTCCGTCAGATAGTGGTCCACCCTCAGGCCTGCCTCCCCCAGTGCCTCCTCGAACTGCTGCCTCGTCAGGGGGCGGGCGCGGAAGGTCTGGGTCCAGACCGCGTCCGGGAACATGTACTCCGCGCGTACCGAGTTGACCCCGTCGCCGACCGGCTCCGCCGAGACGATCCGCACGGTGAAGCCGGCCGGGTCGACCCGCTCGCGCGGCACATTGCTGTGGTAGTCCTCGCCCTCCCGCTGGATCAGTACGCATCCGCCCTTCGCCAAATGCCGTACGCAGGTGCGCAGCATGCCCCGCCGTACCTCGACGTCCCCCGCGTGCACCAGGAAGGAGGCGAGCAGCACCACGTCGAACGTCTCACCGAGGTCGAGCCTCTCGATCGAGTCGCATATCGTCCGCGCGCCGCGCACGCGCTCCAGCATCTCCGCGGACTCGTCCACCGCCGTGACGTCGAAGCCGCGCTGCAGCAGCGCGTGCGTCATGCGCCCCACACCGCTGCCCAGCTCCAGCACCCGCGCCCCGGCCGGCACGGCGGCGGCGATGATGTCCGGCTCGTCCCCGACGGGCAGCCGCGCATAGAGCTCCACCGCACAGCCGTCCGGAGTGATCGCCCCAGGCCCCGTTCCCTCGTACCCCTCACGCATTTTCAGCTCCATGCCCGTCCAACGGACCGCGTCCGCACGCCCGTTCCCCCACCTCGTGAATTCACCCGTCCGAGTGAGTCCACGGTGGTCGACCGAGCGGTGGGGCAGGGGGTTCCGGGGCACCCGGAGCCCGACGGCTTCCGTGCCGCAGCCGCATCTCGCGGGCGGGACCGGGCAGGAGCGGTGGTGAGGACGATGCGTACGGGGAGTGAGCCGACGACCGCGCGCAGTGCTCTGCGGATGCGGTTCTGGCTGAGCGTGTGGGGCGAGGTCTGGACGGTGGCCGGGACGGTCGGGTTCGCGCTCGCGGGGCATCCGGGCTGGGCGCTCGCCTGCGGGGTGCTGTGGCTGCTCGTCACGGCCGACATGGCCTTCATCGTCCGGCACATCCGCCAGGGGCCGCACTATCAGCCGGGACGCGACGTCCCTCCGTACGAGCCGCCGAGGAGCCGGCCGTAGTGCGGGGCGTCCGTCAGTCCTCGAAGCGGGCCGCCTTCAGGTACTCAGGGTTGGGGTCCAGTGCCGCCGCCAGCCGGAAGTGACGCCTGGCCGGGTGGGAGCGGCCCTGCCGCTGGTAGGTGCGGGCGAGCGCGAAGTGGGCGAAGGCGTTGTCCGGCTCGCGCTCCAGGACCAGGGAGAACTCCAGCTCGGCGGGGCGCAGCTGCGCCGCGGCGAAGAACGCACGGGCGCGCAGCAGGCGGGCGGCGGTGTTCTCCGGGTGGACGTCGATCACGCCGTCGAGCAGCTTGACCGCGCCCCGCGGGTCCCGGGAGGCGAGCAGGTGCTCGGCGGCACGGAAGTCGATGACATGCGTCTCCGGCGTACGTCCGGTCGAACCACTGGTCTCGGGCACGGCGGAATCCTTCCCTCGCGGAACGACTTCAACGCCTCCTTCGCGGCCCGCTATTCCTGGGACGGCTTCCGGGGTGCGCGTGCCCGGCGGACGAGCTCGGAGCACACGTCCTTGACGCGTTGTTCCAGCTCGTCGAGGGTGCCGTCGTTGTCGATGATCATGTCGGCGATCGCCCGGCGCTGCTCGCGGGTCGCCTGGGCGGCCATCCGTGCCCGGGCGTCCTCCTCGGTCATGCCGCGCTTGCTCACGAGCCGCTCGAGCTGGGTTTCGGGGCTCGCGTCGACGACGATCACCAGGTCGTAGAGGGGCGCGAGGCCGTTCTCGGTAAGGAGAGGGACGTCGTGGACGACCACGGCGTCGTCGGGGGCGGCCTCTTCCAGCTCCCGGGAGCGGGCGCCCACCAGGGGGTGGACGATCGAGTTGAGGAGGGCCAGCTTCTCCGGGTCGGCGAAGA
Organism: Streptomyces sp. NPDC052079; assembly: GCF_040680275.1. NCBI lineage: Bacteria > Bacillati > Actinomycetota > Actinomycetes > Kitasatosporales > Streptomycetaceae > Streptomyces > Streptomyces sp. NPDC052079. The sequence goes on from NZ_JBFAWL010000018.1 coordinate 65,764, forward strand.
CGATGGAGCCCAGTTTCTGCCGGTCGAGGCTGCCGTCCGCGGTGAGGATGTTCTCGCCGAACGCGTCGACGACGGCGGCGAGCCCCGGCGTCCCTGGCGCGACGACCTCACGCGCGATGCGGTCCGCGTCGATCAGCACGGCACCGCACTCGACGAGCAGCCGCGACACCTCGCTCTTGCCGGCCCCGATGCCGCCGGTCAGCCCCACTGTCAGCATGAACAGCAGCCTAGAGGCTGCCCGCGGCACCGGGGCCGCGGGGCGTCAGTTCTCGCCCTCTCGCTCCGCGAGGAAGCGCTCGAACTCGCGGCCGATCTCGTCGGCGGACGGAATCTCCACCGGCTCCGCGAGCATATTGCCCCGGGTCTCGGCGCCCGCGGCCGCGTCGTACTGGTGCTCGAGGCCCTGCACGAGGGCGGTGAGCTCGTCGTCGCCCTCCTGGATCTGGCGGTCGATCTCGGTCTGGGTGCGGTGGGCGTCGGTGCGCAGCGCGTGCGCGACACCGGGCAGGACCAGGCCGGTGGCGGCCGTGATGGCCTCCAGGGCGGTCAGTGCCGCGTCGGGGTACGGGGACCGGGCGATGTAGTGCGGCACGTGCGCGGCGACGCCCAGGACGTCGTGCCCGGCCTGCATCAGCCGGTACTCGACGAGGGCCTCCGCGCTGCCGGGCACCTGCGCCTCGTCGAAGGGGCTCTTGCTCGCCGGGACGAGGTCGGCGCGGTTGCCGTGCGGGGTGATGCCGACCGGGCGCGTGTGCGGGACGCCCATGGGGATGCCGTGGAAGTTCACCGACAGGCGTACGCCGAGCCGCTCCACGATCTGCTGGACGGCGGCGGCGAAGCGCTCCCACTCGATGTCCGGCTCGGGCCCGGACAGCAGCAGGAAGGGCGCCCCAGTGGCGTCCTGGACGAGGCGCACCTCGATGGCGGGCACCTCGTAGTCGCTCCAGCGGTCGCGGGTGAAGGTCAGCAGCGGACGCCGGGCGCGGTAGTCGACCAGCCGGTCGTGGTCGAACCGGGCGACGACCTGGTGGGGCAGCGAGCCGAGCAGCCGGTCGACGATCTGGTCCCCGGTCTCGCCCGCGTCGATGTATCCGTCGAAGTGGTAGAGCATGACAAGTCCGGCCGACTCCTGGGCCAGCGCCATGTCGACGACGCCGAGCCCCTTCGGCTCCCATGCGTACAAACCCTGCGGATCAAGCACAGTGACCGCTCCTCCTCGTGTTCGTACGACACAACGTGGCATGCGGCACTGACATTCCCGGCAGGGGGCGACCCCCGTCCGGCGACGGGGATTTGCCCGTCGCCGGCCCGCGGCCGGCCTGCCCGCACACCCCGGGGCAGCACTGAGGGGCCGTACCCCGGAAGGTACGGCCCCTCAGTCAACGGCCAGGAGCGAGCGTCAGCTCTGCCCGCCCGCCAGCTTCTCCCGCAGAGCGGCGAGCGCCTCGTCCGAAGCCAGCGCACCGGACTGGTCGCCACCCTCGGAGGAGTACGAACCGCCACCGGACGCGGCCGGAGCGGCGGCCTCGCCACCCTCGGCAGCGGCCTGGGCGTCCGCCTCGCGGGACTTGATGACCTGCGCCTGGTGCTGCTCGAAGCGCTGCTGCGCCTCGGCGTACTGGCGCTCCCACTCCTCGCGCTGCTTCTCGTAGCCCTCGAGCCAGTCGTTGGTCTCGGGGTCGAAGCCCTCGGGGTAGATGTAGTTGCCCTGGTCGTCGTAGGACGCGGCCATGCCGTACAGGGTCGGGTCGAACTCGACCGCCGACGGGTCGGCACCGAAGGACTCGTTGGCCTGCTTCAGCGAGAGGCTGATGCGACGGCGCTCGAGGTCGATGTCGATGACCTTGACGAAGATCTCGTCGTTGACCTGGACGACCTGCTCCGGGATCTCCACGTGGCGCTCGGCCAGCTCGGAGATGTGGACCAGACCCTCGATGCCCTCGTCCACGCGGACGAACGCACCGAACGGAACCAGCTTCGTGACCTTGCCGGGCACGACCTGGCCGATCTGGTGGGTGCGGGCGAACTGCTGCCACGGGTCTTCCTGGGTCGCCTTCAGCGACAGGGAGACACGCTCGCGGTCCATGTCGACGTCGAGGACCTCGACGGTGACTTCCTGGCCGACCTCGACAACCTCGGACGGGTGGTCGATGTGCTTCCAGGAGAGCTCGGAGACGTGGACCAGACCGTCGACGCCACCCAGGTCCACGAAGGCACCGAAGTTGACGATCGAGGAGACGACGCCGGAACGGACCTGCCCCTTCTGGAGGGTGGTGAGGAACGTCTGGCGCACCTCGGACTGGGTCTGCTCCAGCCAGGCACGGCGGGACAGGACCACGTTGTTGCGGTTCTTGTCCAGCTCGATGATCTTGGCCTCGAGCTCCTTGCCCACGTAGGGCTGAAGGTCGCGGACGCGGCGCATCTCGACCAGGGAGGCCGGGAGGAAGCCACGGAGGCCGATGTCGAGGATGAGACCACCCTTGACGACCTCGATGACGGTACCGGTGACGATCCCGTCCTCTTCCTTGATCTTCTCGATGGTGCCCCAGGCACGCTCGTACTGGGCGCGCTTCTTCGAGAGGATCAGGCGGCCTTCCTTGTCCTCCTTCTGGAGAACGAGGGCCTCGATCTCGTCGCCGACGGCGACGACCTCGTTGGGGTCGACGTCGTGCTTGATCGAGAGCTCGCGGCTCGGGATAACGCCTTCGGTCTTGTAACCGATGTCGAGCAGGACCTCGTCCCGGTCGACCTTCACGATGACGCCGTCGACGATGTCGCCGTCGTTGAAGTACTTGATCGTCTCGTCGATCGCTGCGAGGAAGGCTTCCTCGTTACCGATGTCGTTGACCGCTACCTGCGGGGTGGTGGCGGTGGTCTCGGTGCTGCTCGTCATGTGGGAAAGGGCTCCGGTACGGACATTGAAGTCGTAGGTACTGCTACGCCGGAGCCTGTTTCGCTCTGCAGAAGCCGGACAGCAAAGGAAGCGCCCCACCGTTGACCAGTGATGACGCCTCGAGAACCGAGGGGACATACAACAGATGCGAGCGCAGCCTGCTACGTCTGAGGCACGCAGGCTCGCAGCGCAACTTGTAGCATACGGGGGCAGCCGGGCAGGGTCAATGCGCGAAGCCGCCCACCCTGGGCGGATCGCCGCATAACCGGCGCCATTCCCCCGTATGGCGGAACACGCACGTCAGATGCGGCCCGGTACCGCGCAGGGTCCGGGAGCACCCTCGGCGCCACGCCAGGGTCCGGCTGGACGGAAGAGTACGACGAGGGAGCCCATCATCCAAGAGCCCGAAGCACCCGAACCGGAGGCGACCCGGCGGGAGGCCGGAGTCACGGAGAGTTCCCGCGCCAACCGGGGCTGGTGGGACCGCAACGCCGACGAGTACCAGACCGAGCACGGCACCTTCCTCGGCGACGACCGCTTCGTGTGGGGTCCCGAGGGTCTGGACGAGGTCGAGGCGGAGCTGCTCGGCCCGCCGGAGGAGCTGAAGGGGCGGGACGTCCTGGAGCTCGGCGCCGGCGCGGCGCAGTGCTCGCGCTGGCTGGCCGCCCAGGGCGCGCGTCCGGTGGCGCTGGACATCTCGCACCGGCAACTGCGGCACGCGCAGCGCATCGGCGGGCCGTTCCCCCTGGTGTGCGCCGACGCGGGCGCGCTGCCCTTCGCCGACGGCTCCTTCGACCTGGTCTGCTCGGCGTACGGGGCACTGCCCTTCGTGGCCGACCCGCGGCTGGTACTGCGGGAGGTGCGCCGGGTGCTGCGCCCGGGCGGCCGGCTGGTCTTCTCGGTCACGCATCCGATCCGCTGGGCGTTCCCCGACGAGCCGGGGCCGGAAGGCCTGAGCGTCTCGGCGTCGTACTTCGACCGCACGCCCTACGTCGAGCAGGACGAGGGGGGCCGCGCGGTGTACGTCGAGCACCACAGGACGCTCGGGGACCGCGTCCGGGACGTGGTCGCCTCGGGATTCCGGCTGGTGGACCTGGTGGAGCCGGAGTGGCCGGCCTGGAACACCTCCGAGTGGGGCGGCTGGTCGCCGCTGCGCGGGAACCTCATCCCGGGGACGGCGGTCTTCGTATGCGTGCGGGACTGAGTGCGTGATCCGTTACGACGCCCTGGACGCCCTTCCCGTACGCGATGCCCTGCCCGGGCTGACCGACGCCCTCGACGCGCACGGCACCGCGGTGCTGGTGGCGCCGCCCGGGACGGGCAAAACGACCCTGGTGCCGTTGGCGCTGGCGGGTCTGCTCGGTTCTGGGCCCGCGCGGCGGGTGGTCGTCGCCGAGCCGCGGCGGATCGCGGCCCGCGCGGCGGCACGGCGGATGGCGTGGCTGCTGGGCGAGCGGGTCGGCGAGTCGGTCGGTTTCACGGTGCGCGGGGAGCGGACGGTCGGGCGGCACACGCGCGTGGAGGTCGTCACGACCGGTGTGCTCCTCCAGCGCCTGCAGCGCGACCAGGAGCTGACCGGGGTCGACGTGGTGGTGCTCGACGAGTGCCATGAGCGGCATCTGGACGCGGACACGGCGGCGGCGTTCCTGTGGGACGTGCGCGAGACGCTCCGTCCCGAGCTGCGGCTGGTGGCCGCCTCGGCCACCACGGACGCGGAGGGCTGGGCGCGACTGCTGGGCGGCGCGCCGGTCGTCGAGGCGCACGGTGCCGCGCACCCGGTGGAGGTGGTGTGGGCGCCTCCCGCGCGCGAGGTGCGTCCGCCGCACGGCATGCGGGTCGATCCGGCGCTCCTGGCGCATGTGGCGTCGGTGGTGCGGCGGGCGCTGCCCGAGCGCGAGGGGGATGTGCTGGCGTTCCTGCCCGGCGTGGGCGAGATCGCCCGGGTGGCCGGGCTGCTGGGTGACCTCGGCGGTGTCGAGGTGCTCCAGGTGCACGGCAGGGCGCCGGCGGCCGTGCAGGACGCGGTGCTGTCGGCCGGGGAGCGGCGCCGGGTGGTGCTGGCGACCTCGGTGGCGGAGTCGTCGCTGACGGTTCCCGGGGTGCGGGTGGTCGTGGACTCGGGGCTCGCGCGGGAGCCGCGAGTCGATCATGCGCGGGGGCTGAGCGCGCTGACGACGGTCCGGGCGTCGCGGGCCGCCGGGCGGCAGCGGGCGGGCCGCGCGGGGCGTGAGGCGCCGGGTGCGGTGTATCGCTGCTGGGCGGAGGCGGAGGACGCGCGGCTGCCGCGGTTCCCCTCCCCCGAGATCAAGGTGGCCGACCTGACGGCGTTCGCCCTCCAGGCGGCGTGCTGGGGCGATCCCGACGCCTCCGGGCTGGCCCTGCTGGATCCCCCGCCGGGCGGGGCCATGGCGGCGGCCCGTTCCGTGCTGACGGCGATCGGGGCGGTCGGCCCCGACGGGCGTGCCACGGAACGGGGCGTCCGGCTTGCGGGGCTGGGGCTGCACCCCCGGCTGGGGCGGGCGCTGCTGGACGCGACCCCGTTGGTGGGTGCCGAGCTGGCCGCCGAGGTGGTCGCCCTGATCGGCGAGGAACCGCCGCGTGGCTACGGAGACGACCTCGCCGGCGCGCTGCGCACCGCCCGGCGCGGCGGTGACGCGTACGCCGCCCGCTGGCGCACGGAGACCCGCCGGCTGCGCAGGGCGGCTCCCGGGCCCTCCTCCGGTGCACCGGAGGGCACCCTGCTGGCTCCGCCGGACGCGACCTCCACCACAGCGGTCTCCCGACTCCCCGATCCATCCACCCCCACGCACGGGGACGACACCCACCGCCCCGAGCGGACCACCCCGGACGCCCGGGCGACCGCCTCAGATCACTCCCCGGACACCCGGGCAACCGCCGAAGGGCGCTCCCCCGACGCCCCGGGCGCCCCGGGCCCCGGGCTCCCCGATCCCGCCACCCCCACGCACGGGGACGACACCCACCGCCCCGAGCGGACCACCCCGGACGCCCGGGCGACCGCCGAAGGGCGCTCCCCCGACACCCCGGGATCCGGGCTCCCCGATCCCTCCGCCCCGGCGCACGGGGACGACACCCACCGGACCACCCCGGACACCCGGGCGACCGCCCAAGGGCGCTCCCCGGAGACCCGGACCGCCGGAGGTCACTCCCCGGGTGCCCCGGGTCCAGGCCCGGCGGTGGTCACTTCGGGGGACGGGGAGGACAGGCGGGTCGGGGTCGTTGTCGCGCTGGCGTTTCCTGAGCGGGTTGCCCGGGTCGACAGTGGGTCGTATCTGATGGTGGCCGGGACGCGGGCCGAGGTGGGGGCGGGGTCCGGGCTGCGGGGAGCGGAGTGGCTCGCCGTCGCCGTGGCCGACCGGCCCGTGGGGCGCGGGCACGCGCGCGTACAGCTGGGCGCGGCTGTCGACGAGGGCATCGCGCGGTACGCGGCGGGCGCGCTCCTGGAGAGCCGCGAGGAAGTGCACTGGGCGGACGGCGACGTCGTCGCGCGGCGGGTGGAGCGGCTCGGGGCGGTGGAGCTGGCCGTACGGCCGCACACCGGCGCCGACCCCTCGCTCGTACGGGCCGCGCTGCTGGACGGGCTGCGCCGGGAGGGGTTCGGGCTGTTGAGGTGGCCGGCCGGGGCGGTCGTGCTGCGGCAGCGGCTGGCGTTCCTGCGCGAGCGGCTCGGCGAACCGTGGCCCGATGTGTCCGACGAGGCGCTGCACGCGCGCGTGGAGGAGTGGCTGGAGCCGGAGCTGAGCCGGGCCCGGCGGCGAGCCGACCTCGCGCGGATCGATGCCGGCGAGGCGCTCGGGCGGCTGCTGCCCTGGGCCTCCGGGGAGGCCGCGCGGCTCGACGAGCTGGCGCCCGAGCGGATCACCGTGCCCAGTGGGTCCCGGGTCCGGATCGACTACTCCGACCCGGAGCAGCCGGTGCTGGCGGTGAAGCTCCAGGAGATGTTCGGGCTGCAGGAGTCACCAAAGGTGGCCGGAGTGCCGCTTCTGGTGCATCTGCTGTCGCCGGCCGGGCGGCCGGCCGCCGTGACGGCCGACCTCGCGTCCTTCTGGCGGGAGGGTTACCAGGGCGTACGGGCCGAACTGCGCGGGCGCTATCCCAAGCATCCGTGGCCGGAGGACCCGGCCTCCGCCGAGCCGACCCGGCACACCAAGGCGCGACTCGGACGGTGAACGAAGGTGCCCCTCCGTCGTACGGGAGGGGCGCCTTCGACGGTGGGTGCGGTCAGGCGGTGGGGCTGCTCGTCGACGGGCTCGGGAACGGCGTCTCGTCCGCCGCCACGGTCAGTTCGACGGTGAGGGTCGCTCCGCCCGCGGTGGTGATGCGGAGCAGGAACGTGCCGGTGGTGTCGTCCGCGTACAGCTGCGGCAGCTTCAGCAGGCCGTCCGCGTCCGTCTTCAGACCGTTCAGCGTGCGGATCGCCTTGCCGTCGGCGTCCTTGAAGTAGGGGCCCTTGTCGTTCTCGGCCGGATTGTCGGCCGACCTGATGAGCGTGGCGGTGGCGGCGACCTTGTCCGCGGCGGCACCGCCGTACGTGGCCTTCACCTCGACCGCTGCGGCGAACGCGCCGGCGGGGGTGCAGGTGAGCGGCGCGTCGCCGTTGCGGACGAGCGTGTCGGCCGCGCGCTCGGTGACCGTCGCCCGGTAGTCGACGCCGGGGATGACACGGCCCACGACGACGGCACGGACGGTGAACGAGCCGGGCGTCTCGCCGGCCTGGAGCGCGGGTGCCACGGCGACGCCCGACGTGCCGGTGACGACGGTGGCCACCTTCTCGCCGCCGGCGAAGGTGGTGCCGGTGTCGCCCAGGATCGTGAAGCGGATCCGCACCTTGGCCACGGCCTTGCCGGTGTCCGTCTCGGCGCGGCTGCTGATCGCCTTGGTGAACGCGTCGCCCGCCATCGCCGTGAGCGCCCCGGTGCCGGCGTCCTCCAGGTGGTCCACCGTGTCGGTGGGCGTCGGAGGGGTGGTGGTCGGAGGGGGCGTGGTGGGCGCGGTGGGCGGCGGTGTGGTCGGGCCGCCACTGCCGGGGGTGTCGGGGCGGGGGCTCGGGCTGGAGCCGCCCGGCTTGTCGCCGGGCTTGGCGCCGGGCTTCGTACCGGGCTTGGGCGCGGGCGGAGTGGCCGAGGCCGGGGACGACGGGGAGGGGCGCACGGTGTCGTCGTCGCTGCGGTCCACGGGCAGCGAGCCGGTGCCGTCCGGGATCTCGTGGGTGCCCTTGCGGTAGTACTCCAGCCACCGCAGGACGGTGTTCAGATAATCCGTCGAATTGTTGTAGCTGAGGATGGCCTTCCTCAGGTCGCCCCGGTCGGACAGGTCCCAGCCGTTGCGGCACAGGTAGTGGCCGGCGGAGAGTGCGGCGTCGTAGATGTTGTTGGGGTCCTCGCGCCCGTCGCCGTTGCCGTCGCGGCCCGCCCACGCCCAGGTGGAGGGGATGAACTGCATGGGGCCGACGGCCTGGTCGTAGGTGCTGTTGCCGTCGTAGGCACCGTTGTCGGTGTCCTTGATGAGGGCGAAGCCGTTGCCGTCCAGCTGCGGGCCGAGGATCGGGGAGAGCGTGGTGCCGTCGGAGGAGACGCGTCCGCCGCGGGCCTGACCGGACTCCACCTTGCCGATGGCGGCGAGGAGTTGCCAGGGCAGATTGCAGCCCGGCTTCTTCTCGCGCAGCGTGGCCTCGGCCTTTTTGTAGGCGTCGAGGACCGTCGCGGGTATGCCGGCCTCCGACGCGGACCGGTCGCCCGGACCCGTTCCGGAACTCGGGGAGGGGTTGGGGCTGTTGAGGGGCGGCAGGTCCGTGTAGTACGGCGAATTGCCGGTCGCGCTGTCGGCGGCGGCCTCCTCGGGCGAGGGCGTGGCGTCGGTGGTGGTCTGTCTGCCCTGGCCGTCGACCGTCACGCCCGGGGCCTGGGATGCGGACAGGGCCGCCACCGCTGCCGCGGCCACGGCGGTGGTTGCCGCTCCCTTGCGCAGCCTCCTGCCGAAATGCGCCGCCATAGAGTGAACCCCTCCCCGTGGGCGCTGTGGCGCCCGTCAACGTGTGCTGTGCCCGCCCTGTTGTGACGTTCCGCCCGCCGCGCCGGTTGCCCTTCGCGGCCACTCCGGCGTGACGGCCCTCGCGACCCTACGACAACTTCCTTTGCCCGGACACCCGTTCGTGCCCGGTATTCACCCATTGGGCACGTTGATGGTGGCGCGGGGGCCGGGACGGGCGTCGCGCATACTGGGGCCTTCCGTTCAACGGGCCCCGACCGCCCGGCCAACGCCTTCCGCAAGGAGTCGAGTTGCCGTTCACGCTCAGCCATGCCGCGGCGGTTCTGCCGGCGGTGCGCACCGACGGGAGCGGCCGGGTCGCCCTGGTTCCCGCGGTGCTGATCGCTGGGAGCTTCGCTCCCGACATGACCTATTACGCGGCGAGTGTCCTGTCGGGAGCCATGCGGTTCGGCGACGTGACGCACGCCTTCTGGGGCGTGTTCACGGTCGATGTGGTCATCGCCTGGGCGCTGGTGGGTCTGTGGCTGCTGGTGCGCGAACCGCTGGTGGCTCTGTTGCCGCGGGGCCGGCAGGGCCGGACGGCGGCACTGCTGCGGTGCGGTGCGCCGCGTGCGCGCGCGGAGGCGTCGCTGGTGGCGCGCTGGTACGTCTCGGCCGTGCTGGGCGCGTCGACGCACGTCGTGTGGGACGCGTTCACGCATCTCGACCGGTGGGGGATGCGGGTGTTTCCCGTGCTGGGGGAGGAGATCGCGGGCTCGCCGCTGTACTGGTATCTGCAGTACGGCGGTTCCGCGGTGGCGGCGATCGTGATCGCGCTGTTCGTGGCGCGGGCGCTGCGCCGTACGCCTGCGGTGGCCGGTCCGGCGGGGGTGCCCGTGCTCTCGGCCGGCGACCGGTGGGGGGCGGTGGCGCTGCTCGGCGGGTGTGCGGCGGTGGGGGCGGTGCAGCGGGCCTCGCGCTGGTGGGCCTACTGGGGGTCGACCGCGAAGCCCTGGGAACTGATCCCGACGGTGTGCTTCGGCGCGGGCGCGGGGCTCGTTCTCGCGCTGCCCTTGTACGCGGTGGCCGTCAGGGCGTGGCGTCCGACCCCGGCCACGGAGGGCTCCGCAGACTCCGGTACACGGCGGGAGAGCCGTACGGCCGCACGCTGAGGGTCTCGCTCGCCGGGACGAACACGGTGACGGTACGGACGGGGCGGGGGCGGGGCAGCCAGGTGACCAGGAGGGTGAGGTAGGCGCGGGCCAGTTCGGTCCACAGCCGCCAGGGTGGCTGCTCGCCGGGGAGTACGGCACCGGCGGTGCGGCCGGTGCGCCATCTGGCGTTGGTGATACAACGGCCGAGGTCCGCGGTGGCGTTGCGCAGCGCCGTCGCGAGGGTGACGGGGATGCGGGCGGTACTTGCGGCGGCCGCGAAGACCGGAACCGGTGGAAACGCCTTGAGGGTGGGTCCGTCGGCGTCGGCCCGCGGGGGTGCCGCTCTGCGGTGAAGCATGCGTATACCCATGCGTCGCATCCTGTCGGGAGGGGCGCACACCGGCCCTCCCGCAAGGGCCACGCGGGTGAGGGTCCGGCCGGGAGGCGGGCGGGGTCCAGGCAGGCGCGCGGGTGCGGTCGGCAGGGGGTGCGCAGGTGCGGTCGCAGGGGGTGCGCAGGTGCGGTCGCAGGGGGGCGCCCCTTGGCCTGGGCCGCCGCTGCCCTCGGCCAGCCGCGTCGGTCAGGGCGTCGTCGCAGACCTGGCGCGGTGGACGCTCCGGCGGAGCAGGGTGCGGCGGCGGGTGTGGGTTTCCGGGGGTTCTTCAGCAGTCGCCCGCAGACGTTGCTGATCGGTGTCCAGGCCATGGCATGGCGATGACCAGGGCCATGTGGACCGGGCCCTCGGCCTGAGCCTCGGCGATGGCGCGCAGTGTGCGGTCGTCACGGCAGTCGGCGGCCTGACTCGTGTGGCGTGAGAAGCTCAGCTCGGCTGGCGGCGGTGGCCTGCCCGCCACCTCCGCCATGCCGGACTTCTGCGCCGGGCACGGTGTCACCGCGGACATCGAACTGCTGCCCTCGGCGCGGGGGACCGAGGCCCTCGAACCGCTCGGACGCGTCCGCCGCCGCTTCGTCCTCGACCTGTCCGGTCTGGACTGACGACATGGTCCGAGGGCCTCGGTGTGCTCAGTGCGCCGCCGACTCCCAGTCCGGGCCCACGCCCACCGACACGCCCAGGGGGACGCGGAGCTGGACCGCGGACGCCATTTCCCGGCGGACCAGTTCTTCCACGGCGGAGCGCTCGCCCGGGGCGAGTTCCACGACGATCTCGTCGTGGACCTGGAGGAGCATGCGGGAGCGCAGGTCCGCCTCGCGCAGCGCGCGGTCCACGTTCAGCATGGCGATCTTGACGATGTCCGCCGCCGTCCCCTGGATCGGCGCGTTGAGGGCCATGCGCTCCGCCGCCTCGCGGCGCTGGCGGTTGTCGCTGTTGAGGTCGGGCAGATAGCGGCGGCGGCCGAAGAGCGTCGCCGTGTAGCCGGTCGCCCTCGCCTCGTCGACCACCCGCCGCAGATAGTCCCGTACACCGCCGAACCGCTCGAAGTAGGCGTCCATCAGGGCGCGCGCCTCGGCCGCCTCGATGTTCAGCTGCTGGGAGAGGCCGAAGGCCGACAGTCCGTACGCCAGGCCGTACGACATGGCCTTGATCTTGCGGCGCATCTCCGCGTCTACCGCGGACGGCTCCACCGAGAACACCTGGGCGGCCGCCGTCGTGTGCAGGTCCTCGCCCGAGGTGAACGCCTCGATCAGACCGGCGTCCTCGGAGAGATGGGCCATCACGCGCAGTTCGATCTGGCTGTAGTCCGCGGTGAGGAGCGCCTCGAAGCCTTCGCCCACGACGAACCCCCGGCGGATCGCGCGGCCCTCGTCCGTACGCACCGGGATGTTCTGGAGGTTGGGGTCCGTGGAGGACAGCCGGCCGGTCGCGGCCACCGTCTGGTTGAACGTGGTGTGGATCCGGCCGTCCGCGGCGATCGTCTTGATCAGGCCCTCGACGGTGACGCGCATCTTCGCCTGCTCACGGTGGCGGAGCATGATCACCGGCAGTTCGTTGTCCGTCTGTCCTGCCAGCCAGGCCAGGGCGTCGGCGTCGGTGGTGTAGCCGGTCTTCGTCTTCTTGGTCTTGGGCAGGGCCAGCTCGCCGAAGAGGACCTCCTGAAGCTGTTTGGGCGAGCCCAGGTTGAACTCGTGCCCCGCCGCCGCGTGCGCCTCCTTCACCGCTTGCTGGACGGCGCCCGCGAACGTCTGCTCCATGGCTTCCAGGTGGGCCCGGTCGGCCGCGATGCCGTGCCGCTCCATGCGAGCCAGCAGAGCGGACGTGGGCAGCTCCACGTCGCGGAGCAGATCCGCCGCGCCCACCTCGGCCAGCCGGCCCTCGAAGGCCTCCCCCAGGTCGACGATGGTGCGGGCCTGCAGCATGAGTGCCTCGGCCTCCGCCCCGTCGTCCGCGCCGAAGGCGAGCTGGCCGTCGGGCGCGGCGGCGGGTGCCAGCTCGCGGTGCAGGTACTCGAGGGACAGCGCGTCCAGGTCGAAGGAGCGGCGGCCCGGCTTCACCAGGTACGCGGCGAGCGCGGTGTCCATGGTGACGCCCTCGATGGTCCAGCCGTGCTCGGCGAAGACGCGCATCGCGCCCTTGGCGTTGTGGAACACCTTGGGCTTGTCCTTGTCGGCGAGCCAGGCGGCGAACGCCCGCTCGTCGGTCTCGTCCAGCTCGGCCGGGTCGAACCAGGCGGCGGGCCCGGCGGCCGAGGCCAGCGCGACCTCGGCGACCGAACCGCTGCCGAGCGCCCATGCGTCGACGGTGGCGATCCCGAGGGGGCCCGCGCCGTGTTCGGCGAGCCAGCCGGCCAGCTCGCCCGTCCCCAGCACGGTGCCATCGAGCTCCACACCGCTCGTGACGACCGGGGTGGTTTCGGCCTCCTCCGCGCCCGGGTCGACGGCGAACAGACGCTCGCGCAGTGAGGGGTTCCTGATCTCCAGGGTGTCCAGGATCATCGCCACGGCCTTGCGGTCGTAGGCGGTCCGCTCCAGGTGGGAGACGGTCTTGGGCAGCTCGACCCGGCGCTCCAGCTCGGTGAGCCGGCGGTTCAGCTTGACCGCTTCCAGATGGTCGCGCAGATTCTGCCCGGCCTTGCCCTTGACCTCGTCGACACGCTCGACGAGCTCGGCGAAGGAACCGAACTGGTTGATCCACTTCGCGGCCGTCTTCTCTCCGACGCCCGGGATCCCGGGGAGGTTGTCGGACGGGTCGCCGCGCAGCGCCGCGAAGTCGGGGTACTGGGCGGGCGTCAGGCCGTACTTCTCGAAAACCTTCTCCGGGGTGAACCGGGTCAGCTCGGAGACGCCCTTCGTCGGGTACAGCACCGTGGTGTGCTCGGACACCAGCTGGAAGGAATCGCGGTCGCCGGTGACGATCAGCACCTCGAAGCCCTCGGCCTCGGCCTGGGTGGCGAGGGTGGCGATGACGTCGTCCGCCTCGTAGCCCTCGACGCCGAAGCGCTCGGCGTGCATCGCGTCGAGCAGCTCGCCGATCAGCTCCACCTGCCCCTTGAACTCGTCCGGGGTCTTGGAGCGGTTCGCCTTGTACTCGGTGAACTCCTCCGAGCGCCATGTCTTGCGGGACACGTCGAAGGCGACCGCGAAGTGTGTGGGCGCCTCGTCACGCAGCGTGTTGGCCAGCATCGACGCGAAGCCGTAGATCGCGTTCGTCGGCTGGCCGGTCGCGGTGGTGAAGTTCTCCGCGGGCAGCGCGAAGAACGCGCGGTACGCGAGCGAGTGCCCGTCCATGAGCATCAGTCGCGGGCGGGTGCCAGGGGTCTGGCCGGTCTTCTTCGATGCTGTCTCTGCCACGCCTTCGATCCTGCCACGTGCCACTGACACTCGGTTCCGTGCGGTGTGCCCGCCGCCCGGTGTGCCGCCGGTTCCGTGCGGTGTGCCGCCGGATCCATGCGGTGTGCCGCCGGATCCATGCGGTGTGCCGCCGGGTGGATTCGCCCCCTCCGCCCCTTCCCGTCCCGTCCCTGGGGCTGCGCCCCAGACCCCGTCGGCCCTGCGGGCCTTGTCCTCAATCGCCGGACGGGCTGTGCGGGGGGCCAACGGGCTGTGCTGGGGCCATGCGAGGATCGGAGGGGTATTTCACATTTCACACGTGTGCGTGGACAGGAGTGCGCTATGGCAACGAAGCCGCCCAAGGGTGATCCGGTTCAGGATGCGCCGCAGGTCTCCGGGCCTAAGCGGGCGGCCGCCGGGCTGCCGGCGATCGGGCACAGCCTGCGGATGGCCCAGCAGCAGATGGGTGTGAAGCGCACGGCGCTGACGTTGCTCAACGTCAACCAGAAGGACGGCTTCGACTGCCCGGGCTGCGCCTGGCCGGAGCCGGAGCACCGGCACAAGGCGGAGTTCTGTGAGAACGGCGCGAAGGCCGTGGCCGAGGAGGCCACCCTGCGCCGGGTCACCCCGGCGTTCTTCGCCGAGCACCCGGTGGCCGACCTGTCCGGCCGCAGCGGCTACTGGCTGGGGCAGCAGGGGCGGCTGACGCACCCCATGTATCTGCCCGAGGGCGGCGAGCGTTACGAGCCGGTCACCTGGGAGCGCGCCTTCGACATCGTCGCCGAGGAGATCGCCGCCCTCTCCTCCCCCGACGAGGCCGTCTTCTACACCTCCGGGCGCACCAGCAACGAGGCCGCCTTCCTCTACCAGCTGTTCGCCCGGCAGCTGGGCACCAACAACCTCCCCGACTGCTCGAACATGTGCCACGAGTCGTCCGGCTCGGCCCTGTCCGAGACCATCGGCGTGGGCAAGGGAAGCGTGCTGCTGGAGGACCTCCACAAGGCCGACCTGATCATCGTCGCCGGCCAGAACCCGGGCACCAACCATCCGCGCATGCTGTCCGCCCTGGAGAAGGCGAAGGCGAACGGGGCACGGATCGTCAGCGTCAATCCGCTGCCCGAGGCGGGCCTGGAGCGCTTCAAGAACCCGCAGACGCCCAAGGGGCTCACCACCGGCGCCGCCCTGACCGATCTGTTCCTGCAGATCCGCCTCGGCGGCGACCAGGCCCTCTTCCGCCTCCTCAACCGGCTGATCCTCGACACGCCGGGGGCCGTCGACGAGGAGTTCGTACGCGAACACACGTACGGCTTCGACGAGTTCGCCGAGGCCGCGCGCGCCGCCGACTGGGACGAGACGCTTACCGCGACCGGTCTCACGCGCGGGGACATCGAGCAGTGTCTGCGGATGGTCCTCGAGTCGGAGCGCGTCATCGTGTGCTGGGCGATGGGCCTCACCCAGCACAAGCACTCCGTGCCGATGATCCGCGAGATCGTCAACTTCCTTCTGCTGCGCGGCAACATCGGCCGCCCCGGCGCGGGCGTGTGCCCGGTGCGCGGTCACTCCAACGTGCAGGGCGACCGCACCATGGGTATCTTCGAACGGCCCGAGCCGGCGTTTCTCGACGCCCTGGAGAAGGAGTTCGGTTTCGCACCGCCGCGCGAGCACGGCTACGACGTCGTGCGTGCCATCCGCGCGCTGCGTGACGGGAAGGCGAAGGTCTTCTTCGCCATGGGCGGCAACTTCGTCTCCGCCTCCCCCGACACGGAGGTCACCGAGGCGGCGATGCGCCGCGCCCGGCTGACGGTGCATGTGTCGACGAAGCTGAACCGCTCGCACACCGTCACCGGCGCGCGGGCGCTGATCCTGCCGACGCTCGGCCGTACGGAGCGCGACGTCCAGGGCGGCGGCGAGCAGTTCGTGACCGTCGAGGACTCCATGGGGATGGTGCACGCCTCGCGCGGCCGTCTGGAACCGGCGAGTCCGCAGCTGCTGTCCGAGCCGGCGATCGTGTGCCGGCTGGCCCGCCGGGTCCTCGGGGAGAGCAGCACCGTGCCCTGGGAGGAGTTCGAGAAGGACTACGCGACGATCCGCGACCGCATCGCGCGGGTGATCCCCGGCTTCGAGGACTTCAACGCGCGCGTGGCGCGCCCGGGAGGCTTCGCGCTGCCGCACGCCCCGCGCGACGAACGGCGTTTCCCGACCGCCACCGGCAAGGCCAACTTCACCGCGGCACCGGTGGAGTTCCCGGAGCTGCCCGAGGGCCGGCTGCTGTTGCAGACGCTGCGCTCGCACGACCAGTACAACACCACGATCTACGGCCTCGACGACCGTTACCGGGGGATCAAGAACGGTCGCCGGGTGGTGCTGGTCAACCCGGAGGACGCGCGGGAGCTGCGCCTGGTGGACGGCAGCTACGTCGATCTCGTCGGCGAGTGGAAGGACGGCGTGGAGCGCAGGGCGCCCGGTTTCCGTGTCGTGCACTATCCGACGGCGCGTGGCTGTGCCGCCGCGTACTACCCGGAGACGAACGTCCTGGTGCCGCTGGACGCGACCGCGGACACCAGTAACACCCCGGCCAGCAAGTCCGTGGTGGTACGTCTGGAACAATCGGCGGCCGACTGAGCGTTCGCTCAGCATACAGCCGTACGACCAGCACGAATGGAGCCGGGCCCATGGGAGAGCAGCAGCAGGTGAAGTTCCCGCAGGAAGTCATCGACGAGTACGCCGCGCTCGGTGTGGACCTGCCGGCGCTGTTCTCGGCGGGCCACCTGGGCACGCGCATGGGCGTGCAGATCCTTGAGGCCTCGGCGGAGCGAGTCGTGGGGACGATGCCGGTGGAGGGCAACACCCAGCCCTACGGGCTGCTGCACGGCGGCGCCTCGGCCGTGCTGGCCGAGACACTGGGGTCGGTGGGCTCGATGCTGCACGGCGGCAGCCGCAAGATAGCTGTCGGCGTCGACCTCAACTGCACGCACCATCGCGGTGTCCGCTCCGGTCTGGTCACCGGCGTCGCCACGCCGGTGCACCGGGGACGGTCCACGGCGACGTACGAGATCGTCATCACCGACGAGACGGACAAGCGGGTATGCACCGCGCGCCTGACCTGCCTGCTGCGTGACGTGAACCCCGGCGACGCGGAACGCGCAGCCGGCTGACGGTTGTCGGACGGGGAGCCCCCTCGGGGGCTCCCCTGGCGGGGCTGCCGGGCGGGGAGGCCCGTCGGGCGCTCCCCGGACGGTGAGCCCCCTCGGGCGCTCCCCAACCACCGCCCGGCGCGGAGCCCCCAGAGGCAGTCTCCCAACCACCGCCGGACGCGGAACCCCTCGGGCACCCCCGACCGATGCCCGGCGCGGACCCCCCAACAGGCACTCCCTCAAAGCCACCCGGCGCGGAGCCCCTCAGGCGCCCCCGACCGCCGCCGGACGAAGAGCCCCCTCAGACGCTCCCCCAACCGGCCGGACGCGGAACCTCCTCGGGCACCCCATGACCGCTGCCCGGCGCAGAGCCCCCCAAGGCGCTCCCCCGCCTGCTGCCCGGTACGGAACCCTCAGGCGCCGCCCGACCGCCGCCGGACGAGGAGCGGCCTCAGGCGCTCCCCCAACCGGCCGGAAGCGGAACCCCCTCAGGCCTCCTACGACGGCCACCTGGCGCGGAACCCCCTCAGGCGCCCCCCGACCGCCACCCGGCGCGCAGCTCCCCCAGGCGCCCCCCGACCGCCACCCGGCGCGCAGCTCTGCCAGGCGCTCCCCCAACCGCCCGGACGCGGAACCGCCTTGCGCTCCCCCAACCGCCGCCGGACTAGGAGCCCCCTTGCGCTCCCCCGACGGCTCCCCCAAGCGCTCCCCGCCCCACCGCCATTGCCTCCGGCCGACCGGCGTCCTAGCGTTCGGGGCATGGGACGGGGAGGCACCTCTCGGGTGTGGGTGGGGGCGTTCGGCGCGCCCAACGCGGGCGCGCTGCCGGCGTGTTCGACGCCGGCCGGCTGCGGCGCGGCGGATTCCGGCCACTCGGGCCGCGCGTTCCCTTCGGCGGGGGCGGGCGGCGGGAGCACGGGCTCACCGTCACCGCTGTGCGTCGTCGGCCGCTGGTCGCGCGAGGTGCTGGACGACCGTGCCTACGGCGACTATCAGTTCATGGGTCTGTCCGGCGGGGAGTACGACATGCTGCGCGAGATGGTCCATTCCGCGCGGGCCGCCGCCAAGCGTCAAGGGGCGGGCGACGCGCGCGAGGCCGGCCGGCCCGGCGAAGGGCCCTGGCCGTGAGCGGGGTTGGCCCGGTGGAGCCGGGTGAGGGCACCCGGGTTCGGACCGTCGCCCCTGCGCACCGTCCCCAACGCGGCTTCCCCCACGGAACTTCGAGCGGCACCGCAGGGCCGCGCTCGGTACGCTGCTCACCTCCGCCGTGCTCGCGGGCAGCGGCTACCTCTACCTCAGCCGGCCCCGGCCGCAGCCGCCGCCGGAACCTCCCCACCCGAGCAAGGTGACCGCCGTCGACTACCTGAAACCGCAGGCCACAGACGTCGGGACCGATCCGCGGAGGTTTTCCTTCGATGTGGCGATGTCCTTGGAATCCGGCCCTCCGGTTACCGTGACACGGATATCCCAGCCTTATGCCGGACTGTCCGTGACATCCAGCCCTCGCACCCCTTTTCGGACAAAAGCAGGGGCGACGCGGAGGATCACGATCACCATGCAGGTCACGGAATGTGGAAAAGTGCCGCGGAATGCCGGACTCCCTTTCCTGGATGTAACTTTGCGTAATACGCGCGCCCTCGAGGCCCACAGCTTCATCCTCGGGTCGCGCTACGCACAGGACCTCTCCCAGGCCCTGCAGGTAGCCTGTAGCAACGACTTCGGGTAATCACCAAAACGCCCGAGACACCTGAAACGATGCCGCCCGGTCCTGCGGTTTCTCAGCATCCGGACAGGGCAAAACGGCGAGAATTCAGCTCTTCCCCCCACTCGGTACCGCTCTGCAATACGTCGTGTCATAACAAGAGCGTCACAGCCTTGGCCAGAGTCTCCTCCGCATTCCCCACACACGCTTAGAGTCACGGCCAGTCACCGCGCCGCCCGATTCACACGTCGGCCCAGCGCATCGACTCGGCCGTTTCCACCGGGAAGCGGCTGTCAGGTGAAAGGACTGGATCGTGCGTCAACGTTCGCTCATCGCCATCACCGCCGCGCTGGCGGCGGGAGCACTCACCCTCACTGCCTGTGGTTCGCGCGACGACAGCAAGGGCGGTGGCGACGGTGAGAACGCCACCGTCGTCATCGGTCTCGACGCCCCGCTGACCGGCGACCTGTCGGCCCTGGGCCTGGGTATCAGGAACTCCGCAGACCTCGCGGTCAAGAACGCGAACGCTCAGAAGGTGGTCGACGGCATCACCTTCAAGCTCGACGCCAAGGACGACCAGGCCCAGCCATCGGTCGGCCAGCAGAACGCCGTGTCCTTCATCAACGACAAGGACGTTCTCGGCGTCGTCGGCCCGCTGAACTCCAGCGTCTCGCAGTCGATGCAGAAGCCGTTCAACGACGCCAACCTGGTGCAGGTGTCGCCTGCCAACACCGGCACCGAGCTGACCCAGGGCGACAACTGGAAGAGCGGCGACAAGAAGCGTCCGTTCAAGACCTTCTTCCGTACGGCGACCACCGACGCCATCCAGGGTGCCTTCGCCGCAAACTTCCTCTTCAACACGGCGAAGATCAAGGACGTCTACCTGATCGACGACCAGAAGACGTACGGCGCCGGCCTCGCCGCCTCCTTCAAGGCCACCTTCACCAAGCTCGGTGGCAAGATCGTGGGCACCGACCACGTGAACCCCGAGGAGCGCGACTTCAACGCCGTGGCCACCAAGGTCAAGAAGTCCAAGGCCAAGGCCGTCTACTACGGCGGTGAATACCCGGCCGCCGGCCCGCTGAGCCAGCAGATCAAGGACGCCGGCGCCAACATCCCCCTCATGGGCGGCGACGGCATCTTCAGCGCCGACTTCATGAAGCTGAACAAGAAGGCCCAGGGTGACCTCGCCACCTCCGTCGGTGCGCCGACGGAGAAGCTCGACTCCGCCAAGAAGTTCATCGCGGACTACGACAAGGCGGGCTACGAGGAGGACTACGAGGCCTACGGCGGCGGCACCTACGACGCCACCTGGTCCATCATCCAGGCCGTCAAGATCGCCTACGAGAAGAACGACAACAAGCTGCCCAGCCGCGAGCAGGTCCTCGAGGCCATGGCCGAGGTGAAGTTCGACGGCGTGACCGGCCCGGTCTCCTTCGACGAGTTCGGTGACACCACCAACACCATGATGACCGCCTACCAGGTCGAGGGCGGCACGTGGAAGGACAAGCACTCCGAGGCCGTCAAGCCGGAGTAGCACGCAAGGCTCCCTCAGCACTTCAAGCGTTGTCCCAGGCCCCGCGGGAGCGCTACAGCGCTCCCGCGCGGCGCCATATCCGAACCACTCCACGGAGGCCTTGCGGTGAACGAACTGCCGCAGCAGCTGGCCAATGGACTCATCCTCGGCGCGATGTACGGTCTCATCGCGATCGGCTACACGATGGTCTACGGCATCGTCCAGCTCATCAACTTCGCCCATGGCGAGATATTCATGATCGGGGGCTTCGGGGCCTTCACCGTCTTCCTCTGGATGCCGGATGGCACGTCCCTGCTGGCGATCATCCCCCTGATGCTCGTTTTCGGGGTCATCTGCTCCGTCGTCGTGGGCGTCGCAGCGGAACGATTCGCCTACCGGCCCCTGCGCGGGGCACCTCGCCTGGCTCCGCTGATCACCGCGATCGGCCTCTCTCTCTTCCTGCAGCAGGCCGTCTGGTACGCGTACCCGGACGCCAAGAAGGACATCACCTTCCCACAGTTCTCGGGTGAGTCCCTGAGCCTCCTCGGCGCGAACATCAACCGCAACGACCTCTTCATCCTGATCGCCGCACCGCTGTGCATGGTCGCCCTCGGCTGGTTCGTCAACAAGACGCGCTCCGGCCGCGGTATGCAGGCCACCGCCCAGGACCCCGACACCGCCAAGCTCATGGGCATCAACACCGACCGCATCATCGTCATGGCCTTCGCCATCGGCGCCGCGTTCGCCGCCGTCGCCGCTATCGGGTACGCCCTGCACTTCGGCCAGATCGGCTTCAAGATGGGCTTCCTGATGGGCCTCAAGGCCTTCACGGCAGCCGTGCTCGGCGGAATCGGCAACATCTACGGCGCCATGCTCGGCGGCATCGTCCTCGGTCTCGCGGAGGCCCTCTCCACCGGCTACATCGACCAGATCCCCGGTATGGAGCAGTTCGGCGCCCAGTCCTGGGCCAACGTGTGGGCCTTCATCCTGCTGATCCTGTTCCTGCTGTTCAGACCACAGGGCCTGCTAGGCGAACGCGTCGCGGACAGGGCGTGATACCGATGACGACCGAACTCACCGCGACCACGCGCGGCTCGATCATTCCGATGTCACCCGTCGCAGCCCGGCTCTTCACGCTCATCGGCTCCGCCGCGGTCTTCGCCGGCACGATGATGCCCTGGACCTGGACCAGCGCGTACCCCGGCGACCTGACCGTCTACGGTTACCCCGCCGAACTCCAGGTCGTCAGCCTCGTCGGCGCGCTGCTCACCGCTCTGTTCGCCGTCGCCGGCCATGGCATCCGGGGCCTGCGGTGGCTCACCCCGGGCGGCAAGAGCAGCCCCGTCCTCCTCCTCGCCCTCGGCACACTCGGCACCGTCGGCTTCGCCATGGGCTCCATCTCCGCGGAGCTCGGCGGCATCGTCAACCTCGAACCCGGAGCCTGGATTTCCGGTGTCGGCTCCCTGATCGCCGTCATCGGCGCGCTGGGGCTGCCCACCGAAGTGGCCGAGGAAGAGCCCGACGCCAATATCTGGCACCGGCTGCGCGCCGCCACCAAGGCACCCGAGCCCGAGCGGGCCGCCAAGGATCTCCCTGCCTGGCTCGAGATTCTGGTGATCGCCGCCGCGTTCGCCATCGGCCTGTACGTCTTCGCGTACGGCATCGCCGCCGAGGCCGAGCTGTTCATCGGCACCCTGATCACCGTGTGCTTCGGCGCCGCGGCCGTCTCCCGGGCCGGGCTCCTCGCGCGCCTGAACCGCCTCACCGCGAAGCACCGGAACATCACCCTGACCGCGGCCCTCGTCGCCGCCGTCTGCTTCCCCTTCACCCAGACCGACGACACCTACGCCCTCATCGGCACCAACATCCTGATCTTCACGACCGTCGCGCTCGGTCTGAACATCGTCGTCGGTCTCGCCGGACTGCTCGACCTCGGGTACGTCGCCTTCCTCGGCGTCGGCGCCTACGCCGCCGCCCTCGTCTCCGGCTCCCCGCAGTCCAGCATCGGCGTCCACTTCCCGTTCTGGGCCGCCGTTCTCACCGGCGCCATCGCCTCGCTGGTCTTCGGCGTGGTCATCGGCGCTCCGACCCTGCGGCTGCGCGGTGACTACCTCGCCATCGTCACCCTCGGCTTCGGCGAGATCTTCCGCATCACCATGAACAACCTGAACGGGAACACCGGGCCGGACGTCACCAACGGGGCCAACGGCATCCCGAACATCCCCAACCTGGAGATGTTCGGATTCAACTTCGGCGAAAGCCACGACATCCTCGGCTTCACCCTCGGCCGGCCCAGCAACTACTTCCTGCTGATGCTGATCGTCCTCGCCGTGGTCGTCCTCGTGTTCCGCCGCTCCGGCGACTCCCGCATCGGACGCGCCTGGGTCGCCATCCGCGAAGACGAAACAGCCGCCACCGCCATGGGTATCAACGGCTTCCGCGTCAAGCTGCTCGCCTTCGCCCTCGGCGCCACGCTCGCCGGCCTCGCCGGCACCGTCCAGGCCCACGTGCAGTACAGCATCACGCCCGAGCAGTACCAGTTCGCCAACTCGGTCCCGCCGAACTCCGCGTTCCTGCTCGCCGCGGTCATCCTCGGTGGCATGGGCACCATCAGCGGACCCCTCATCGGCGCCGCACTGCTCTATCTCATCCCCGAGAAGCTCCAGTTCCTCGGTGAACTCCAGCTCCTCCTCTTCGGTCTCGCTCTCGTCCTCCTGATGCGCTTCCGCCCCGAAGGCCTCGTCGCCAACAAGCGGGCCCAGCTTGAGTTCCACGAGACCGACCAACTCGACGTACCCGAACAACGGCTGCCCGGCGACACCGTCAGCGTCACCAAGGCGGGGGCGTGAACACCATGACCACCACGACCACCACGACCGTCCTCGAGGCGAGCGACGTCACCATGCGCTTCGGCGGCCTCACCGCCGTACGCTCCGTGTCACTCACCGTCAGCAGTGGCGAGATCGTCGGTCTCATCGGCCCCAACGGCGCCGGCAAGACGACCTTCTTCAACTGCCTGACGGGCCTGTACGTCCCCACCGAGGGCAAGGTCAGCTACAAGGGCACCGTCCTGCCGCCCAAGCCCCACCTCGTCACCCAGGCGGGCATCGCCCGTACCTTCCAGAACATCCGGCTCTTCACCAACATGACGGTCCTGGAGAACGTCCTCGTCGGACGGCACACCCGGACCAAGGAAGGCCTCTGGTCGGCCCTGCTGCGCGGCCCGGGCTTCAAGAAGGCCGAAGCCGCCTCGCACGAACGCGCCATGGAGCTCCTGGAGTTCATCGGTCTCGCCCACAAGGGCGACCACCTGGCGCGCAACCTGCCCTACGGCGAGCAGCGCAAGCTGGAGATCGCGCGTGCCCTCGCCTCCGAGCCCGGCCTGCTCCTCCTCGACGAGCCCACGGCCGGTATGAACCCGCAGGAGACCCGCGCAGCCGAAGAGCTCATCTTCGCCATCCGCGACCAGGGCACCGCGGTCCTCGTGATCGAGCACGACATGCGGTTCATCTTCAACCTCTGCGACCGCGTCGCCTGTCTCGTCCAGGGGGAGAAGCTGGTGGAGGGCACACCCGATGTCGTCCAAAGCGACGAGCGCGTCGTCGCCGCCTACCTCGGCACGCCCTTCGAAGGCGCCCCGGGGGCCGAGGAGCTCGCCGAGGTCGAGGCCGCGGAGGCAGCAGCACCCAGCACCGACTCCCGCACGGAGGACGTCCAGTGACCGCACTGCTCGAGGTCGAGGACCTCAAGGTCGCCTACGGCAAGATCGAGGCGGTCAAGGGCATCTCCTTCAGTGTCGAGGCCGGCCAGGTCGTGACCCTCATCGGCACCAACGGTGCGGGCAAGACCACCACGCTGCGCACCCTTTCCGGACTGCTCAAGCCTCTCTCCGGAAAGATCATCTTCGACGGGAAGCCGCTCGGCAACGTCCCCGCCCACAAGATCGTCGCCCTGGGCATGGCCCACTCCCCCGAAGGCCGGCACATCTTCCCGCGCCTGACCATCGAGGAGAACCTGCAGCTCGGCGCCTTCCTGCGGGATGACAAGGACGGCATCCAGAAGGACATCCAGCGCGCCTACGACCTCTTCCCCATCCTCGGGGAACGCCGTAAGCAGGCCGCCGGAACCCTCTCCGGCGGAGAGCAGCAGATGCTCGCCATGGGCAGGGCGCTGATGTCCCAGCCCAAGCTCCTCATGCTCGACGAGCCCTCCATGGGTCTCTCGCCGATCATGATGCAGAAGATCATGGCGACCATCTCCGAGCTGAAGTCCCAGGGCACCACCATCCTGCTCGTCGAGCAGAACGCCCAGGCGGCGCTCTCCCTGGCGGACCACGGTCACGTCATGGAGGTCGGCAACATCGTGCTCTCGGGCACCGGACAGGACCTCCTGCACGACGAGTCGGTCCGCAAGGCCTACCTCGGCGAGGACTGAGGCACACGAAGAGGCCCGCGTCCCCCGCGCTGTGCGGGGGACGCGGGCCTCTTCGTGCCGCTGGGCTCGTGCCGGCCGGGCTCTATTCCTTCGACGCCTTCTTCTCCTCGGCGTCGTCGATGACCGCCTGGGCCACCTGCTGCATCGACATCCGCCGGTCCATCGACGTCTTCTGGATCCACCGGAACGCCGCCGGCTCCGTCAGCCCGTACTGCGTCTGCAGCACCGACTTGGCGCGGTCCACCAGCTTCCGCGTCTCCAGCCGCAGGCTCAGATCCGCGACCTCGCGCTCCAGCTCCTTGAGCTCCGTGAACCGCGACACCGCCATCTCGATCGCCGGCACCACGTCACTCTTGCTGAACGGCTTCACCAGGTACGCCATCGCTCCCGCGTCCCGTGCCCGCTCCACCAGGTCCCGCTGGGAGAACGCGGTGAGCATCAGCACCGGGGCGATGCTCTCCTCGGCGATCTTCTCGGCCGCGGAGATGCCGTCCAGCTTGGGCATCTTCACGTCGAGGATCACCAGGTCGGGCCGGTGCTCGCGGGCCAGCTCGACAGCCTGCTCGCCGTCCCCCGCCTCACCGACGACGGAGTAGCCCTCCTCCTCCAGCATCTCTTTGAGATCGAGCCGGATCAGGGCCTCGTCCTCGGCGATCACGACACGTGTCGTCATCGGAGGCACGTGCGACTTGTCGTCGTCGGGCACGTCTACGGGCTGGGGCGACTCGGGGGCGCTCACGTGGGCTCCTTGGTGCGGGGCAGACCGGTACTGCTGACAAGAGCCTACCGAGCTGCGGTAAAGTGGGGGCACGGCGGGTAACCGTCGACCTTCGTTTTGCAGGGCGCCCCGGTAGCCCAGCGGTAGAGGCAATGGTCTCAAACACCATCCAGCGTCGGTTCGAATCCGACCCGGGGTACTTTTCCTCTGTATCCAAGGTCACTATTTGACGGCGGATGTCCACCTTTTCGGTGAACATCCGCTTTTCTGTCGCGCGTCGGCGTGCTCGCACGGGACTTCCCTACCGGGGGCTGTCGTCCTCGCCGATGTGGTGCACCCGGACGAGGTTCGTCGAGCCGGGCACTCCCGGAGGGGAACCCGCCGTGATCACCACGGTGTCGCCCTTGGCGCAGCGGGCGTACCGCAGCAGCAGGTCGTCGACCTGGTCGACCATGGCGTCCGTGGTGTTCACATGGGGGCCGAGGAAGGTCTCCACGCCCCAGGTGAGGCTGAGCTGGGAGCGGGTGGCCGGGTCGGGGGTGAAGGCGAGGACCGGAATCGGGGAGCGGTAGCGGGACAGCCGGCGGGCGGTGTCGCCGGACTGGGTGAAGGCGACCAGGAAGCGGGCGCCGAGGAAGTCGCCCATCTCGGCCGCCGCGCGGGCGACCGCGCCTCCCTGGGTCCGGGGCTTGTTGCGCTCGGTGAGCGGCGCGAGCCCCTTGGCGAGAATGTCCTCCTCGGCCGCTTCGAGGATGCGCGCCATGGTGCGGACGGTGTCGACGGCGTGCTTGCCGACGCTGGTCTCGCCGGAGAGCATGACGGCGTCGGTGCCGTCGATGACGGCGTTGGCGACGTCGGACGCCTCGGCACGGGTGGGGCGCGCGTTGTCGATCATCGAGTCGAGCATCTGGGTGGCGACGATGACCGGTTTGGCGTTGCGCTTGGCGAGCTTGATGGCACGCTTCTGAACGATGGGCACCTGTTCGAGGGGCATCTCGACGCCGAGGTCCCCGCGCGCGACCATGATGCCGTCGAAGGCGGCGACGATCTCGTCGAGGCTGTCGACCGCCTGGGGCTTCTCGATCTTGGCGATGACGGGGAGGCGGCGGCCTTCCTCGTCCATGATGCGGTGGACATCCCTGATGTCGCGTCCGCTGCGCACGAAGGACAGGGCGATCACGTCGAAGCCCGTACGCAGGGCCCAGCGCAGGTCGTCCTCGTCCTTCTTGGAGAGCGCGGGTACCGACACGGCGACGCCGGGGAGGTTCAGCCCCTTGTGGTCGGAGACCATGCCGCCCTCGACGACGGTGGTGCGGACGCGGGGGCCGTCGACGGCGGTGACTTCGAGGGTGACCTTTCCGTCGTCGACGAGGATGCGTTCGCCGGAGGTGACGTCGGTGGCGAGGCCGGCGTAGGTGGTGCCGCAGATGTGGCGGTCGCCTTCGACGCCTTCTTCGACCGTGACGGTGAAGCTGTCGCCGCGTTCAAGAAGTACCGGACCTTCGGTGAAGCGCCCAAGGCGGATTTTCGGGCCTTGAAGGTCGGCGAGGAGGCCGACACTGCGGCCGGTTTCGTCGGCGGCCTTCCGGACCCGCTGGTAGCGCTCCTCGTGCTCGGCCTGATCGCCGTGGCTGAGGTTGAATCGGGCCACGTCCATTCCTGCGTCGACCAGGGCCTTGATCTGGTCGTACGAGTCCGTGGCGGGGCCCAGGGTGCAGACGATTTTCGCTCGACGCATGCACTCGAGCCTAGGCCTTACCGGTCGGTAGTGATTTGGTTGCGGGCGACGATTCAACGGCCTGCCGCTGAGGGGTTATTGACAAGTGTTGAAGTGTGCGCCCGGCCGCTCCGATGAGCATGCGAAGGGCAAATCCCGGGGCCCGGGGCGGCCGTACGGGTGAGCGGGAGCGGTCAAGAGGACCGTCAGCCCCGTCGGCCGGGGCCCGAAGGGGACAGGGGCGCGGGATCGTAGTACTCGGTGAACAACTGGCCCACCAGCTCGCCGCGGCTGGAGACGCCGAGCTTGCCGAAGATCGCCTTGATGTGGTCGCGCACGGTGTGCGGCGACAGATGGAGCTCCTGGGAGATTCCGCTGGTGGACAGACCGCGCCGAGGGGCACCTGTCCGTCGGCCGTGACGCGCGGGAGGACCTGTTCGGCGAGTTCGCCGGATACGGCTCCACCGAGACGTCGATGCAGCCGGTGTACACGGTCGAGGCCATCACCCACCGCGACGACCCGATCTGGCCGCTGGTGGCCGAGGGCCGTCCGGTGGACGAGTTCCACACCGTGACCGGGGTCGGACAGGCGGCCGAGGTCCTGGCGGAACTGCGCGCCGCCGGACTGCCGGTCACCACCGCCTGGTCGCCGCTGCGCGCGGCGTCCCACTGGATGGTGGTCACCGTTCCGCAGGACTGGCGGGAGCGGCTGCCCGGCGTCGGCTCGGCCGAGCTCACGCACCGGATCGGCAAGGTGCTCTCCACGTCCCACCCGGGTCGCGCCACGGCGGCCACCTTCGTCCTGGACGACGACATCGACCCGGCCGACGACACCGACCTGCTGTGGGCACTGGCCACCCGGATCCACCCGCTGGACCGGTCGGAGGCGTGGTACGGCTTCGTCCACCCGCTGCTGAACTGCTACACGCCGGAGGAGCGGGCCCGGCAGTCCGGCCCGATCGTCTTCCACGACGGGCTGTTGCCCGCCCCGGGCGAGGGCAGGCTCCCGCACAGCTCGTTCGCCCAGGCGTATCCGGAGCGGATCCGGCGCCGTCTTCTCGACCACTGGGACGACTGACGCCATGGAGCAGGTGAACACCGAACAGCGCTACGAAGAACGCGGGGCCCTCCCCCGCGGCACGGACTTCCGGCCCGGGGACGGCGTCCGATGAGGACGGCCCTGGTCATCGGAACCGGACTGATCGGCACATCCGCGGCCCTGGCGCTCGCCGGGCGGGGCGTCACAGTTCACCTGACCGACCACGCCCCGGACCGGGCCCGGACGGCGGTGGCGCTCGGCGCCGGCAGCGACGAGCCGCCGCCCGGCCGGGTCGATCTGGCGCTCGTGGCCGTGCCGCCCGCGCACACCGCCCCGACCGGCCGGGCGAACTGGCGCGGATCCTCGCGGACACCGGACGCGCGGGGATCAACATCGAGGATGTGCGGATCGACCACGCGACCGGCCGGCAGGCGGGCCTGATCCAGCTCATGGTGGCCCCCGCCGCGGCCCCCGCCCTGAGCGCGCTCCTGCGCGAACGCGGCTGGTCGCTCCACCGCTGACGGCGCGCCCGCCGGGATGCACACCGGATCGCAACCTGAGGGGGGCTGTTCCGGTGGGCGTGTTCAGGTCAGAATCGGCGGGCGAATCTACGCGCGTTGTTCGTCGTGTGCGAGGAGAACCTGAGATGCCGTTGAACCGCCGGAAGTTTCTGAAGAGGTCCGCCGTGACGGGGGCGGGGGTGGCGCTGGCGGGTACGGCGGCGATTCCCGCGGCCGAGGCAGCCGAGGCGGGACGAGGGAAGAAGCCGATGAAGCGGTACGCGCTGACCGTGATGGGCACGACCGATCTGCACGGGCACGTCTTCAACTGGGACTACTTCAAGGACGCCGAGTACACGGACAGCGCGGGCAACGCGCAGGGCCTGGCCCGGGTTTCGACGCTGGTGGACCAGGTCCGCCGGGAGAAGGGCCGCCGCAACACCCTGCTGCTGGACGCGGGCGACACCATCCAGGGCACGCCGCTGACGTACTACTACGCCAAGGTGGACCCGATCACCGCCGAGGGCGGCCCGGTGCATCCGATGGCGCAGGCGATGAACGCCATCGGGTACGACGCCGTGGCGCTCGGCAACCACGAGTTCAACTACGGCATCGAGACGCTGCGGAAGTTCGAGGAGCAGTGCGACTTCCCGCTGCTGGGGGCGAACGCGCTGGACGCGAAGACGCTGAAGCCCGCCTTCCCGCCGTACTTCATCAAGAAGTTCCCCGTGAAGGGCGCTCCCCCGGTGAAGGTGGCGGTACTGGGTCTGACGAATCCTGGCATCGCGATCTGGGACAAGGCATATGTGCAGGGCAAGTTGACGTTCCCGGGCCTGGAGGAGCAGGCGGCCAAGTGGGTGCCGAAGCTGCGGTCGATGGGCGCGGACGTCGTGGTGGTGTCGGCGCACTCGGGGTCCTCGGGGACGTCGTCGTACGGTGACCAGCTGCCGTACGTGGAGAACGCGGCGGCGAATGTGGCGCGGCAGGTGCCGGGGATCGACGCGATCCTGGTCGGGCACGCACACCAGGAGATCGCGGAGCTGCGGGTCACCAATGAGGAGACCGGCCGGGACGTCGTGCTGTCGGAGCCGCTGTGCTACGCGGAGCGGCTGTCGCTGTTCGACTTCGAGCTGGTCTTCGAGCGCGGCCGCTGGCGGGTGGAGTCGGTGAAGGCGTCGCTGCGGAACGCGGCGACGGTGGCGGACGACCCGCGGATCACCCGGCTGCTGAGCGACGAACACGCGCAGGTCGTGGAGTACGTCAACCAGGTGGTGGGGTCGGCGACCGAGACGCTGACGACGGTGCAGGCACGGTACAAGGACGCGCCGATCATCGACCTGATCAGCAAGGTGCAGGAGGACGTGGTCCGGGCGGCGCTCGCCGGCACGGAGTACGCCTCGCTTCCGGTGCTGTCGCAGGCGTCGCCGTTCTCGCGGACGTCGGAGATCCCGGCGGGGGAGGTGACGATCCGGGATCTGTCGAGCCTGTACGTGTACGACAACACCCTGGTGGCGAAGCTGATGACGGGCGCTCAGGTCAGGGCGTACCTGGAGTACTCGGCGGAGTACTTCGCGCAGACGGCCGCCGGTGCGCCGGTGGACGTCAACCGGCTGACGAACGCGAACGGCCGCCCCGACTACAACTACGACTATGTGTCGGGCCTGCAGTACGAGATCGACATCGCGCGGCCGGCCGGCTCCCGGATCAGGAACGTCATGTTCGAGGGGGCGGCGCTGGACGACGCACAGCAGTTCGTCTTCGCGGTGAACAACTACCGGGCGAACGGCGGCGGCGCGTTCCCGCACGTGGCGTCGGCGAAGGAACTGTGGTCGGAGTCGACGGAGATCCGGACGCGGATCGCGGAGTGGGTGACGGAGAAGGGCGTGCTGGACCCGAAGGACTTCGCGTCGGTGGACTGGAAACTGACGCGGGACGGCACGCCGGTGTTCTGACCGTCCTCCTCCGCTACACGTGACCTGAGGTCCCGTCCGCGAGCGCGCCGAGCCGTGTGCTCGGCCGGGCGGGCGGGACCTCCGGCGTCGGTGGGCGCAGGCCGAAGGTGGTGAAGGCGGTACGGGCGGGCAGGGCGTAGACCCGGCGCCCGGTGAGGTGGTTGAGGATCGTGGCGCTGCGCCAGGCGGCGAGTCCCAGGTCGGGCGTGCCGACGCCGTGGGTGTGGAGTTCGGCGTTCTGGACGTAGACGCTGCCGGTGACGGCGCGGTCGAGGACCAGGCGGAAGTGTGCGTCGATGCGGGGCCGGCCGGCGCGGTCGCGGCGCAGGTGGGGATCGAGGGGGGCGAGCAGCCGGTCCAGGGGGCGTGCGCGGTGGCCGGTGGCGAGGACGACGGCGTCGGTGGTGAGCCGGGTGCGGGTGCCCTGCCGGATGTGTTCGAGGCCGAGTTCGATGCCCGCCCGGCCGGTGCGGCGTGCGGTGCGGACGCGGACGGCGGGGGTGAGGACGGTGTCGGGCCAGCCGCCTTCGAGGGTGCGCCGGTAGAGCTCGTCGTGGATGGCGGCGATGGTGGCCGCGTCGATGCCCTTGTGGAGCTGCCACTGGGCGGGGACGAGCCGGTCCCGGACGGGTTCGGGCAGGGCGTGGAAGTAACGGGTGTGGTCGGGGGTGAAGTGTTCGAGGCCGAGTTTGGAGTACTCCATGGGCGCGAAGGCCTCGGTGCGGCCGATCCAGTGGAGCCGTTCCCGTCCGGCGGGCCGGTGGCGCAGCAGGTCGAGGTAGATCTCCGCGCCTGACTGTCCGGTGCCGACGACCGTGATGTGGCCCGCGGCGAGGAGCGTCGCACGGTGGGAGAGGTAGTCGTCGGAGTGGACGACGGGCAGCCCGGGAGTCCCGGCGAGGGGGCGGAGCGGTTCGGGCGTCCAGGGTTCGGTGCCGATGCCGAGGACGATGTTGCGTGCGTGGACGCGGCCGGCGGCCATGACTCGGCCATCCGGCCGGGTGAAGTCCGCCTCGAACAAGGCGCGTTCGGGGTTCCAGCGGACGGTGTCGACGTGGTGGCCGAAGTGCAGTGCCGGGAGGTGGCCGGCGACCCATCGGCAGTAGGCGTCGTATTCGGTGCGGCGGATGTGGAAGTGCTCGGCGAAGTAGAAGGGGTAGAGGCGTTCGCGGGCCCTGAGGTGGTTGAGGAAGGTCCAGGGGCTGGTGGGGTCGGCGAGCGTCACGAGGTCGGCGAGGAACGGCACTTGCAGGGTGGCGTCGTCGAGGAGCAGGCCGGGGTGCCAGGTGAAGTGGGGTCGCCGGTCGTAGAAGGCGGTACGGAGGGCGGGGAGGGGGTGGGCGAGGGCGGCCAGGGAGAGGTTGAAGGGGCCGATGCCGATGCCGACGAGGTCGTGGACGGTCGCGTGGGGCGTGATCATCGGGGTCCTTCCGCGTGGGCCTGGTGGACGAGGGCGAGGAGGCCGGCCAGGTCGTCGGTGCGCACGGCGGGGTTGAGGAGGGTGGCCTTGAGCCAGAGCCTGCCGTCGGCGCGGGCGCGGCCGAGGACGGCGCGGCCGGTGGTGAGGAGGTGCCGGCGCAGGGCCGCGACGCAGGTGTCGTCGGCGTCGGTGGGCCGGAAGAGAACGGTGCTGATGACGGGCCGGTCGTGGAGTTCGAGGCGCGGGTCGTCCCGGACCAGCCGGGCGAACTCCCGGGCGTGGGCGCAGACCTGGTCGACCAGGGCGCCGAGTCCGGCGCGGCCGAGGGTCCTGAGGGTGACGGCGATCTTGAGGACGTCGGGGCGCCGGGTGGTGCGCAGGGAGCGGCCGAGGAGGTCGGGGAGTCCGGCGTCGGTGTCGTCGTCGGCGTTGAGGTAGTCGGCGTGGTGCCGCAGGACCGTGAGGTCCTGGGGGTCGCGGACGGTCAGGAGGCCGGCCGCGACGGGCTGCCAGCCGAGTTTGTGCAGGTCGAGGGTGATGGTGTCGGCGGCGTCGAGGCCGGCGAGCGCGGGCCGGTGGAGGTCGCTGAAGAGGAGCGGCCCGCCGTAGGCGGCGTCGATGTGGAGGCGGGCGCCGTGGGCGGCGCAGCGGGCGGCGATCTCGGGCAGCGGGTCGATGAGGCCGGCGTCGGTGGTGCCGGCGGTGGCGGCGACCAGGTGGGGGCCGGGCAGGTGGGTCAGGGCGTCGTCGAGGGCGGCGGGGTCGAGGGTGCCGGCGGGGGCGGGGATCTCGACGAGGTCGGGCAGGCCGAGGAGCCAGGCGGCGCGGGGCAGTGAGTGGTGGGCGCCGGCCGCGTGGACGAGCCGCACGGCGCCGCCGAGCCGTTCGCGGGCGAGGAGGAGGGCGAGCTGGTTGGACTCGGTGCCGCCGGTGGTGACGAGGCTGTCGGTGTGGCCGGCCTCGCGGGCGAGGGCCCGGGTGACGAGGGTTTCCAGCGCGGAGGCGGCGGGGGCCTGGTCCCAGGAGTCGAGGGAGGGGTTGAGGACCGAGGCGGCGAGGTCGGCGGCGACCGCGACGGCGAGGGGCGGGCAGTGCAGGTGGGCGGCGCACCAGGGGTGGGCGGGGTCGGCGGCGCCCTCGGCGAGGACCCGGACCAGGGTGCGCAGGGCGTCGGGGTCGCCCTGGTCGGGCAGGACCTCGCCGACCGCGTCCAGCGCCGCGGTGACGGTGGCGGGTCCCCCGGCGGGCAGCGGCCCGTTCCGCGCGCTGCCGCCGCTCTCCAGGGCGTCGAGGACGGTGTCGATCAACGGCCGCAGATGGCGGGAGCCTTGGGGGCCCGAGGCGAGGGGTGGCGGCGTGCTCATGGGGCCCTCCGAGGTGGTGCGCGGGAGGACTCCAGCTTGTACGGGGATGAGGTGCCGCGCCCGGAAAGCCCGGGGATCCGACCCAAAAGGGGGTACGTCCCGGTTGGCGAGGTGCGTGTGGGGGGGGCCGCCGAGCGGGTCGGCGGCGCCCCTTTCGTGATCAATACACCTAGGCCTGCTGAACGCGCAGGGCGCGGGCCAGGTCGTCGAGTTGGTCGACGAGCTTGCGGCGCAGGGCGGGGGTCGGATCGGCCTTGCGCAGACACTTCTCGCCGAGCTTGAGGTGCTCGGCGTCGACGGCGTGGGCGGGGAAGGCCCAGCGGCCGGCGGCCTCGGCGATGGCGGGTCCGCGGCGGGCGGCGAGGGCGACGGCGTCCTTGTAGTAGCGGGCCACGTAGGGGCGTACCAGCTCGGCCTGTTCGGGCTGCCAGAAGCCCTGAGCGGTGGCGGTGAACAGGTAGTTCGACAGGTCGTCGGAGCCGAACATGGCCTCCCAGGCGCGGGCCTTGGCCTCCGCGTCGGGCAGGGCGGCGCGGCAGCGGGCGGCGCCTTCCCGGCCGGCGGCGCTGGGGTCGCGGCGCAGCTCCTCGGCGATCGCGTCCTCGTCGACGGCGCCGAGCACGGCGAGGCGGGCGAGGACGCGCCAGCGCAGCTCGGGGTCGAGTTCGGGGCCGCCGGGGACGGTGCCGTCGGCGAACCAGGCGGCGAGGGCGTCCGGGTGGGCGGCGGTGTCGATGCGGTGCCGCACGGCGATCAGCCGCAGACCGGGGTGGTCGCCGTCCTCGGTGCGCCGGATCAGGTCGCGGCACAGCTCGGTGAGGGTGGCCAGCGCGGCCGGCCGCCGGTCGGGGGTGAGGTAGCGGTCGGCGATGTGCACGGAGGCGAAGGCGAGGACGCCCTGGACGAGGGCGAGGTCCGTCTCGTGCGGGAGGTGGGCGCGGGCGATGTCCAGGAAGTCGGCGGCGGGCAGGTCGCCGTCGCGGACGGCGTCCCGGAGGGCGTTCCACACCACCGCGCGGGTGAGGGGG
This sequence comes from Streptomyces sp. NPDC052079, assembly GCF_040680275.1. Lineage (NCBI taxonomy): Bacteria > Bacillati > Actinomycetota > Actinomycetes > Kitasatosporales > Streptomycetaceae > Streptomyces > Streptomyces sp. NPDC052079. The sequence continues at coordinate 100,046 of NZ_JBFAWL010000018.1, forward strand.
TCGGGCAGCCCGGACAGCCGGGTGCGCAGGGTGTCCAGGGACTCGGCGTCGAAGCGGATCTTGGCGTAGGTGAGGTCGCCGTCGTTGAGGACGACGAGGGCGGGGCGGGTGCCGCCGGGGCTGAAGGCGACGTTCCGGTCGGCGGGGATGTCCGCCTCGAAGCGGTCGCGCAGGACCAGCCCGCCGGCGTCGTGGAGGTCGTGGTCGTAGACGCCGATGGTGATGCGGTGCGGGCGCTTGCCGCCGGACCGGACGAGCGTGCCGGCGTGCTTCGTCCCGGGGCGGTCCTTGGCGGGGTCGGGCCCCCGCTGGACCCCGGGGTCTCCCAGATGCGCGATGTCCAGGTGCCAGTAGACGTTGTCGCCGTTGCTTGGCTCCGGGACGAGGGTGTCGACGCCGGTGGTGCGCAGCCATGCGTCGGCCCAGGCGTGGACGTCGCGTTCGGTGGCGGAGGCGAGGGAGTCGATGAAGTCGGCGAGGGTGGCGTTGGCGAACCGGTGCCGGGCGAAATGGGTATTGATGCCGGCGAGGAAGTCCTTCTCGCCGAGCCAGGCGACGAGCTGGCGCAGGGCGGAGGCGCCCTTGGCGTAGGAGATGCCGTCGAAGTTGAGCAGGGCGGAGGCGGTGTCCTCGACGCTCTCGGGGGCGACGGGGTGGGTGGAGGGCCGCTGGTCGGCGTCGTAGCCCCAGGGCTTGCGGGTGACGCCGAAGTCGGTCCAGGTGTCGGTGAAGCGGGTGGCCTCGGTGAGGGTCTGGTAGCCCATGTACTCGGCGAAGGACTCGTTCAGCCAGATGTCGTCCCACCACTTGAGGGTGACGAGGTCGCCGAACCACATGTGGGCCATCTCGTGGGCGATGACCATGGCTCGGGTCTGGCGCTCGGTGTCGGTGACGGCGGAGCGGTAGACGAACTCGTCGCGGAAGGTGACCAGGCCGGGGTTCTCCATGGCGCCCGCGTTGAACTCGGGGACGAAGGCCTGGTCGTAGGAGTCGAAGGGGTAGGGCTCCTCGAACTTCTCGTGGTAGCGGTCGAAGCAGGCGCGGGTGGTGTCGAGGAGTTCCTCGGCGTCGGCGTCGAGGTACGGGGCGAGCGAGCGGCGGCAGTGGATGCCGAAGGGCAGACCGCGGTGTTCGGTGCGCACGGAGTGCCAGGGGCCGGCGGCGACGGCGACGAGGTAGGTGGAGATCAGCGGGGTGGGAGCGGCCCGCCACACGCCCTTGCCGGTGTGTTCGGTGATGCCGTTGGCGAGGACGGTCCAGCCGTGGGGGGCGGTGACGGACAGCTCGAAGACGGCCTTGAGGTCGGGCTGGTCGAAGGCGGCGAAGACGCGCTGGACGTCCTCCATGAACAGCTGCGTGTAGACGTAGGTCTCGCCGTCGGTGGGGTCGGTGAAGCGGTGCATGCCCTCGCCGGTGCGCGAGTAGCGCATGGTCGCCTCCACGCGCAGTTCGTGGTCACCGGCGGTGAGGTTCTTCAGCGGCAGCCGGTTGCCGTCGAGGGTGCCGGGGTCCAGGGGCTGTCCGTCGAGGGTGACGGAGCGCAGCTCGGCGGGCTTGATCTCCACGAAGGTGTCCGCGTCCGTGCGGGCGCCGAACCTGATCAGGGTGCGGGAGTCGAACGTCTCGTCCCCGGTGGTCAGATCGAGCTCGACCGTGTAGCGGTGGACGTCGAGGAGCTGTGCTCGGTTCTGCGCTTCGTCGCGCGTCAGTACGGACATGCAGGCCATGCTGCCTGATGCCGTTGCCGGGGCACAGAGGCGGATCGGGTACGGGGCCTATGTCCGGTCTCGTTCGAGCTCCCCGGACTGCGCCCCCGCGGGCCGGGCGGGCGCCACGTGCGCGTGCGGGTGGGGCAGGGCGGGATGCACGGGGGTGGCGTTGCGTTCCTCCAGCCGGGCGCGCAGGGTGCGGATCTCCGCCTCCAGGGCGAGCCGGCGCTGGTGGGCGTCGTAGAGGTGGCGGATCTTGGTGCGCAGGGCCCAGGGGTCGACGGGCTTGGTGACCAGGTCGGCCACGCCGAGGGCGTAGGCGGCGGCGCCGAGCTGCCGGTCGCGGGCGAAGCCGGTGAGCAGGACGACGGGGATGTGCTGGGTCTGTTCGAGGCGCCGCATGTAGCGCACGACGTCGAGGCCGCCGGTGCCGGGCATATGAACGTCCAGGAGCAGCAGGCCCACGTTTCCGCGCAGCAGCTGTTTGAGGGCCTCGTCGCCGCTGGTGGCCCGGCCCAGCAGGTGACCCAGCGGGGCCAGGGCGCTCTCCAGGGCGTACAGGGTGTCCTCGTGATCGTCGACGATGAGGATCCGGGAGTGGGGCGGCATGGCGCACATCCCTCCTCGTAAGGGACCGGATGGCGGTCCGGACGCTGACGGGCGGTGCTCGCCCGCTGACAAGGAGTGCACAGCGCAGCATGCCCCGCCCGGGCCGCCCTGTCACTCCCCGGCGGAGAAGGTTGTCGTCCGGTTCGCCGATGGCGTGCCGCCGCCCGCGTTGTCGTCGGCGATGCGCTCGTGGTGGCGGATCACCTCGGCGATGATGAAGTTGAGGAATTTCTCCGCGAAGGCCGGGTCGAGTCTGGCGTCGGAGGCGAGGGCGCGCAGCCGGGCGATCTGGCGGGCCTCGCGGTCCGGGTCGGCGGGCGGCAGCCGGTGCTCGGCCTTGAGGCGGCCGACCTGCTGGGTGCACTTGAAGCGTTCGGCGAGCATGTGGATGACGGCCGCGTCGATGTTGTCGATGCTGTCGCGCAGCCTGGTGAGTTCCTCGCGGACGGCGGGGTCGACGTCACCGCCGGCATTGCTGGTGGTCATGGGGTGTCAGCCTACGGTGCGGGCGGGGCGGTCCCCTGGGGGTGCCCGTACAGTGGAATCGGGTTCTGGGCGCGCTCGGGGGTGCGACGTGGCGAACGGCGGACCGGTGGAGCACGGCTACCCGCATCTGGAGACGGTGCGGGAGGCCGTCACCGCGCTGTACAAACGGCTGTCGTACGACACGGTCAGCACGTTCTCGGTGAGCGTGGCGCCGGCCGACGTGGCGTTCTGCGACACGGACGATCTTCATCTGGGTGCGCAGCGGGTGGCCCGCGAGATGGTGCGGCACTACCGGTTGCCGGACGCCCTGCCGATCGTCGGGTTCCGGGAGATGACGCATGCGGCGAATGTGGAACTCGCGGCGGGGCCCGAGTACTTCATCGAGCTGAACGACCGGTTCCGTACGCATCGGCGGGACATCGGGGCGGCGCTGGCGCACGAGGTGGCGCATGTCTATCTGCACCGGCTGGGGCTGTCGTTCCCGGGGACACGGGACAACGAGATCCTGACGGACACGACGGCGACGTACCTGGGAGCGGGGTGGCTGCTGCTGGACGCGTTCCGTGAGGACGGGGCGTCGTCGCAGAAGCTGGGGTATCTCACGCCGGAGGAGTTCGGGTACGTGCTGGCGAAGCGGTCGCTGCTGTTCGGGGAGGACCCGTCGGTGTGGTTCACCAGCCCGCAGGCGTACACGGCGTACGGGAAGGGGATGACGCTGGCGCGGCGGGACGGGGAGCAGCCGCCGTTGCGCTCCGCGGGGTGGGCGGGGCGGAGGCGGTACGCGCGGGACCGGCGGCATGCGCAGGACCAATCCGTGGCGGAAGGGGGGCGGGGCGATGTGGCGTACCGCTTCACGGCCGACGACCAGTTGCGGGTGTCGTTCCCGTGCCCTACGTGTCATCAGCGGATCCGGGTGCCGGTGAAGGGACGTGTGCGGGCGCGGTGCGGGTTGTGCCGCACGGTGCTGGAGTGTGACACCTAGGGGTGGCTTGTCGGTACCGCATGATTCCCTGTGCTCGGTGGAACCGCTGTCCAGGGGTTCGCTATTTTGTTCGCCGCCGTCCCCACCGGCTCATGTCCGTCCCCCTTCCCTCCCGAGGAGCCGGCCCGTGGATTCCGAGTCCGCCGTCACCACCTGCTACCGCCATCCCCGGGTGGAGTGCCACGTGCGCTGCACGCGCTGCGAGCGGTACATCTGCCCGGACTGCATGCGGGAGGCGGCCGTGGGCCACCAGTGCCCCGAGTGCGTGAAGGAGGGCGCGCGCTCGGTACGCCGGGCCCGCACCGTGGTGGGCGGCACCGTGTCGGCGGTGCCGGTCGTGACGTATGTGCTCATCGCCCTCAACGTGCTGGTGTATCTGGCGGAGTTGGTGCGGCCGGAGATCGTGGACCGGTTCGCGATGGTGGGCGCGGAACTGCTCGGCCCGGACGGCGGGCACTACGTGTGGGTCGACCCGTACCCCGGGGGCTTCACCCCGGAGGGGGTGGTGGACGGGGAGTGGTACCGGATGCTGACCGGGGCGTTCCTGCATCTGCCGCCCACGGAGGGGACGTTCGGCGTCCTGCACATCGTGATGAACATGGTCGCGCTGTGGAATCTGGGCCGACTCGTGGAGCCGATGCTGGGCCGGGTGCACTATCTCGCCCTGTATCTGCTGTCGGCGCTGGGCGGTTCGGTACTGGTGCTGCTCATCGCGCCCGGGGACGCCGTGGTCGGCGCGTCCGGTGCGATCTTCGGCGTGGGCGCCGCGTACTACGTCATGGCACGGCGCGTCGGGGCCGACCTGGGCCAGGTCAACCGGTTCATGGCGGGGCTGCTGCTGTGGCTGGTGATCTCCGCGGTCGTCACGTCCTGGGAGGGCCATCTCGGCGGGCTGCTGGCGGGCGGTGCGGTGGCGCTGGTCTTCGCGTACGTGCCCCGGGGCAGGTACCGGGTGCTGATCCAGGCGGCTGCCTGTGCCGCCCTGCTGGTGCTGCTGGCCGTGCTGGCCCTGGGGAAGGCCGCGGCACTGGGCAACGGCGCCGTCTGAACCGTCTTTTTTCGTACGCTTGGCCCATGAAACGTGCCCTGCTCGCGGCCCTGTCCGTCGTCGCCGTCGTCGCTCTCGCGGCGACGGGCTGCTCGTCCGCCGACTCCCCCGCACCGGCGAAGAACGAGACGGCGGCGAGTCTGGCCAGTCCCGCCAAGAAGGAACTCGCTCAGCGCATAGTCGCCAGTGCCGAGAACGGCACACTCGACTGGCGCAGCGCCTACGGCTACATCGAGGACATCGGCGACGGCCAGGGCTACACCGCGGGCATCATCGGCTTCTGCACGGGCACGCACGATCTGCTCACCCTGGTCGAGAAGTACACCGAGGACCATCCCGGCAACGGCCTCGCCCGCTATCTGCCGGCGCTGCGCGAGGTCGACGGGACGGACTCGCACGAGGGCCTGGACCCGGGGTTCAGGGCGGCGTGGAAGGCGGAGGCGAAGCGCCCCGAGTTCCGTGCCGCGCAGGACGCCAAGCGGGACAGGGAGTACTTCGACCCGGCGGTGCGACGGGCCAAGGGGGACGGGCTGTCCGCGCTGGGCCAGTTCATCTACTACGACGCGATCGTCTACCACGGCCCCGGTAACGGTCCCACGAGCTTCGGCGGCATCCGCGCGGCGGCCATGAAGCGGGCGGACACGCCTGCGGAGGGCGGCGACGAGAAGGCGTACCTCTCGGCCTTCCTCGACATACGCCGCAAGGCGATGCGGGTGCTGCACCCCGGCCACGACACCAGCCGCGTGGACACCGCCCAGCGCCGCTTCCTCAACGAGGGCAACCTGGACCTCGACACCCCGCTGAAGTGGACGATGTACGGGGTGTCCTACAAGGTGGCGTGAGCCGGACATGCGGGGGCGCCTGCCCAGTCGTCCGGTCGGGGACTGGCGGGCAGGCGCCACCTGGTGTTCCGTACGCCTTTGTACGGGACGCATATGACGGACCGTCAGGGTCCTGTGGTGAGCCGCTCCGTCAGACCGCCAGCGCGCGGTCCGTCGGGCGGATCGGGGCCGGCAGCTCGCTCGCCCCGGTGAGGAAGCGGTCGCAGCCCCGCGCAGCCGAGCGGCCCTCGGCGATCGCCCACACGATGAGCGACTGGCCGCGGCCGGCGTCACCGGCGACGAACACACCCGGCACATTGGTCTGGAAGTCGGCGTCGCGGGCGATGTTACCGCGCTCATCGAGCTCCAGGCCGAACTGTTCGACCAGTCCGTTGTCCCGGTCGGTACCGGTGAAGCCCATGGCGAGGGTGACGAGCTGGGCGGGGATCCTGCGCTCGGTGCCCGGCTTCGGGGTGAGCCTGCCGTCGACGAACTCGACCTCGCTCATGTGCAGCCACTGGACGTTGCCGTCCTCGTCGCCCTCGAAGTGGGTGGTGGAGACGGAGTAGACCCGCTCACCGCCCTCCTCGTGGGCCGACGTGACCTTGTAGAGCATCGGGAAGGTCGGCCACGGCTGGGAGACCGGGTTCCGCTCCTCGCTCGGGCGGGGCATGATCTCCAGCTGGGTGACGGAGGCCGCGCCCTGGCGGTGGGCGGTGCCCACGCAGTCGGCGCCGGTGTCACCGCCGCCGATCACCACGACATGCTTGCCCTCGGCCGAGATCGGCGGGGCCACGTAGTCGCCCTCCTGCACCTTGTTGGCCAGCGGCAGGTACTCCATGGCCTGGTGGATGCCCTTGAGCTCACGGCCGGGCACCGGCAGGTCCCGCGCGGTCGTGGCGCCGACGGCGAGGACCACGGCGTCGTACCGCTTGCGCAGCGCCGTCGCCGGCATGTCACGGCCGATCTCGACACCGGTGCGGAACTTGGTGCCCTCCGCGCGCATCTGCTCGATACGGCGGTTGATGTGCCGCTTCTCCATCTTGAACTCGGGGATGCCGTAGCGGAGCAGGCCCCCGACGCGGTCGGCGCGCTCGTAGACGGCGACCGTGTGGCCGGCCCGGGTCAGCTGCTGTGCGGCGGCCAGACCCGCGGGGCCGGAACCGACGACCGCGACGGTCTTGCCGGACAGGCGCTCGGGGATCCTCGGGGCGACGTCCCCGGTCTCCCACGCCTTGTCGATGATCGAGACCTCGACGTTCTTGATGGTGACCGGCGGCTGGTTGATGCCGAGCACGCACGCCGACTCGCACGGAGCCGGGCACAGCCGACCGGTGAACTCCGGGAAGTTGTTGGTGGCGTGCAGCCGCTCGGAGGCGGCGCCCCAGTCCTCGCGGTAGGCGTAGTCGTTCCACTCGGGGATGAGGTTCCCCAGCGGACAGCCGTTGTGGCAGAACGGGATGCCGCAGTCCATGCAGCGGCTCGCCTGCTTGCTGATGATCGGCAGCAGGGAACCGGGGACGTAGACCTCGTTCCAGTCCTTCGTGCGCTCCTCGACCGGACGGGACCTGGCGACCTCGCGGCCGTGGTTCAGAAAGCCCTTCGGGTCAGCCATTGATCGCCGCCTCCATCATCTTCTCGGTGATCTCGGTCTCGGACAGACCGGCTCGCTCGGCGGCGTCCTTGGCGGCGAGCACTGCCTTGTAGGTGCTGGGGATGATCTTGCTGAAGCGCTCTACGGCGGTGTCCCACTCGGCGAGCAGCTTCTCGGCGACGGTGGAACCCGTCTCCTCCTGGTGCCGGCGAACCACGTCGTGCAGCCACCGCTTGTCGTCGTCGTCCAGTTCGTGGACGGCGGACAGGTTGCCGGCGTTGACGTTGTCCCGGTCGAGGTCGATGACGTAGGCGATGCCGCCGGACATGCCGGCCGCGAAGTTGCGCCCGGTCTCGCCGAGGACGACCGCGTGCCCGCCGGTCATGTACTCGCAGCCGTGGTCGCCCACGCCCTCGGAGACGACCAGCGCGCCGGAGTTGCGGACACAGAACCGCTCACCCGTACGACCGCGCAGGAACATCTCGCCGCCGGTCGCACCGTAGGCGATGGTGTTGCCCGCGATGGTGGAGTACTCGGCGAGGTGGTCGGCCGCGCGGTCCGGGCGGACCACGATCCGGCCGCCGGACAGGCCCTTGCCGACGTAGTCGTTGGCGTCGCCCTCCAGGCGCAGCGTGACACCGCGCGGGACGAAGGCGCCGAAGGACTGGCCGGCGGAGCCGGTGAAGGTGATGTCGATGGTGTCGTCGGGCAGGCCCGCGCCGCCGAACTTCTTGGTCACCTCGTGGCCGAGCATGGTGCCGACCGTGCGGTTGATGTTGCGGATGGCGACCTGGGCGCGCACCGGCTGGGCGTCCTCGGCGCCGGAGGCGGAGAGCGCGTCGGCGGCGAGCCTGATCAGCTCGTTGTCGAGCGCCTTCTCCAGGCCGTGGTCCTGGGCGACCGCCTGGTGGCGGACCGCGCCGTCGGGCAGCTCGGGCACGTGGAACAGCGGCTCCAGCTCCAGGCCCTGCGCCTTCCAGTGGTTCACCGCGCGGGTGACGTCGAGGACCTCGGCGTGGCCGACGGCCTCCTCGAGGGAGCGGAAGCCCAGCTCGGCGAGAAGCTCGCGGACCTCCTCGGCGATGAACCGGAAGAAGTTCACGACGTACTCGGCCCTGCCCGTGTACCGGTCGCGCAGCACCGGGTTCTGCGTGGCGATGCCGACCGGGCAGGTGTCCAGGTGGCAGACGCGCATCATGACGCAGCCGGAGACGACCAGCGGGGCGGTCGCGAAGCCGAACTCCTCGGCGCCGAGGAGGGCGGCGACGACCACGTCGCGGCCGGTCTTGAGCTGGCCGTCGGTCTGTACGACGATCCGGTCGCGCAGGCCGTTGAGCAGCAGGGTCTGCTGGGTTTCGGCAAGGCCGAGCTCCCAGGGACCGCCGGCGTGCTTCAGCGACGTGAGCGGCGAGGCGCCCGTGCCGCCGTCGTGGCCGGAGATCAGCACGACGTCCGCGTGGGCCTTGGACACACCCGCGGCGACCGTGCCGACGCCGACCTCGGAGACCAGCTTGACGTGAATGCGCGCCTGGGGGTTGGCGTTCTTCAGGTCGTGGATCAGCTGGGCGAGGTCCTCGATGGAGTAGATGTCGTGGTGCGGCGGCGGGGAGATGAGCCCCACGCCCGGCGTGGAATGCCGGGTCTTCGCGACCCACGGGTAGACCTTGTGACCGGGCAGCTGGCCGCCCTCGCCGGGCTTGGCGCCCTGGGCCATCTTGATCTGGATGTCGTCGGAGTTGACCAGGTACTCGGAGGTCACCCCGAAGCGGCCGGAGGCGACCTGCTTGATGGACGACCGGCGGGCCGGGTCGTACAGGCGCTCCGGGTCCTCGCCGCCCTCACCGGTGTTGGACTTGCCGCCCAGCTGGTTCATGGCGATGGCCAGGGTCTCGTGCGCCTCCTGGGAGATGGAGCCGTACGACATGGCGCCGGTGGAGAACCGCTTGACGATCTCGGACACCGGCTCGACCTCGTCGAGCGGGATGGGCTTGCGGTCGCTCTTGAAGCCGAAGAGGCCGCGGAGCGTCATCAGCCGCTCGGACTGCTCGTTCACCCGCTCGGTGTACTTCTTGAAGATCTCGTAGCGGCCGGAGCGCGTGGAGTGCTGGAGGCGGAAGACCGTCTCCGGGTCGAACAGGTGCGGCTCGCCCTCACGGCGCCACTGGTACTCGCCGCCGATCTCCAGCGCCCGGTGCGCGGGCGCGATGCCGGAGGCCGGGTAGGCCTTGGCGTGGCGGGCGGCGACCTCCTTGGCGATGACGTCGATGCCGACGCCGCCGATCTTGGTGGCGGTGCCGTTGAAGTACTTCTCGACGAAGTCCTCCGCCAGGCCGACGGCCTCGAACACCTGCGCGCCGCGGTAGGAGGCGACGGTCGAGATGCCCATCTTGGACATGACCTTCAGGACGCCCTTGCCGAGGGCGTGGATCAGGTTGCGAATGGCCTTCTCGGACTGGATGTCCGGCAGGAAGGTGCCCGCGCGGACCAGGTCCTCGACGGACTCCATCGCCAGGTAGGGGTTGACGGCCGCGGCGCCGTAGCCGATGAGCAGGGCGACGTGGTGGACCTCGCGGACGTCACCGGCCTCCACCAGCAGACCCACGTGGGTGCGCTGCTTGGTGCGGATCAGGTGGTGGTGGACGGCCGCGGTGAGCAGCAGCGACGGGATCGGCGCGTGCTCGGCGTCGGAGTGCCGGTCGGACAGGACGATGAGGCGGGCGCCGTTCTCGATGGCGGCGTCGGCCTCGGCGCAGATCGCCTCGATGCGCTCGGCGAGGGCCTCGCCGCCGCCGGAGACCCGGTACAGGCCGGAGAGGGTCGCGGCCTTGAAGCCGGGCATGTCGCCGTCGGCGTTGATGTGGATGAGCTTGGCCAGCTCGTCGTTGTCGATCACCGGGAAGGGCAGCGTGACGCTGCGGCACGCCGCGGCGGTCGGCTCCAGCAGGTTGCCCTGCGGGCCCAGCGAGGAGTGCAGGGAGGTGACCAGCTCCTCGCGGATCGCGTCCAGCGGCGGGTTGGTGACCTGGGCGAACAGCTGGGTGAAGTAGTCGAAGAGCAGCCGCGGGCGCTCGCTGAGCGCGGCGATCGGCGAGTCGGTGCCCATCGAGCCGATCGGCTCGGCGCCGGCCTTGGCCATCGGCGCGATCAGGACCCGCAGTTCCTCCTCGGTGTAGCCGAAGGTCTGCTGGCGGCGGGTGACCGAGGCGTGGGTGTGCACGATGTGCTCGCGCTCGGGCAGGTCGGACAGCTCGATCTCGCCTGCCTCGAGCCAGTCCGCGTAGGGGTGCTCGGCGGCGAGCCGCGACTTGATCTCGTCGTCCTCGATGATGCGGTGCTCGGCGGTGTCGACGAGGAACATGCGGCCGGGCTGGAGGCGTCCCTTGCGGACGACCTTGGCCGGGTCGATGTCGAGCACGCCGACCTCGGAGCCGAGGACGACCAGACCGTCGTCGGTGACCCAGTAGCGGCCCGGGCGCAGACCGTTGCGGTCGAGTACGGCGCCGACCTGGGTGCCGTCGGTGAAGGTGACGCAGGCGGGGCCGTCCCAGGGCTCCATCATCGTGGAGTGGTACTGGTAGAAGGCGCGCCGCGCGGGGTCCATGGAGTCGTGGTTCTCCCACGCCTCCGGGATCATCATCAGCACGGAGTGCGGCAGGGAGCGGCCGCCCAGGTGAAGGAGCTCCAGGACCTCGTCGAAGGAGGCGGAGTCGGAGGCGTCGGGGGTGCAGACCGGGAAGATCCGCTCGAGGGTCTTCTTCTCGCCGAACAGTTCGGAGGCGAGCTGGGACTCGCGGGCGCGCATCCAGTTGCGGTTGCCCTTGACGGTGTTGATCTCACCGTTGTGCGCGACGAAGCGGTACGGGTGCGCCAGCGGCCACGAGGGGAAGGTGTTCGTGGAGAACCGGGAGTGCACGAGCGCGATGGCGGAGCCGAAGCGGCGGTCGGACAGGTCCGGGAAGAACGGCTCGAGCTGACCGGTGGTCAGCATGCCCTTGTAGACGATGGTGCGGGCCGACAGGGACGGGAAGTAGACGCCCGCCTCCCGCTCGGCGCGCTTGCGCAGCACGAACGCCTTGCGGTCGAGTTCGATGCCCCGGGCCTGCCCGGCGCTGACGAAGATCTGCCGGAACACCGGCATCGTCGAACGGGCGGTGGCACCGAGCAGCTGGGGCGCGACCGGCACCTCGCGCCAGCCGAGGACGGTCAGGTCCTCGTCGGCGGCGATCTCCTCGATCCGGGCGACGGCGGCGTCGGCGCCGTCCTCCGGGAGGAAGGCGATGCCGACGGCGTAGCCGCCCGCCTCGGGCAGCTCGAATCCGGCCACCTCGCGGAAGAAGGCGTCGGGCACCTGGGAGAGGATTCCCGCGCCGTCGCCGGAGTCCGGCTCGGAGCCGGTGGCGCCGCGGTGTTCGAGGTTGCGCAGGACCGTGAGGGCCTGCTCGACCAGGGTGTGGGACGCCTCGCCGGTGAGGGTGGCGACGAAGCCGACGCCGCAGGCATCGTGCTCGTTGCGGGGGTCGTACATACCCTGCGCGGCAGGGCGAGCATCCATGAACGACCAGTTCGGGCGGTCGCTCGGAGAATGCTGGGACGGCTGGCGCGGCGTACGCATCGGCTCTCCCGTCGTCGTCATGTGGCATTTTCAGGTGCCGAGGGACGACGTTGGCCCTCGCGAAGGTGCAAAATTTGCTGCAGGTTACATGATGGAGCGGTTCTCGGAAACCGGGACACTCAGTTCCAGCATGCGGACACCGCTCGGGTCGCGGCGGGGGTTCCGCGCCTGGCGGTGGAAGCTATGGAGACCGGGCCGGGCAGATCGATGTCCGTCGGTCATAGCGGGAAAGAGCTCCTTCGCCCCATCCCGCGGGCACGCCGCCGGCCTCTTTGCCCACAGCGCTTACGGCTCATGCCCAGTGGCCATGCAGCCGAAACCAGCAATTTACGGCTACTTATGCGGCTGCTCGCATAGGCACGCGAGGCGTTATCCTATGGCCGTTCCGAAAAACGTGCCCAGGGCGTACGTCACACCGGCCGCCGCGCCACCGAGGGCGAGCTGCCGCAGACCGCTGTACCACCAGGTGCGCGCCGTCACCTTGGCCACCACCGCGCCGCACAGGAAGAGGCCGAGCAGCGCCAGCAGCACGGCCGGCCACAGGCTGCTCGCGCCGAGCAGATACGGCAGCACAGGGAGCAGGGCGCCCACCGCGAAGGAGCCGAAGCTGGACACGGCGGCGACGGTGGGCGAGGGAAGCTCGCCGGGGTCGATGCCCAGTTCCTCGCGGGCGTGGATCTCCAGGGCCTGCTCGGGGTCCTTCGAGAGCTGCCGGGCGACCTCGCGGGCCAGGTCGGAGTCGACACCGCGGGCCTCGTAGAGGGCGGCGAGTTCGGCCTCCTCGTCGTCCGGGTGCTTGCGCAGCTCGCGCCGCTCGACGGCCAGCTCGGCCTCGACCAGCTCGCGCTGGGAGGCGACGGAGGTGTACTCACCGGCCGCCATGGAGAAGGCGCCGGCGGCCAGTCCGGCCAGACCGCTGAGGACGACCGTCTGCTGGCTGACGGCGCCGCCGGTGACGCCGGTCATCAGGGCGAGGTTGGAGACCAGTCCGTCCATCGCGCCGAAGACCGCGGGGCGCAGCCACCCGCCGTTCACATCCCGGTGCGTGTGGTTGTCGCGGTGCGCCTCGTGCAGCGTCGCCTCGGTCTCGATGATGGCCATGCCTGCGTCCCCCAGAGTCTTCTTTGGACAAGTTCTACTCTTCGACAACGCTCAATCTACGCCTCCTCACCCCCTCTCGCCAGCAAGGAAAGGCTGGGCTAACCTGCGCTTTTGCGCCGTCCGCTCGTTTGTGTAGCTCAACACACAGATGTCGACCGGGTGACGCTGAGGCCGCTGAGGCTGCGCCGGACACCGCACCGGGGGACAGTTCCGCCAAGGGCTCCGCGCCTCTTACGGGCCGTACCACCGGCGCCCGGAGACGCCCTGGGGCCGCGCGAGCGGACGCGCGGCGCGCTGCTCGGTCTGGCCATCGGCGACGCGCTGGGCCGTCGGCTGCCTCCCCACAGGGCGGCACGGGTGGGCACGACGGCACCCCGCCGGCGCCGGGCTGCGCGCCGCTCCACGCTCCGCGCTCCGCGGGCAGTCGTGCCTCCCCCAGTGCCTTAAGGGCCTGGGAGGTACCCCCAGGGCGATGGGGGTCCCCCCGCTCGAGCGAAGCCGAGAGTGGGGGAGGGTGGGCGCGACGGCACCCCGCCGGCGCCGCCACACCCTGAGCCTCACCGCTCCCGCGGGCAATCGTGCCGCAGGGCGGCACGGGTGGGCGCGACGGCACCCCGCAAGCGCCGGGCTGCGCAACCACCCCCGGCCCACACGCACCGAGGGCGCCCAGGAAAACCCGGACGCCCTCGACGCAGTACCGCAACCCGTCAGCTCTTCTTCGCCGACCCGGCCCCATCCTTGGAGTCCTCGACGGACGCGGTCCCCTCGGAGTCCTTCAGGTCCTCGGAGCTTTCGGAGTCCCCGGAGTCCATACCGGACGCGGAGTCCTCCTCCACGGACGAAGCACCCTCCTCGCCGCTTCCGGAGCCCGGCTCCACGACATCCTCCCGCCCCGGCCGCTTCCGCGCAGACAGCACGATGTACAGCACAGCCAGCAGGAACACGACGATCGACGTCCAGTTGTTCAGCCGCAGTCCAAGAATCTCGTGCGCCTCATCAACCCGCATGTACTCGATCCAGAACCGCCCCACGCAGTACGCCGCGACATACAGCGCAAACGCCCGCCCATGCCCGAGCTTGAACCGCCGGTCGGCCCAGATCACCAGCAGCGCCACACCGATGCACCACAGCGACTCGTAGAGGAACGTCGGGTGGTACGTACCCGGAGTCCGCCCGTCGGCGGAGGACGTGATCTCCACCGCCCACGGCAGATCCGTAGGCCGCCCGTACAGCTCCTGGTTGAACCAGTTGCCCCAGCGGCCGATCGCCTGGGCGAAGGCGATGCCCGGCGCGACGGCGTCGGCGTAGGCGGGCAGCGCGATCCCCCGGCGCCGGCAGCCGATCCAGGCACCCAGCGCACCGAACGCAATCGCGCCCCAGATGCCGAGGCCGCCCTCCCAGATCTTGAAGGCGTCCACCCAGTCACGGCCCTCGCTGAAGTACAGCTGGTAGTCCGTGATCACGTGGTAGAGCCGGCCGCCGATCAGGCCGAAGGGCACCGCCCAGACAGCGATGTCGGCCACCGTGCCGGCCCGCCCGCCCCGGGCGACCCAGCGCTTGTTGCCGAGCCAGACGGCAACGAAGACGCCGATGATGATGCAGAACGCGTAGCCGCGCAGCGGAACGGGGCCGAGGTACAGCACCCCGCTCGACGGGCTGGGAATGTAGGCAAGTTCCATGGCAAGGTCGACGCTACCGTGCCGGACCGGCCGCGCGGCGGGCGGCCCGGCAACGGCTCCGTAACAGGAACATCGGAGTTCCCCGGGAGACGGGGGCTACCCCTTGCTGGCTTCCTTGCTGGCCCCCTTGCCGGCCCCCTTGTTGGCCTCCTCCACCATCTGCTTCAGCTTCTCCGGCGTCATCGAGCGGTCCTCGTAGATGTTCCTGCCGTCGAACAGCACGGTGGGCGTGCCTCTGAAGCCGCCCTTCTGGAAGGCCTCGTTCGACTTCACGACCCAGCTGTTGTGCGTGCCGTCCTCGACGCAGGTGCGGAACTCCGGGGTGTCGAGCCCGTCGACCTTGCCGGCCAGCTCGATCAGTTTGTCCTTGTCGGCGAAGGCGTCGTCGCTCTCCATCGGCTGGTTCTGGAACAGCACGTCGTGGTATGGGGTGAACTTCCCGGCGTCCTGGGCGCAGGCTGCGGCATTGGCCGAGTTCAGGGAGCCGGAGCCACCCAGTCCTCCGTCGATCAGCGTGACCAGGTGGTACTCGACCTTCAGCTGACCGGCGTCGGTGAGCTCGTGGATCGTCGGACTGTAGTTCTGCTCGAACGCCTTGCAGGCCGGGCAGCGGAAGTCCTCCCACACCGTGAGCGTGGCCTTGGCGCTCTCCTTGCCGACCGGAATGGCGAGGCCGTCCTTGCCCAGGGCCCCCGAGGGCGCCACGACGGGGCCGGACGCCTCGTTCTCGTCGTCCCCTGCGGAGTTGGCGGCGATGACGCCGATCACCGCCGCGAGTGCCAGGACACAGACCACGCTCCCGCCTACGATCAGGGCGCGGCGCCGCTTCTCCGCCGCCTTTTGCTTCTCGCGCTCGACCGCCATCCGCTCCCTGGCGGTGCGCTTTCCCTCACGGTTCTTGTCGCTCACACCCCGCAGAACGAACCGGGGAGGCGCACAGCGCCTCCCCGGTCCCAGGTCCACCCTTATGGGGGATCCGTATGACTGACGTCGGACACCCGGCCGGTCACGCCTGCCCGCGCACTCCCCGGGCCAGATCGCCGGCGAGGGCGCGCACGGCCTCGATCCCGGCCGCGTCGTCGGGGGCGTCCAGCATCCGCTTGACGAAGGCCGAACCGACGATGACGCCGTCGGCGAAGCCGGCGACCTCGGCGGCCTGGGCGGCGTTGGAGACCCCGAGGCCGACGCAGACCGGGATGTCGGTGGTGGCGCGGGTGCGCCGCACCAGGTCCTCGGCCTGGGCGCCGACCGACTCGCGGGTGCCGGTGACACCCATCAGGGAGGCGGCGTAGACGAAGCCGCTGCCGGCCGCGGTGATCTCGGCCAGCCGCTCGTCCTTGCTGCTGGGCGCGACCACGAAGACGGTGGCGAGTCCGTGCTTCTCCGCGTGCTCCCGCCACAGCGCCGACTCCTGCACGGGCAGGTCGGGCAGGATGCACCCGGCACCGCCCGCCTCGGCGAGCTCGGCGGTGAACCGCTCGACGCCGTAGCGGTCGATGGGGTTCCAGTACGTCATGACGAGGATCGGCTTGCCGGTGGCAGCGTGCGCCTCGCGCACCGTGCGCATCACGTCGGCGATCTTCACCCCGCCGCGCAGGGCGATGTCGTCGGCGGTCTGGATGACCGGGCCGTCCAGGACGGGGTCACTGTGCGGCAGGCCCACCTCGACGACGTCGGCGCCGCCCCCCAGGGCGGCCTTGACCGCCTCGATGCCGCCGTCCACGGTGGGGAACCCGGCCGGGAGGTAGGCGATGAGGGCGGCACGGCCCTCGGACTTCGCCGCGGCGAGGGTGTCGTTCAGCAGCTGCACGTTCCCGCTCACTTGGCGTCCCCCTTGATCTCGGCGGTGCCGGCCTCGTCGGCGGCGACCTCGGCGTCGGCGTCGTACAGACCGAAGTAGCGCGCGGCGGTGTCCATGTCCTTGTCGCCGCGCCCCGACAGGTTGACCACGATCAGGCCGTCCGTGCCCAGCTCCCTGCCGACCTCCAGGGCGCCGGCCAGCGCGTGGGCGCTCTCGATGGCCGGGATGATGCCCTCGGTGCGCGAGAGCAGGCGCAGTGCCTGCATCGCGGCGTCGTCGGTGACCGCGCGGTACTCGCCGCGCCCGCTGTCCTTGAGGTAGGCGTGCTCGGGCCCGATGCCCGGGTAGTCCAGGCCGGCCGAGATCGAGTACGGCTCGGTGATCTGGCCCTCGTCGTCCTGGAGGACGTAGGACCGGGAGCCGTGCAGGATGCCGGGCTCGCCCGCCGTGAGGGTGGCCGCGTGCTCGCCGCTCTCGATGCCGTGTCCGGCGGGTTCGTAGCCGATGAGCCGTACGTCCGGGTCGGGGATGAAGGCGTGGAACAGGCCGATGGCGTTGGAGCCGCCGCCGACGCAGGCGATGGCGGCGTCGGGCAGGCGCCCGGCGCGCTCCAGGAGCTGGCGGCGGGCCTCGACCCCGATGACGCGGTGGAAGTCGCGCACCATCGCCGGGAAGGGGTGCGGTCCCGCGACCGTGCCGAAGAGGTAGTGGGTGCGGTCCACGTTGGCGACCCAGTCCCGGAACGCCTCGTTGATGGCGTCCTTCAGGGTGCGGCTGCCGGACTTCACGGCGATGACCTCGGCGCCGAGCATGCGCATCCGGGCCACGTTGAGGGCCTGGCGCTGGGTGTCGATCTCACCCATGTAGATCGTGCAGTCGAGGCCGAAGAGCGCGCAGGCGGTGGCGGTGGCCACGCCGTGCTGGCCGGCGCCGGTCTCGGCGATGACGCGGGTCTTGCCCATGCGCTTGGTCAGGAGGGCCTGGCCGAGCACGTTGTTGATCTTGTGCGAGCCGGTGTGGTTCAGGTCCTCGCGCTTGAGGAAGATCCTCGCCCCGCCGGCGTGCTCTGCGAAACGCGGGACCTCGGTGAGCGCGCTGGGGCGGCCGGTGTAGTGGACCAGGAGGTCGTCGAGTTCCCGGGCGAACTCGGGGTCGGACTTGGCCTTGTCGTACTCGACGGCGACCTGGTCGACTGCCGCGACGAGGGCCTCGGGGATGAACTTGCCGCCGAAGGCGCCGAAGTAGCCTTCGGCGCTGGGGATGTGCCCCTCCGGGTCGGGGATGAAGAAGGTGCTGGGCATGCGTGTACCTCACGGTGAGTGTGTTGGGCACTAATCTCCGTGGGGGCGGGGACTGATGGTCGGCTGCGGACGGGCTGTGGCTTGTCGCGCAGTTCCCCGCGCCCCTAGGTCGGCTGGTGCCATCGCATGCCGTTGACCTGCCCGGGTTCGTCGCCGATGACGTACCGCACCCGGCGGCCATGCACCCTGCGCGCGGGCGCGCGGCAGCCCCGGGGCCGACAGCCGCGCGCGAGGCGGGCGTACGGGTCCCTGGGGGCCGGAGGGAGTGCGTGTGTCATCGGGGGCAGCCTACCGAGGTGTCAGCCGCGGCCGTGGCGCAGTGCGGGGTGTTCGCCCGCTGCCACCAGGTCGGAGACGGCCGTCTTCGGGTCCTTGCCGGTGACCAGGGACTCACCGACCAGGACCGCGTCGGCGCCGGCGTTGGCGTAGGCGATGAGGTCGTGCGGGCCGCGGACGCCGGACTCGGCGACCTTGACCAGGTGGGCGGGGATCTCGGGGACCACCCGCTCGAAGGTTCCGCGGTCGACCTCGAGGGTCTTGAGGTTGCGCGCGTTGATCCCGATGACCTTGGCGCCCGCGTCGACCGCGCGCTCGACCTCGTCCTCGTCGTGGACCTCGACGAGCGGGGTGAGCCCGATGGACTCGGCGCGCTCGATCAGCGACTCCAGGGCGGGCTGGTCGAGGGCGGCGACGATCAGCAGCACGAGGTCGGCGCCGTACGCGCGGGCCTCCCAGAGCTGGTAGGAGGTGACGATGAAGTCCTTGCGCAGCACGGGGATGTCCACGCGCGCACGAACAGCCTCGAGGTCCTCCAGCGAGCCGCCGAAGCGGCGCTGTTCGGTGAGGACGGAGATCACGGCGGCGCCGCCCGCCTCGTAGTCCGCGGCGAGTCCCGCCGGGTCGGCGATCGCGGCCAGCGCGCCCTTGGACGGGCTGGAACGCTTGACCTCGCAGATCACCTTGACGCCATCGCCGCGCAGGGCGGCCACGCCGTCCTTGGCCGCGGGGGCCTTCGCCGCGCGCTCCTTGAGCTCGTCGAGGCTGACGCGCGCCTGCCGCTCCGCGAGGTCGGCACGGACTCCGTCGATGATCTCGTCGAGCACACTCACGCGAGCGGCCCCCTTCCTGACGGTCGGTCTTCGATGGTCACTGCGATGGTATCCGCAGCAGGGCGTATGCCTGGCATCCGGTCCCACTACCTGGACGTTCACCATGTGATCAAGGATGCAACCAGCCACCGAACGGCAGGTTCCGGACAACTGTGAAAGCGAGCAGCAGCGCTCCCAGCGACCACAGGAGCACCGGTGGCGGATCGATGCGCAGCGGCGGTCCGCCGCGCACCGCGCGGATCACCCAGACGGTCCACAGCGCGGCGAAGCCGGCGTATCCGACGACGGCGGGCGCGTTGGCCTGGAGCGCGGCCAGCAGGTCGCCGTGGACGACCGCGTGCGCGCTGCGCAGCCCGCCGCAGCCGGGGCAGTACAGGCCGGTGAGGTGGAGCAGCGGACAGACGGGGTAGTGACCGGGCTCGTTGGGGTCGACGGCCCCGACGTAGGCGAAGGCTCCGGCGACGGCCGCGAGCACGGCGGCGGGGACGGCCAGCCGTGCCCCCCTGCCGCGGGGAACGTTAGGACTGCGGGCGTTCACGCTGTGCATTGTCCCCCGAACACGGGTCAGGGGCGGTTCCGGCTCCGCCGTTGCGGGCCGCCGCCCCTGTCCGGAGTGCGTGTGCGGTGGGTGCCGCTCAGCCCTCGGCGCCGGCCGGCGTGCGATCGCCGGTCATCTTGTGGACGGGGTGGTTGCTCTTCGGCTGGCCCAGGCCCATCGAGCGCATGATGGCGCCCACGACGCCGCCGAGGAGAATTACGCCCATGCTCGCCCAGAAGCCCACGGGCTGGTTCATCACCATGAAGGCACCACCGGCGCAGAAACCGATGAAGGCGATGATGACACCGGTCCAGGCGGCCGGGGTGTGACCGTGGCTGCTGCCCGCCATTGCTTGCTCCTCGTTGCTGTGTGCGTGTCTGAGCAGGACGCTCCCCGTCATTGTCCCGCACCCACCCGGCCGCCGTGCCCCGGGGTGGGCCTGGGGGCGTTGCGCGTCCGCCCTGGCCGCGCCTGCTCGGCGGCCAGGCGCTACGCCCCCGTGGGGTCCTCGCCCCTGTCCAGCGCCTTCCAGAGGTCCTCCGGGCGGTCCGGGTCGACCGCGGCCGGCCTGCGGCGCGGCCGTGCCTCCGCTCCGCCCCGCTCGTAGCGGCCGGACATCGCCGGCCACAGCGTCCCGTACCGCAGCGCCAGCAGCCCCGCCGCCAGCAGCAGCACACCGCCCGCGGCGGCGACGTACGGCCACGCCGTGTGGCTGAGGGCGTCCACCGTCGCCGAGGTGTCGCCGGACACCTGTGCCGCCTGCTCGTTCAGTGCCCCGCGGTCCGACGCCCCGAGCAGCGCCGCCGTGATCGTGCCCGCGCCGGAGAGCGCGAGCACCGCGGCGACGGCGAAGCGGCCGGTGCGGCGTACGGCAAAGATGGCGACGAGCGCGGCCAGCCCCACGACGGCCAGGGCGGCGGGGACGCCGGTGACGTCGCTGCCGTTGGCGGTCAGGGGGAACGCGCCGCCGGCCACCGTCGTGGTGCCCTCCGACCACTGCTGCCGGGTGGCGAGGAGGACCACGGCGGCGCCGAGGGCGCCGCAGAGCAGCGCGGCGGCGAGGCTGAGGCGGCCGGCCCTGGCGGTGCCGGCGGCCCCGGAACGGGGGGTAGGTACAGCAGTCACGGCATCCACTATCGCCTGAACCCCGGGCGAACCGTCACCCGGGGTTCATCTCACGCCTTTCCCAGCCGGTTCGCGGTGTGAACGGCGCGCAGCACGGCGGCGGCCTTGTTGCGGCACTCGGTGTCCTCGGCGACCGGGTCGGAGTCGGCGACGATACCGGCTCCCGCCTGGACGTAGGCGGTGCCGTCCCGCAGCAGGGCGGTGCGGATGGCGATGGCGGTGTCGGAGTCGCCGGCGAAGTCGAGGTAGCCGACACAGCCGCCGTACAGCCCGCGCCGGGACGGCTCGAGTTCATCGATGATCTGCATCGCGCGGGGCTTGGGCGCGCCCGAGAGCGTGCCGGCCGGGAAGCAGGCGGTGAGCACGTCGAAGGCGGTGCGGTCGCCGGT
Organism: Streptomyces sp. NPDC052079; assembly: GCF_040680275.1. Classification (NCBI taxonomy): domain Bacteria; kingdom Bacillati; phylum Actinomycetota; class Actinomycetes; order Kitasatosporales; family Streptomycetaceae; genus Streptomyces; species Streptomyces sp. NPDC052079. The sequence continues at coordinate 120,950 of NZ_JBFAWL010000018.1, forward strand.
GACGCGGCCGGTGACCGTGGACACGATGTGCATGACGTGCGAGTACCGCTCGATGGACATGAAGTCGACGACCTCGACGGAGCCGGGTTCGCAGACCCGCCCGAGGTCGTTGCGGCCCAGGTCGACGAGCATGAGGTGCTCGGCGCGCTCCTTGGGGTCCGCGAGGAGTTCGTCGGCGAGGGCCTGGTCCTCCTGCGGGGTGGCGCCGCGGTGCCGGGTGCCGGCGATGGGGTGGACCATGGCCCGCCCGTCCTCGACCTTGACCAGGGCCTCGGGGGAGGATCCGGCCACGTCGAAGCCGTCGAAGCGGAACAGGTACATGTACGGCGACGGGTTGGTGGCCCGCAGCACCCGGTAGACGTCGAGGGCGCTCGCCGTGCACGCGGTCTCGAACCGCTGCGAGGGCACGACCTGGAAGGCCTCGCCCGCGCGGATGCGTTCCTTGACGTCCTCCACGGCCTGCTGGAAGTCGGGGCCGCCCCACCGCGCGGAGTACTCGGGCAGTTCGGAGGGCGGCAGCACGGCCGGGGGCTGGGCGACCGGGCGGGCGAGGTCCGCCTCCATGGCGTCGAGCCGGGCCACGGCGTCCGCGTACGCCTCGTCGACGCCGGTCTCCAGGTCGTTGTGGTTGATCGCGTTGGCGATCAGCCAGACCGAGCCCTCCCAGTGGTCCATGACAGCCAGGTCGCTGGTGAGCAGCATGGTCAGTTCGGGCAGTTTCAGGTCGTCCCGCTCGCCGGGGCCGATCTTCTCCAGGCGGCGCACGATGTCGTAGCCGAGATAGCCGACCATGCCGCCGGTGAAGGGCGGCAGGCCCAGGTCGTGGGCGAGGTCGCGGGGGGTGTGCAGGGCCCCCAGGGTGGCGCGCAGCGCGGCGAGCGGATCGCCGTCCACGGGGACGCCGACGGGCGGGGTGCCCTCCCAGTGCGCCTGCCCGTCGCGTTCGGTGAGGGTCGCGGCGCTGCGGACGCCGACGAACGAGTAGCGGGACCAGGACCTTCCGTTCTCCGCCGACTCGAGCAGGAAGGTGCCGGGGCGCTCGCCGGCGAGTTTGCGGTAGAGCGCGACCGGGGTGTCGCCGTCGGCGAGGAGCTTGCGGGTGACGGGGATGACGCGGCGGTCGGTGGCGAGCTTGCGGAAGGTCTCGAGGTCCATGGCGGCTGACCCTACTGATCCGCGGCGGGGGCGTCCGCCACCAGCACGTCGGCGTCGAAGCAGGTGCGGGCGCCGGTGTGACAGGCGGCGCCGACCTGGTCGACCTTGACCAGCACGGTGTCGGCGTCGCAGTCCAGGGCGACCGACTTCACCCACTGGACGTGCCCGGATGTGTCCCCTTTCACCCAGTACTCCTGGCGGCTGCGCGACCAGTAGGTGCAGCGGCCGGTGGTCAGCGTGCGATGCAGCGCCTCGTCATCCATCCAGCCCAGCATCAGCACCTCTCCGGTGTCGTACTGCTGGGCGATGGCGGGCAGGAGGCCGTCGGCGCTGCGCTTGAGCCGTGCGGCGATCTCCGGGTCGAGGCGGCTGAAGGGGGCGCCCTGGCGCGAAGCGCCTCCCTGGGGGGCGGTGGCCGGGCGACGGGCGGGCGTGCTGGTCATGCGGACCATTGTGCCGCGCCCGGGCAGGCGGACCGGGGCTCTGTCCGCTGGGCGGACCCGGCGCCCGGCCGTAGGCTGGCCTGCATGTCGACCCATGCCAAGCGTGAACGACTTCTCCTGGCCGATCTGCTGGAGACCACGGGCCCGGACGCCCCCACCCTGTGCGAGGACTGGACCACCCGGGATCTGGCCGCCCATGTGGTGGTGCGCGAGCGCCGTCCCGACGCGGCGGGCGGAATACTCGTCAAGCAGCTCACACCGCGGCTGGAGCGGGTGATGGCGGAGTACACCGCCAAGCCGTACGAGGAACTGATCCAGCTGATTCGGACCGGTCCGCCGCGCTTCTCGCCCTTCTCGCTGAAGCAGGTCGACGAGCTGTCGAACACCGTGGAGTTCTACGTCCACACCGAGGACGTCCGCCGGGCCCAGCCGGAGTGGACGCCGCGCGAGCTGGACCCGGTGTTCCAGGACGCCCTGTGGTCCCGTCTGGAACGCTCCGCGCGCCTGCTGGGCCGCGGTGTTCCGACGGGCCTGGTGCTGCGCCGTCCGGACGGCCGGACGGTGGTGGCGCACCGTGGCGCCCCGGTGGTCACGGTGACCGGGGAGCCGTCCGAGCTGGTGCTGTTCGCCTACGGCCGGCAGAGCGCGGCCAAGGTCGAGGTGGACGGCGACGAGAACGCGATCGCGAAGCTGCGGGAGACCAAACAGCTCGGCATCTGATCCGCACCCGGAAGGCGCAGCTCGTGATCAAAGTGGCCATGACCAGCGTGTACGTGGACGACGTGGCGAAGGCGCAGGCCTTCTACACCGATGTCCTCGGCTTCGAGACCCGTACCCATATGGATATGGGCGACGGCACGCTGTTCGTCACCGTGGGGGCGCGCGAGGGCGCCCAGCCGGATCTAGAACTGCTGCTGGAACCGGGGCAGGGGCCCATCGCCGAGCCGTACCGCCGGGCGGTGCGGGAGGCGGGGCTGCCCTCGATCGTGTTCTCCGTGGACGACCTCCGCGCGGAGTACGAGCGGCTGCGCGGGGAGGGGGTGCACTTCGTGCAGGACCCGCTGGAGCAGGGTCCGGTGCTCTCCGCGGTCCTGGACGACACGGTCGGCAACCTCGTCCAGCTGGTTCAGCCGATCGGCTGAGCTCACCGCACCGGGTGGCCGGCCTCCCGCAGCGTCTCCTTGACCTGGCCGATGCGCAGGTCGCCGAAGTGGAAGACCGAGGCGGCCAGTACGGCGTCCGCGCCCGCCGCGACCGCGGGCGGGAAGTCGGCGAGCTTTCCGGCGCCGCCGGAGGCGATCACCGGCACGGTGACGTGCTTGCGGACGGCGGCGAGCATCTCCAGGTCGTAGCCGTCCTTGGTGCCGTCGGCGTCCATGGAGTTCAGCAGGATCTCGCCCGCGCCCAGTTCGGCGGCGCGGTGCGCCCATTCCACCGCGTCGATGCCGGTGCCGCGGCGGCCGCCGTGCGTGGTCACCTCGAACGAGCCGGTCCCGGTGCGGCGGGCGTCCACCGACAGGACCAGGACCTGCCGGCCGAAGCGTTCGGCGATCTCGCGGATGAGCTCGGGGCGGGCGATCGCCGCGGTGTTCACGCCGACCTTGTCGGCGCCCGCGCGCAGCAGCTTGTCCACGTCCTCGGCGGTGCGCACGCCGCCGCCGACGGTGAGCGGGATGAACACCTGCTCGGCGGTGCGGCGCACCACGTCGTAGGTGGTCTCACGGTTGCCGGACGAGGCGGTGATGTCCAGGAACGTCAGCTCGTCGGCGCCCTCGGCGTCGTACACCTTGGCCATCTCGACGGGGTCGCCCGCGTCGCGCAGGTTCTGGAAGTTGACGCCCTTGACGACCCGGCCGTTGTCCACGTCCAGGCAGGGGATGACTCGGACCGCCAGGGTCATGAATCCACGGCTCCTCTGAATGCTTCGAGTTCCACTGAGACCAGTACGCGCGGGTCGATGAAGCCCTCGACCACCAGGAGGGTGGTGACCGGGCGCACCGCGTCGAACAGCTCCTTGTGCGCGCGTGCGGCCTCTTCGACGTCCCGCGCGTGGGCGAGATGGAGGCGGGTGCGGATCACGGACCCGATGCCGAGCCCGTACGCGCCGAGCGCCTCCAGGGCGAGGGTGAAGGCCACCCTGGTCTGTTCGTAGGGGTCGCCCTCCCCGTGGAGCAGATCGCCCTGGAAGGCGGTGGTGCCCGCCACCAGGACGCGGTCGCCCGCCGCGACGGCGCGCGCGGAGCCGAGGGTCTCCTCCCAGGGATTCCCGCTCTGCACGCGCCGTACGGCGTCGGACGTCATCGGCCTGTGTCCTTCGTCAAGACGTGGCCTCCAGGGCCTCTTCCAGGGTGAACGCCTTGGCGTAGAGGGCCTTGCCCACGATGGCGCCCTCGACGCCGAGCGGGACGAGCCCGGCGATGGCGCGCAGGTCGTCGAGGGAGGAGACACCGCCGGAGGCGACGACCGGACGGTCGGTGGCACCACAGACGTTCTTCAGCAGCTCCAGGTTGGGGCCCTGGAGCGTGCCGTCCTTGGCGATGTCGGTGACGACGTAGCGGGCGCAGCCCTCCTTGTCGAGACGCTCCAGCGTCTCGTAGAGGTCGCCGCCGTCGCGGGTCCAGCCGCGGCCGCGCAGCGTGGTGCCGCGGACGTCGAGACCGACGGCGATCTTGTCGCCGTGCTCGGCGATGACCCGGGCGACCCACTCGGGGGTCTCCAGGGCGGCGGTGCCAAGGTTGACGCGGGTGCAGCCGGTGGCGAGGGCGGCGGCGAGGGTGTCGTCGTCGCGGATGCCGCCGGACAGCTCGACCTTGATGTCCATCGCCCCGGTGACCTCGGCGATCAGCGCGCGGTTGTCGCCGGTGCCGAACGCGGCGTCCAGGTCGACCAGGTGCAGCCATTCGGCGCCCGAGCGCTGCCAGGCGAGGGCGGCCTCCAGCGGGGAGCCGTACGACGTTTCCGTCCCGGACTCGCCGTGCACAAGGCGGACGGCCTGGCCGTCGCGGACGTCGACGGCGGGGAGGAGTTCGAGCTTGGCCATGTCTCTACAGGGTTCCGATCCAGTTGGTGAGGAGCTGGGCACCGGCGTCGCCGGACTTCTCGGGGTGGAACTGGGTGGCCCACAGGGCGCCGTTCTCCACGGCCGCCACGAACGGCTTGCCGTGGGTGGACCAGGTGACCAGCGGGGCGCGCATCGCGGGGTTCGTGGTCTCGAGCGTCCAGTCGTGGACGGCGTAGGAGTGCACGAAGTAGAAGCGGGCGTCCGCGTCGAGGCCGGCGAAGAGCTCGGAGCCGGCCGGGGCGTCCACGGTGTTCCAGCCCATGTGGGGCACGACCTCGGCCTGGAGCGGCTCGACGGAGCCGGGCCACTCCTCGAGGCCCTCGGTCTCCACGCCGTGCTCGATGCCCCGCGCGAAGAGGATCTGCATGCCGACGCAGATGCCCATCACGGGGCGGCCGCCGGACAGCCGGCGGTCGACGATCCAGTCGCCGCGCGCCTCCTTCAGCCCCTTCATGCAGGCGGCGAAGGCGCCGACGCCGGGCACCAGCAGCCCGTCGGCGTTCATCGCCCGGTCGAAGTCCCGGGTGATCTCCACGTCGGCTCCCGCGCGGGCGAGGGCGCGCTCGGCGGAGCGGACGTTGCCGAAGCCGTAGTCGAAGACCACGACCTTCCTGGTGGTGCTCAAGGTGTCACACCTCCATTTGCAGCAGGCCCGTGACGATGCACAGCGCGGCGCCGACGGACATCAGCGTGATGAGGCTCGTGGGCATCTTCTGCTTGACGAAGGAGATGATCCCGCCGACGAAGAACAGGCCGACGACGATCAGGACGGTGGACAGACCGTTCACAGCGCGCCCTTCGTGGAGGGCAGGATGCCTGCCGCACGGGGGTCGCGCTCGGACGCGTAGCGCAGGGCCCGGGCGAGGGCCTTGAACTGGCACTCCACGATGTGGTGCGCGTTGCGCCCGTAGGGCACGTGCACGTGCAGCGCGATCTGGGCCTGGGCGACGAACGACTCCAGGATGTGCCGGGTCATCGTCACGTCGTACTCGCCGATCATCGGCGCCATGTTCTCGGGCTCGGTGTGCACGAGGTACGGGCGGCCGGAGAGGTCGACGGTGACCTGGGCGAGGGACTCGTCCAGCGGGACCGTGCAGTTGCCGAAGCGGTAGATGCCCACCTTGTCGCCGAGCGCCTGCTTGAAGGCGGCGCCGAGCGCGAGGGCGGTGTCCTCGATGGTGTGGTGGGAGTCGATGTGGAGGTCGCCCTCGGTCTTCACGGTGAGGTCGAACAGACCGTGCCGGCCGAGCTGGTCGAGCATGTGGTCGTAGAAGCCGACCCCGGTGGAGATCTCGGTCTTCCCGGTGCCATCGAGGTCGATCTCGACAAGCACGGAGGTTTCCTTGGTGGTGCGTTCCACGCGTCCTACGCGGGTCATGCGCTGTGCTCCTTCTTGATCTCACGTACCGCGTCGAGGAACGCGTCGTTTTCGGCCGGGGTGCCCGCGGTGACCCGCAGCCATCCCGGTACGCCGTTGTCCCGGACCAGGACGCCCCGGTCGAGAATTCTGCGCCAGGCGGCGTGGGAGTTCTCGAACCTGCCGAACTGGACGAAGTTCGCGTCGGACTCGGTGACGTCGTAGCCGAGCGCCCGCAGTTCGGCGACCAGCCGGTCCCGCTCGGTCTTCAGCTGCTCGACGTACTTCAGCAGCGTGTCCGTGTGTTCGAGGGCCGCCAGCGCGGTCGCCTGGGTGACGGCCGAGAGGTGGTAGGGCAGCCGGACCAGCTGGACGGCGTCGACGACGGCCGGGTGCGCGGCCAGATAGCCCAGGCGCAGGCCCGCCGCGCCGAACGCCTTCGACATGGTGCGGGAGATCACCAGATGGGGGCGGCCGTCCAGCAGCGGGAGGAGCGAGTCGCCGTGGCTGAACTCGACGTACGCCTCGTCGACGACCACCATCGACGGCTTGGCGGACTGGGCGGCCTCGTACAGCGCGAGGACCGTCTCCGCGGGGACCGCGTTGCCGGTGGGGTTGTTGGGGGTGGTGACGAAGACGACGTCGGGCCGGTGTTCGGAAATCGCCTTCCGCGCGGCGGCGAGGTCGATGGTGAAGTCCTCGTTCCGCGGCCCGGAGATCCAGCCGGTGCCGGTGCCGCGGGCGATCAGACCGTGCATCGAGTACGAGGGTTCGAAGCCGATGGCGCTGCGGCCCGGTCCGCCGAAGGTCTGCAGCAGCTGCTGGATGACCTCGTTGGAGCCGTTGGCGGCCCAGACGTTCTCGAGGGCGACCGGGTGCCCGGCGGTCTTCGTCAGGTACTCGGCCAGCCTGGTGCGCAGTTCTACCGCGTCCCGGTCGGGGTAGCGGTTGAGGTGCCGGGCGGCCTCGCGGACCCGCTCGGCGATCCGCTCGACCAGCGGCTCGGGCAGCGGGTAGGGGTTCTCATTGGTGTTCAGCCGTACGGGGACGTCCAGCTGGGGCGCGCCGTAGGGGGACTTGCCCCGCAGCTCGTCCCGTACGGGAAGATCGTCGATTCCGAAGCTCACTTGTTCTCAGGCACCTTCCAGCCGAACCTGGCCTTGATCGCCGCGCCGTGCGCGGGCAGGTCCTCCGCCTCCGCCAGCGTCACCACGTGGTGCGCGACCTCGGCCAGCGCGTCGTGCGTGTAGTCGACGATATGGATGCCGCGCAGGAAGGACTGGACGGACAGGCCCGAGGAGTGGCAGGCGCAGCCGCCGGTGGGCAGTACGTGGTTGGAGCCGGCCGCGTAGTCACCGAGGGAGACCGGGGACCAGGGGCCGACGAAGACCGCTCCGGCGTTGCGCACGCGGTCGGCGACCGCGGCGGCGTCGGCGGTCTGGATCTCCAGGTGCTCGGCGCCGTAGGCGTCGACGACGCGCAGGCCCTCGTCGAGGCCGTCGACCAGGACGATGGCGGACTGGCGGCCGGACAGGGCCGGGACGATCCGGTCGTCGATGTGCCGGGTGGCCTTGACCTGGGGCTCCAGTTCCTTCTCCACCGCGTCCGCGAGGTCGGGGGAGTCGGTGACCAGGACGGCTGCGGCCAGAGGGTCGTGCTCGGCCTGGCTGATCAGGTCGGAGGCCACGTGCACCGGGTCGGCGGTGGAGTCCGCGAGGATCGCGATCTCGGTGGGGCCGGCCTCGGCGTCGATGCCGATACGGCCGGTGAAGTAGCGCTTGGCGGCGGCCACCCAGATGTTGCCGGGGCCGGTGACCATGTTCGCCGGCGGGCAGGACTCGGTGCCGTACGCGAACATCGCGACGGCGGTGGCGCCGCCGGCCGCGTAGACCTCGTCGACGCCGAGCAGGGCGCACGCGGCGAGGATCGTCGGGTGCGGCAGTCCGCCGAAGTCGGCCTGGGCGGGTGAGGCGAGCGCCACGGACGGCACTCCGGCCTCCTGGGCGGGCACGGCGTTCATGATCACGGAGGACGGGTACACGGAGCGGCCGCCCGGCGCGTACAGACCGACGCGGTCGACGGGGACCCACTTCTCGGTGACCGTGCCGCCGGGGACGACCTGGGTGGTGTGGGTGGTGCGGCGCTGCTCGCGGTGGACGAGCCGGGCCCGGCGGATGGACTCCTCCAGCGCGGCACGCACGGCCGGGTCCAGTTCCTCCAGGGCACGGGTGAGGGCGGCGGCCGGGACCCTCACCTGGTCGAGCTCGACGCCGTCGAACCTCTTGGCGAAGTCGATCAGCGCCACGTCGCCCCGATGATGCACGTCCTCGCAGATGGGCCGCACCTTCTCCAGGGCGGCCGCCACGTCGAAGTCGGCTCGCGGCAGCAGGTCGCGCAGGGCGGGGCCCTCGGGGAGGGCGTCGCCGCGCAGATCGATTCGGGCCAGGAAGGAATGTTGCAGCACGTGCCCAATTCTCTCAGACCGGCACGGTGGGCCGTCGTCGCGTTCCAATCGCTGATACGAGCCCGCCACGGTAACGGTCCGCGCACGTTTTCGAGATCTCCTTCACTTTCCGTGTTCAACGGGTCACCGCACCGGGCATCACGGGTTGTACAAGGACACGTACCGACGAGTAGGAGGGGAGGAGGGGAGCTCCGTGACGGAGGGGGTGGGACCAGGTGGCGGAGAGCCGCCGGAGGATCTGACCGCCACGGAGGCCGGCATGTGGCAGGCCTTCCGCAACGGCAGCGTGTACGACCTGAGCAGCGGCGACACCGTGGTCGACGATCCGCACGGCGGGCATCCGTGGGGACCGGAGCGGACGGTCAGGGCGCGCGTGGTGTGCTGGCTGCTGCTGGACGGGCCGCCCGCGCTGGCCGGCCGGGTCTCGTCGCTGAAGCTGGTCGGGGTGCGGATCAGCGGCCCGCTGGACCTCGCGGGCGGCACCGTGGTGCCGTATGTGGAGCTGCGCGGCTGCCGTTTCGAGCGGGATGTGCTGCTGCCGGAGGCCCGCTTCACGACCGTACGGATGGTGGACTGCTCGATACCGCGTCTGGAGGCGGCCCGGCTGCACACCGAGGGCGATCTGCATCTGCCGCGCTGCCGGTTTCTGGGCGGCATACGGCTCACGGACGCCAGGATAGGCACGGATCTGCTGCTCAACCAGGCGATCGTGCACCGGGACCGCAGCGGCCGCTCGATCGCCGCGGACGGTATGAACGTCGGCCAGGACCTCCAGGCGGAGATGCTCGAGTCGCACGGCGAGCTGAGCCTGCGCGGGGCGACGATAGGCGTCTCGCTGAGCCTGCGCGGGGCGCGGCTGGGCGACCCGCACTCCCGGCTCGCGCTGAACGCGCCGCAGCTCACGGTCGAGCGCTCGCTGTATCTGACACCGGCGGGGGTGGGCGCCCAGGCGCGGAGCGGGATGACACCGGTGCGCGGGACGCGGATCCAGCGGTTCGAGTGCGAGGGCGGGGTGCGGCTGGACGACGGGCGGTTCGGGGACGCGGTCGACTTCGAGGGGGCGCGGTTCACCTTCACCGACGAGCAGGAGCTGTCGCTGCGCCGGGTGCAGACGCCGGAGCTGCGTTTCCTTGGGGAGCGGCCGGCGCGCGGCCGGGTGGTGCTGTCGGGGGCGAAGGTGGTGAACCTGATGGATCGCGCGGACAGCTGGCCGGGCCCGGGCCGGCTGCACATGGGCGGCTTCACCTACGAGAACCTGGTGCCGCGCGGCCCGTTCCCGCTGGCGCTGCGGCTGCGCTGGGTGGACGCGGCGAGCGCCGAGTACAACCCGGAGCCGTACGAGCGGCTGGCCGCGGTGCTGCGGGAGGGCGGGGAGGACGAGGACGCCCGGGAGGTGCTGCTCGCCAAGCAGCGCCGCCGCCGCGAGAGCCTGCCGTTCGCGGCCAAGCTGTGGGGCTACGCGCAGGACTGGACGGTGGCCTACGGATACCGGCCGGGCCGGGCCGCGGTGTGGATGGCGGTGCTGTGGGCGGCCGGTTCGCTGGCCTTCGCCCGCGCGGACCACCCGCCCCTGAAGAGCGGTGAGCACCCGGCCTGGAACCCGGCGCTGTTCGCGCTGGATCTGCTGCTGCCGGTGATCGACCTGGGCCAGGTGGGCTTCTGGCAGCTGCGCGGCGGCTGGCAGTGGCTGTCGGCCGCGTTCATCCTGCTGGGCTGGATCCTGGCGACCACGGTGGCGGCGGGCGCGACCCGCACGCTGCGGCGCACCTGACGCTGACGGTGTGGCTCCTGGGACCGGTGAGGCCGGACAGGCCATGTGCAACATGAGGGGCCGTCTGCTTTTTGCCGGGCCTTGACCGATTCCCGTACAACCTTCCACCAGTTGCGCGTGCCCTCTGGCGCCGCTGTGACCTGCGGTCTTTCAATGGTCGCACCATGGCTCTGCTGCACGCGTTCACCCGTACGTCCCGGGTGCGAGGTAAGTCGACGGGCACCCCCGTCCCGGTCGTGCTGCCCGGCGACGACGAGGTGCTGCTCGACGCGCCCGACGGCGCGCTGGGCCCGGCGCTGGTCGGGGCCGCGGCCGGGGACCACGCGCCCGCCGTGGAACTGCTCGCCGCCACCCGGCGCACGGGAGCCTGGGAGCACCGGGACCGGTATGTGCGGCGGCTGGCGGGGTTCGCGCGCTCCCGCCCGGAGTGGCTGGACACCTGGCGTGCCCTCGCCCCGCACGATCCCGGAGGACTGCTGGTGGACGCCCAGCGGGCCGTGGACCGCGTCTGGGACTCGCCCGCGCGCGCCGAGCTGCTGCGCGAGGTCAGCCCGCTGATCACGGCCGCCGCCCGGGCGGACAACCGGGACCCGGTGCCGTGGCGGCTGGCCCTGGACCACGCCCGTGGCGCGCGGGCCGGCCACACCTACTTCGAGGAGCTGTGGGAGGCGGCCGTCCGGCGCGCCCCGCACCACCACGGCTGCCATGTGGCGGCACTGCGCTATCTGGCGTCCTCCTGGCACGGTTCGCACCGGGAGTGCTTCGACTTCGCGGACCGTGCCGCGCAGGACGCGCCGGACGGCTCGCTCACTCAGGCGCTGCCGCTGCGGGCTGCGTACGGCTATCTGACGGACGGCTGCGGTCCCGATGTGCCGCGGGAGCGGCTCGACGCGGCGGCCGACCGCGCCGCCGCACTGTCCGCCCGGCTGCCGGCCGGACATCCCTGGCCCGCCGAGCTGCGCAACCTGCTGACGTATGTCCTGGTGCGGCTGGAGCGCTGGCAGGACGCCCTCGAACAGCTGCGCCTGACCGGGCCGTACGCCACGTCCTTCCCCTGGGAGCGGGGCGCGGACGACCCGCTCGGGCGGTTCCTGGAGGTGCGTCAGAAGGTGCGCGCCGCGGTCGCGTCCGGCTCCTCCGGGGCCGGCTTTGGGGGCTCCGTCCCGGCTTTTGGCCGTCCGGGGAGTGGGCAGGGAGGACGACTCCGCTTCGGCGACCATTAGGCTTTTGGGTCGTGACCACCGTCCGGCTCCCGCTCTTCCCCCTGAACACGGTGCTGTTCCCGGGGCTCGTGCTCCCGCTCAACGTCTTCGAGGAGCGCTACCGCGCCATGATGCGCGAGCTGCTGAAGACCCCCGAGGACGAGCCGCGCCGGTTCGCCGTCGTGGCGATCCGCGACGGCCACGAAGTGGCTCCGAGCTCTCCCGGGCTGCCCGACCCGACCGCCGTGCCCGACCGGGGCCCCGCGGCGGGCTTCGGCACCGATCCACTGCGCGCCTTCCACAAGGTGGGCTGTGTCGCCGACGCGGCGACCATCCGCGAGCGGGCCGACGGCAGCTTCGAGGTACTGGCCACCGGGACGACCCGGGTGCGGCTGCTTTCGGTCGACGCCTCGGGGCCGTTTCTCACGGCCGAACTCGAGCCGCTCGAGGAGGATCCCGGCGACGAGTCGGGGGCGCTCGCCGAGGGGGTGCTGCGGGCGTTCCGCCAGTACCAGAAGCGGCTGGCGGGGGCGCGGGAGCGTTCGCTGGCGACCGGCGCGGAGCTGCCGGACGAGCCGGGCGTGGTCTCCTACCTGGTCGCCGCCGCGATGATGCTGGACACGCCGACGCGACAGCGTCTGCTCCAGGCGCCGGACACCGCGTCCCGGCTCCGGGACGAGCTGAAACTCCTTCGCGCGGAGACGGCCGTCATCCGTCATCTGCCGTCGTTGCCGGCGTCGGAGCTGACGCGCGGCCCGATGAGTCTCAACTGACGTACGACTGTCTGGGGTACCGGCCGCAATGGCGAAGAAGTCCAAGAAGCAGCAGCCCGGAGGGACGCCGGCAACGGTGGCGCTCACCGCGGCGGGGGTGCCGTTCACGGTGCACTCGTACGACCACGACCCGTCCCATCCGTCGTACGGCGAGGAGGCGGCCGAGGCGATGGGGGTCTCGCCCGACCGCGTGTTCAAGACGCTGGTGGCGGACGTCGACGGGACGCTGACGGTGGCGGTGGTGCCGGTGGCGGGCCAGCTGGACCTGAAGGCCCTGGCGTCGGCGGCCGGCGGCAAGCGGGCGGCGATGGCCGATCCGGCGCTGGCAGAACGCACCACCGGGTATGTGCGCGGCGGGATCTCGCCGCTGGGCCAGCGCAAGAAGCTGCCGACGGTCGTGGACGAGTCGGCCACGCGGCACGAGACGATCTGCGTCTCGGCCGGCCGCCGCGGCCTGGAGATCGAACTCTCCCCGGCCGACCTGGCAAAGCTGACCGAGGCGACCCTGGCCCCCATCAGACGCATTTAACCCCTGGACGCCCGTCCCTTCCTCGACCAGAGAAAAGGGACATGCCAAAACGAACCCACAAACCCCGCCGCCGCACCCAAAAAACCCCACCCCAACCACGCCCACCGCCCCGCCTAACCGCGTCCCGGCCAACCGCGCACGCTCCGCGTCGTCCGCGGGCAGTCGTGCCGCAGGGCGGCACGGGTGGGCGCGACGGCACCCCACCCACGCCGGGCCGCTGCAACCACCCCCCGCCCAGCCGCGCCGCGCAACCACCCCCCGCCCAGCCGCGCCGCGCAACCACCCCCCGCCCAGCCGCGCCGCGCAACCACCCCCCGCCCAGCCGCGCCGCGCGCTCCGCGGGCAATCGTGCCGCAGGGCGGCACGGGTGGGCGCGACGGCACCCCACCCACGCCGCGCTGGTCGCTGGCATGCTTGATGTCCTGACG
>NZ_JBFAWL010000019.1:0-133330 GCF_040680275.1 Streptomyces sp. NPDC052079
GGGAGTCCTCCCGGACGGGGCGGTCGTCGGTGAAGCAGGAACCCCAGCGGGCGACCGCTGGAATCCCTCGCCTTTAGGCGGGGGAGGAAGTCAAGCCGTCAGCCTCGTGCCGGCCGCCGGGTCCCGCCACCGGCGTCACCCGAACGGCGACCGGCAGCGGGCCCGGTCCGGGGCGGGGGTGCGACGGTGGACGGGCCAAGCCACCGCTCCCGGGGAGACGATGTGACCTGTTACGACCGAAGCGACCTGGGTCTGCTGCTGCTCCGGCTGGGGACGGGCGGGGTGCTCGCGGCGCACGGCGCGCAGAAGCTGTTCGGCTGGTTCGGCGGTGGGGGCATCGAGGGCACCGGCCAGTTCATGGAGTCCGTCGGTTACGCGCCCGGCAGGACGAGCGCCACGCTGGCGGGCCTCGCCGAGGCCGGCGGCGGCACCCTGCTGGCGCTGGGCCTAGCCACCCCGGCCGCGGGCGCCGCCGCGGCCGGTGCGATGGCGGGCGCGTCCGCCGTGCACGCGCCCAACGGCTTCTTCAACCAGGAGGGCGGCTTCGAGTACGCCGCGTCCCTGGGCCTGACCGCCGCAGGTCTCGCCGTCACCGGGCCCGGCCGGCTCTCCCTGGACCACGCCCTCGGCCATGCGGCCAACCAGAACTGGATGATCCCCGTGGCGTTCGGCGCGGTGGCGGCGGCGACGGCGGTGATAGTGGGGGCCCGCAACCGCCGGTTGCGGAAGGCCAGGGAGGGTGAGCAGGAGGCGTTGTTCGAGTAGGTGCCCGGTGCGGGTGGTGCGGGCACGCACTACCGCTCCCCGCCGTCGTTGGCGCAACGGAAGCCGAGGTTGGCCGACGAGGAGTCGGGGGTGTTGGCCGAACGGGCGGCGACCCGGTAGCGGTTGCAGTAGGAGTCGTGGCACAGGTACGAGCCGCCGCGCATCACTCGTGCCGTTCCGGTGTCCGGGCCGCGCGGGTCCCGTGGGGCGGACTCGGCGTAGTAGGAGGGCGAGAACCAGTCGGCACACCACTCCCACACGTTGCCGGCGGTGTTCCACAGGCCGAAGCCGTTGGGACGGTAGGACTTGACGGGAGCCGTGGTCAGATAGCCGTCCTCGGCGGTGTTGGTGTGGGGAAAGCGTCCCTGCCAGATGTTGCAGCGCCATCTGCCGTCGGGGGTGAGGTTGTCGCCCCAGGCGTAGCGGCGGCCGGACAGTCCTCCGCGGGCCGCGTACTCCCATTCCGCCTCGGTGGGCAGGCGCTTGCCCGCCCACCGTGCGTAGGCGGTCGCGTCGTTCCACGAGACGTGGACGACCGGGTGGTTCTGCCGGGCGGTGATGTCGGAACGGGCGCCTTCGGGGCGGCGCCAGTGAGCACCCCGGACGTTGATCCACCAGGGGGTTGTGGCGGCGTGACCGAGGATGTCGGCCGAGGGGGCGGCGACCACGAGGTGGAAGACCGCCGAGGAGCCGTACCGCTCGGCGTCGGTGACATAGCCGGTGGCCTTGACGAAGGCGGCGAACCGCGCGTTGGTGACGGCGGTCTCGTCGATGTGGAAGGGCTTGAGACGGACCGGGTGGACGGGCGTCTCCCCGTCGGCGGGGTACCCCTCGCCGAAGGCGTCCCCCATGGCGAACTCGCCGCCGGACAGCGCAACCTGACCCCGTGTGGAGCGCTCGCGAGGGGCGGCGGCCGTCACCGCCGGGTGCGGGCCGGCGGTGACTGGCGTGTCCGCCGGGGTGCAGCAGGAACGGTGGCCGTCAGTCATGGGTCCGGTACGTGGACTCGTCGAGACCGCTCAGGGTGGGGTCGTGGGCCACCTCGCCGACCTCGTACATCGATGTCATCCAGTGGTGGAAGTTGTCGCCGCGCTCGCGCAGTACGTCGTACAGGCGGCGCATCATCCGTCTGCGGACCTCGGCCCGTTCGGGGTGGGCGTAGACGTTCTGCAGTTCGTCCGGGTCGGTCACCAGGTCGTACAGCTCGTTGACCGAGTCGGGGTTGACTACGAGCTTGTACCGGTCCTCGCGCAGCATGCGCTGCGGGTAGGGGAAGTGGTGGCCGTGGAACTCGCAGACGATGTCGTCCTCCCAGTCCGCGGGTTCCCCGTGCACGAGAGGCAGCAGGCTGCGCGAGTCCACCGCGGGCTTCGGGTCGATGCCCGCCAGCTCCAGGATGGTGGCGGTGCAGTCGAGCAGGCTGACGAACTCGGAGCGCACCACGCCGGGCGGGGCGCCCGGGACGCGGAGGAGTCCCGGCGTGCGGTAGATGTCCTCGTACATCGCCGGGCCCTTGTCGTGCAGCCGGTGCGAGCCGGTGAACTCGCCGTGGTCACAGGTGAAGAAGACGGCGGTGTCGTCCACCAGGCCCAGCCGTTCCATGGCCTCCATGACGCGGCCGATCTGCCTGTCGATCAGCGCCACATAGCCCCAGTAGACGGCGATGAGCTTGCGGGTCGTCTCGATCGGCATGGTGTCGAAGGTCCAGTGAGCGCTGTAGTTGCGCTGGACCGGCGGCTTGTCGTGGAAGGTCTCGGCGATCGAGCGCGGCAGTTCCACGTCGGCGGGGTCGACGAGGTCGAAGTACTCGTCGGGGAGGATGTACGGCAGGTGCGGACCGAAGAAGTGCAGCGCCAGGAAGAAGGGCTGCTCGCGTTCGCGGGAGTCCGCGGCGTACTTCTCGAGCTGTTCGATGGCACGGGTGGCCAGGTAGTGCTCGAAGGTGGCCTCGACCGGCTGGTGCAGCCGTGCGGCGAGCAGGTTGCCGGGGCCGCCGTTGGGCAGGGTGCCGCGGATCCGGTCGCTGATCCGGTACGGCGGCAGACCGTGCTCGGCGAGATGGGCGAGGTAGTCCGGGTGGTCGACGGGGTTGTGCCAGCCGGGCAGTTCGGGGCCGTCGAAGCCGTGGTCCGCCGCCGTCCGCCGGGTGCCGGCGTGCCACTTGCCGATGAGGCCGCAGTTGTAGCCGTGCTCCCTCAGTGCCCGGGAAAAGGTGAACTGGTCGTCGGTCAGGTCCTCGAGGTAGCCGACGTTGCGTTCGTGGTTGGCGAGCACCTTGTGCCGGAAGGGCGCCTGGCCGGTCAGCAGACTGGCCCGGGCGGGGGTGCAGATCGCGGTGGGGGTGTACCAGCGGTCGAAGCGGGTCCCCGTGGCGGCGAGTTCGTCGAGGACCGGGGTGTGCGCCAGGGCGTTGCCGTAGGCGCCGAGGGTGTCCGCCCGGTGCTGGTCGGTCATGAGGAAGAGGATGTTCTTCCGGGAGGTGCCGGGCGTGCTGCCGGCGCCGTTGGTGCTGGACTGGGTCACTGGCCTGCTCCGATGAAGAGGTCGCCGGTGTAGTAGGTCTTGGGGTCGACGGGCTTCTTCAGCTTCCCCGTCTCGACGAAGTAGTCGTTCATGCCCGTCAGCCACTTGGCGATGGTGCCGTCCTCGGTCAGCGCGTCGATCTCGTCGACGCTGAGCACCTTGTTGTTGGCGGCGTCGGCCTCGACCTGGTCCACGGGGAGTTTCAGCTTCTCGGCGGTGAGTTCGATGGCCTCCTCGGTGTGGGAGGAACGGAACTCGATGGCCTCGCGCAGGACGGCGAGGACCTTCTCGACCTTCTCCGGGTTGTCGGACACCAGCTTGTTGCCGGCCACGAAGGCGGTGGGGAAGGAGACGTCGTTCTCGAAGTCGCTGTTCTTGGCGAGTTCCCGCATGTCGGGAACCTGCTTCTTGATGGTGGCCGCGGCGGGGTACCAGAAGCCCGCCCCGTCGACCTGCTTCGAGGAGAAGGCGGACACGATGGTGGACGGGTCCATGGGCACGACCTTCACATCGCTCTTGGTCATCCCCGCCTTCTTCAGGGCGAGCGTGAGGATCATGTCGCCGGAGGTGCCTTCGGGGACGGCGACGGTCTTGCCCTTGAGCTGCTTCATCGAGGTGATACCCGGCTGGGCGAGGACCCGGTCGGAGTTGCCGAGGGTGTTGATGGCGACGACCTTGGCCTGCCCCGAGGCGGGGAGCCACATGGCGCCCGGGCCGATGTAGCCGAAGTCGAGATTGCCGGTTCCGAGGGCCTGGATCTGCAGAGGGCCGTTGGTGAAGACCTTGGTCTCCGGGGTCAGCCCGTGCTTCTTCCACAGCCCCTTGGCTTCGGCTATGGCGATCAGGCTGGCACCGTTGAAGTCGTTGATGTAGCCGAACCGCACCGTGTCGCCCGAGCTTCCGGAGGACGAGTCGCCCCCGCACGCGGTCAGCAGGGCCATCACGGACAGGCTGGCGAGGGCGGCGGAGAAGGTTCTGCGGGTGAGGGTGGATGGCATGGCGGGGTGTCCCTTCCTGGTCATGGTGTCGAGGCGTGGGCGGCGGAAGAGACGGCGGTGCGGCCTTCCTGGTGGTAGACGGAGTGCCACACCCGGTTGCGCAGTGCGGCGAACTCGGCGCTGAGGCGGAACTCCTCGTTGCGTTCGACGGCGTCGACCTCGATGACGTCGTAGACGCGCCCGGGCCGGGCGGCCATGACGATCACCCGGTTGGCCAGGAATACGGCCTCGTCGACGTCGTGGGTGATGAACAGCACCGTGCGCTTGTCCTGGCTCCATGTCTGCAGCAGCTGTTCCTGGAGCTTGACCCGGGTCAGCGCGTCGAGGGCGCCGAATGGTTCGTCCATCAGCAGGATCAAGGGATCCACGGCGTAGGCACGGGCGATGGCGCAGCGTTGGCGCATGCCTCCGGACAGCGTCTTGGGCAGGGCGTCGGCGAAACGTTCCAGCCCCACGAGTTCGATGAAGTGCTGGGCCCGGCTGCGGCGTTCGCCCTTGGGCACGCCGGTCGTCCGCAGCCCGAACTCGACGTTCTGGCGCACGGTCAGCCAGGGGAAGAGCGCGTACTGCTGGAAGATCACGCCACGCTCGGGTCCGGGCCCGGACACGGGAGCGCCGTCCACCAGGGCACGCCCCGCCGTGGGTGTCTCCAGCCCGGCGAGGATGTTCATCAGGGTGCTCTTGCCGCACCCCGAGGGGCCGACGACGGTGACGAACTCGTTGTCCGCGATGTCGATCGACACGTCGTCGAGGGCGGTGAAGGTGTCACGGCCGAGGGCGAAGGTCTTGGTGACGCCCTGGACGGATATCTTGGCCGGCTTGCTGGTCATCGGCGTTCCTGCCATCCGGTGAGCTTGCGTTCCGCGAGGAGGAGGACCCGGTCCATGAGCAGACCCAGAATCCCGATCGAGATGAGCCCGACGAAGATCGTCGGGAGGTCGTAGTAGAGCTGGGCGTTCTGCATGCGGTATCCGAGCCCCTCCTGGGCGGCGATGAGCTCCGCGGCGACGAGGGTCGCCCACGCCGAGCCGAGACCGACCCGCATGCCGACGAGGATGAACGGCGTGGAGGCGGGCACCACCACGCGGGCGAAGATCGTCGCGTCCTTGGCGCCGAGGACCCGCGCGGCGTTGATCATGGTGCGGTCGACGTTGACCACCCCCTGGAAGGTCGAGATCACGCACGCCAGGAACGCGGCGAGGAAGATGACGAAGATCTTCGGTGTCTCGTCGATGCCCATGGCGACCACGGCCAGCGGGATGATCGCCAGCGGCGGAATGGTGCGGAAGAACTGGATCCAGGGCTCGATCAGGCCGCGCGCGATGCCGTACCAGCCCATGAGGAACCCGATCGGGATGGCCACGGCCGTGCCGAGGCCGAAGCCGATGAGGACGCGGGTCAGGCTGGCGAGGGCGTCGTCGGCGAGCGTCCCGTCGCCGATCAGCGTCCCGGCCCGCTCCACGACCTCCGGCGGGGTCGGCAGTTTGAATCCGGCGGCGGCCAGGGCCCACCAGATGCCGATGCCCAGCACGACGGACGCGGCGTTCAGGAGCAGGGGGAACCCGCTCCGGCCGGAGGACCGCCCGCGCTCCGGCGCGGTCTTGTCGTCGTCCGGGGAGCCGGAGCCGGCCGGCTCCCCGGACGTCTTTTCGGGTACGGGGTGTGGCGGTCGGGCGCCCCGCTTGTCAAGGACGGACATGCGCCGCTCCTTCGGTGTCGGTGGTGCGGGCATGACTGCCGGCCCGCACGTCGGCGGTTTCGGGATACCTCGCCAGGAGGGGGGAACTGTGGAAGACCGCGGCGAGGGCACCGATGGCGCCGTCGTCGTCCGAGAGCCGGGCCGCCTCGACGACGGGACCGGCCGACGCGGTCGGGAAGAGATCGGCGGCGAGGGTGGCGGCGACCTGCTCCACGACGACGGGCGCCAGCCGGGCGATCTCGCCGCCGATGACGACCTTCGCCGGGTTGAGCGTCATCGTCGCCGCCCCGACCACGCGTCCCACCGCGGCGGCCGCCTCCCGCAGCACCCGCTCGGCGACGGGGTGCGAGCGGGTGACGGCGGCGGCCAGCTCGTCCAGGTTCTCCAGCGGAAGGCCGAACTCCCAGCAGGCGGCGAGGATCGCGGGGACCGAGGCCACGGTCTCCAGACAGCCGCGCTTGCCGCACCGGCACGGCCGGCCCGCCGGTTCGACGGTCACATGCCCCAGCTCGCCGGCCAGCCCGGACGAGCCGGTCACCAGCTGGCCGCCGACGACGAGCCCGCCGCCGACGCCGTCCGACAGACGGACGTACACCAGGTCGGCGATGCTGTCAGCGCCGCTGATCGCCTCGGCCAGTGCGGCCAGCCGCGTGTTGTTGTCCACGATCACCGGTGCGTCGAAGCGCGCGGCGAAGGCCAGGTCGACGCCTTCCGGGGCCGGGCGCAGCGCCGTGCCCGCCGAGGTGGCGCGGGGCCAGGCCGCCGCCTCCGGGGCGGGGTAGGGGCCGGGCACGCCGATGCCGATGCCCTGGAGGGCTCCGTAGTGGACGCCGGCCTCGGTGGTGAGCCGCTCGACCAGTCCGAGGGCCAGGTCGGTGCGCTGCTGCCAGGGCGTGGTGTCGTCGTAGCGTACGGAACCCGACGCCATGATGTCGTGCGAGGCGTCGGCCACGACGACGTTGACCCGACGGTGACCGAAGTCGACGCCCATGAACTGCGCCGACGCCGGGTCGAGCGCCAGCCGTTCGGCCGGCCGGCCGCTGCCCTCGCGCTTCGAGGCATCGGTGTCCACGACGACGATCGCGCCCCGTTGCAACAGGCTTCCGGTGATCTCGGACAGGGTGGTCCGGGACAGTCCCACGACCCGTGCGATCTCGCCGCGGCTCATGGCGCCGTTCTCCTGCAGCGCTCGCAGGACGCGTTCCTCATGGGTCCGTCTGACAAGCGCATGCACTCCGCTGGGCATCTGCATGCCGGTCAAGGTAGGTACGCCGCATTATTCCGTCAACACTCCGACAGAAAGATGCGCCGAAGCCGGGAGGAAGCCTGGTCAGTGAACCCCTGCGACAACCTGTCATCTTGCATTTTCGTCCGCGGTGTTGACGTAAATGCTCCGGCGTTCGCATGCTGTGCGGCATCCCCCCGTCATCGCAGCTTCCCGAGAGCTGCCGTCGAGTCATGGGCGGGAACCACGAAGGAGAGCACCTGGCGATGAGCGATGCCCCGAACCGAATGCACCGACGATCCCTCCTCGCCGGCGCCGCCGGCCTGGGAGCGGCGGCCGCCCTGCCCGCCGCCACCGCGCAGGCGGCCGGCCCCGCACCGGCCCTCGCCCCGCCGTCGCGGCGCCACCCGGCCAACTGGCCCGACCCCGAGCCCTACGGCCTCGCGGACACCCGGCTGGATCTGTGGCCGCGCGAGGACAACTCCTTCGTGCTGCCGCTGGAGTTGCGCCCCCGCGACCGGGAGCTCGGCCGGGTCTGGATGCGGGACACGTACGTCAACTGCTTCGTCGTGGACGGCCGTCCGCTGTACGTGGCCACGGGCACCACGCGCGTGCCCGGACTGGAGGCGGCCGGCCCCTGGAACGACGGCCTCTTCGTGTGGGTGTCCCGCTCCCTCGAGGGGCCGTGGGGACTGGCCGACACGACCCGCATCCGGCCCGACGCCGAGAAGGGAAAGGTGTGGTCACCCGAGTTCGTCGGGGAGAACCGGCCCGGGCGGACCGTGGTCGCGCCCTGGCAGGAGTACTGGCACGACGAACGGTTCGGCAAGCGCGGCAACGTGTGGGCGCCGGAGGTGCACCACTTCAGGGGCAAGTGGTACATCGTCGCGTGCATGGGCGACCACTCCCGCAAGGTCGGGTCGTTCATGCTCGTGAGCGAGGGCGGGGTCGAGGGCCCGTACCGGCTGGTCGAGGGCAACATCGACAAACCGTTCGGCGACTCGTTCATCGGCGGGCCCGCCTTCATCGAGCCCGGCGCCTACCACCACATCGACGGCGGCCTCTACAGCGAGGGCGACGACGCCTGGCTCGTCCTGCACAACGACCTGTACGCCAAGTTCCGGGAGGACATGGAGGACATCGTCACCACGACGGACCTGCCGAGATTCCGGCAGACGCCCTACTCGCCCGAGCCGTACCTCGAAGGGGCCTACGTCTTCAAGCACAAGAGCAAGTACTACCTGCTCCACGCCGCGTGGGACCGCACGTCGGTGAACGCCTACGGAACCACGCGCAACGCCTACGACCCGCCGGGACCCGGCCGGGTGCAGTACCAGTACGACGTGATCGTCGCGGTCGCCGACCACTTCGAAGGACCGTACTCCGAGCGGTGGACGGCAGGTGTCGGCGCCGGCCACAACAACTTCTTCAGGGACCACGACGGCCACCTGTGGGCGACGTTCTTCCGCAACCCGGCCGCCGGCCACTGGAAGGACCCGGTGCGCATCGGCGACGCCGCGGTACCCGGTGTCGTACGCCTGGAATGGACCGGGCCGTCGGACAGCCATCTGTACGTGCAGCGACGCAAACCCGGGCGCGGGTCCGGTTCTTGACGCGGTTTCTCCCGGCGCACGGTACGCAGGACGCTGTGCGCCGGGAGGAATACGGAGGAAACGGTAACCAACTTGAAGATGAGCGGACATCACACCATCCTGTCCGCCATGACTCTCCTGTCCCCCGCTTCCGACTCGGCCGGCCTGCGCGACTACGCCTTCGAATGGGCGCTGGTGGATGTGGAGACCTCCGGTCTGGTCCCGCGGCGGGACCGGGTGCTGTCCGTGGCCGTGCTGACGCTGGGCCCGGACGGAGAACAGACCGGTGAGTTCTCGACGCTGCTCGATCCGGGCTGTGATCCGGGGCCGGTCCATGTGCACGGACTGACGCCCGAGCGACTGCGCGGCGCGCCGGCCTTCGAGCAGGTGGCGGACCGGATCGGCGCCCTGCTGCGGGACCGGGTGTTCGTGGCCCACAACGCGCAGTTCGACTACGACTTCCTGGCCCACGAGTTCGCCCGGGCGGGCCTGGTGCTGCCGGTCGCCCGGCGGCTGTGCACCCTGACCCTGAACCGTCGCATCGATCCCCCGACGGACGGCCTCACCCTGGGCACGCTCGCCGCGCACTACGGCGTCGAGCAGACTCAGGCGCACGACGCGCTCGACGACGCCCGGGTGCTGTCGGGCGTCCTGCGGGGCTCGCTGCGTCAGGCGGCGCTGCTCGATCTGCCCCTGCCTCTTGTGGCCTGTCCGCCGCGGCAGGACCCGCGGTTCGCGCCGAAGCCGCCGAAGGCACCGTGCGCGTACCGCAACCCGGGGCGGGCGGCGCCCGGCGGGCCGCTGGTGCAGGGGATGAAGATCGCCGTCACCGGATCCACCCGGACCCCGCGCGCCGAACTGGTGGCCGGAGCGGCGGCTGCGGGGCTCAACGTGGTGTCGTCGGTGAGCCGGCACACCAGCGCCCTGGTCACCAATGACGGCGCCTCGGGCTCGGCAAAGGCCCGGCGCGCCCGGGCCGAGGGTGTGCCGCTGTTCGACGAGGACACCTTCCTGCGCCTGCTGGACGACGTACGGCCCGGCACTCCGCACGAGGAGGGCGCCGCCGTCCCGGCCGGGGCTTCGGGTGTGCCCGCGCCGCGTGTCCCGCAGGAGCCCGCCGCCGGCTGCCCGGCACCCGCGGACCCGCCGGGGACGGCGGAGCTCCCGGCCACCGAACCCACGGCCGCCCGTACGCGGGCCCGCGCGCCGGGCGGTCCGCTCAAGGGGCGGCGGGTGCTCGCCCTCGGCGGCACGCATGCCGCCGCGGTGGCCGTACGGGCCCGCATCGTCGAGCTGGGGGCCGCGGCCGCCATCAATCTGTCCGCCAGTGTCACCGACGTCGTCGTCCTCGACGGGGGCCGGGGTGATCGCCGTATGGCCCGCATCGCCTCCCTGGAACTGCCGGTGCACGAGGCGGACTGGCTCACCGATCCCGTCGGCGCGGGGCAGCCGGGCACGCCCGGGCGAGCCGACGCGGTACGCGTGCTGCCGCGCGGCGGAGTCGTCGACCTGCCCCGGACGACGGGTCCCGGCGCGGCCCACTGGACCGTCACCGCGACCTGGGCGCAGCAGGCGTCGTCCGAGATCGACGTCGTGGCGTTCATCGTGGACGAGGACGAGCAGGTCCCCTACGACGACGACTTCGTCTTCTACGGCGCCCCGGAGAATCCCGCGGGCACGGTGCGTCTGCTGAGCGACGGGCCCACCGAGCAGACCGTCAGCATGGACCTCGCCACGCTCCCGCCCGGCGCACGCAAGATCGTCATCGCCGCCGCCATCGACGGCGCCCTCACCTTCGGTGACATCGGCGCCGTCCACATCAGCTCCGGTCCGGGGACGGGTGCGGCGCCCCTCGTCCAGGCCACCCTCGACGCGGCGACCACCGAACGTTCGATGCTGCTCGCCGAGGTCTACCGGCGCGGTCCCCTGTGGCGGCTGCGTGCGGTCGGGCAGGGGTACGACCACGGTCTCGACGCGCTCGCCCGCGCGTACGGAGTCGACGTCGCCGACTGACCGGCGCCGCTCGCGATGCCCGAGTGGTGGGGGCCCGGATGCGCGCGTACGGTCGAACGGTGGACTCCCGAAAGGGCGACCCGGTATGACCAGCGGTCCGCGATCGGCCTCCGCCCGGCAGCACACCGGCCGTGCCGGCGGGGGCGGGAACGCGATGGCCCTGCTGGTCATCGCCTCGTGTCAGCTGATGGTGGTGCTGGACATCACCATCGTGAACATCGCCCTGCCGCACATCCAGCGTTCGCTGGACTTCTCGACCACCAGCCTGTCCTGGGTGGTCAACGCCTACACCCTCACCTTCGGCGGCCTGTTGCTGCTGGGCGGCCGGGCCGGCGACATCCTCGGCAGACGGCGCGTGTTCGTCTTCGGGGTGCTGCTCTTCGTGGTGGCCTCCCTGCTCGGCGGGCTCGCCCAGAACTCCGGCCAACTCCTGGCCGCCCGCGCGCTCCAGGGCATGGGAGGCGCGATCGCCTCGCCGACGTCCCTGGCGCTGATCAGCACCACCTTCCGTGAAGGACCGGAACGCAACCGGGCGTTCGGCGTCTTCGCCGCGGTGTCGGCGGGCGGCGGCGCCATCGGTCTGCTCGCCGGCGGCATCCTCGTCGAGTGGCTGAACTGGCGGTGGGTGCTCTTCGTCAACGTCCCGATCGGGCTGCTCATCGTCCTGGCGACACCGCGCTGGATCAAGGAGTCCGAACGCCATCCGGGCCGCTTCGACTTCACCGGCGCCCTCACCTCCACGGTGGGCATGGTGCTGCTGGTCTACGGGTTCATCCGGGCCGCCCAGGACGGCTGGCGGGACGCCCTGACCCTTGCTTCGTTCGCCGCGGCCGTCATCGTCCTGGCGAGCTTCGTCCTGGTCGAGAGAAGGTCCCGTCAGCCCATCACTCCGCTGCACATGTTCCGGGACCGGAACCGCGCGGGCACCTACGGCATCATGCTGTGCCTGGCGGCGGCGATGTTCGGCATGTTCTTCTTCCTGACCCTCTTCGTGCAGAACGTGCTGGACTTCAGCCCACTCCAGGCCGGACTCGCCTTCCTGCCGGTCAGCGCGGTCATCGCGATCGGCGCGGGGCTGGCCTCGCGGTTCCTGCCCGTGTACGGGCCGAAACCCTTCATGGTGGTGGGCGGCCTTCTCGCGGCGGCGGGGCTCGCCTGGCTGACCCTGACCGACGTCCACTCCACCTACGCGGGCAGCGTTCTCGGTCCCATGCTGGTCTTCAGCCTCGGCATGGGCATGGAGTTCGTCTCGCTGACGCTCATGGCGCTGTCCAACGTCCGCGTCCAGGAGACCGGCGCCGCGTCCGGCCTGCTCAACGCCACCCAGCAGGTCGGCGGCTCGCTCGGCCTGTCCATCCTGGTCACGATGTACGGCACGGCCAGCCGCAACGAGGCGGAGGAACAGGTACCGCTCTTCCTGCAGCAGGCCACCCCCGCCGAACGCCTGCGCTTCCAGCGCACCGGGGAACTGCCGGGGCCCTGGGGCGACCAGGTCCTCACCTCGGGGGTCTCGGCCGCGTTCATCATGGCGGCGATCTTCGCCGCGCTCGCCGCGCTGATCGCCGTGGTGGCCATCCAGGTCCGGCCCTCCGACCTGGAACGCCTCCAGGGCAGCACGGAACCGGGACCGGGATGAGAGAGTGGTGCGATGATCTTCATTACCGCCAAGTTCCGAGTACGCCCCGAGTACGCCGACCAGTGGCCGCGGATCGCCGCGGACTTCACCGCGGCGACCCGCGAGGAGCCGGGCTGCCTGTGGTTCGAGTGGTCCCGCAGTCTGGACGATCCGACGGAGTACGTCCTGGTCGAGGCCTTCCGCGACGACGAGGCGGGGGCCGCCCATGTGCAGTCCGAACACTTCCGGACCGCACAGCGGACGCTGCCGCCCCATCTGGCCGAGACCCCCCGGATCGTGAACATGTCGATCCCGCAGGACGACTGGTCGGAGCTGGGCGAGATGAGCGTGGACCGGAAGGAGTGATACGGACGGGGTGACAAGGGTGATACGCCGTCAGCGTCCGCGCCGGTGAACCCTCAGGTCCGCGACCACGGGCCGGTGGTCGGACGCCTCGGTCGCCACCGTACGGGCACCGGCCACCCCGACGTCGGGCGAGACGGTGACCAGGTCGATGCGCTTCACCGGGTCGGCCGCCGGAAAGGTGCCACCACCGCCGGGCGCGGCGTCCCGCAGTGTCCGCCACAGCGGCGCCAACTCGGGTGCCGTCGCCTCGGCGTTGAAGTCTCCGACGAGGATCCTGGGACCGCGGTCGGCGGCCAGCACGTCGAGCATGTCCGCCACCTGGGCCGCACGGATCGACGGGTCGGCCCGGTAGTCCAGGTGCGTGGAGTAGACGTGCACCCGCGCACCCCGGACGTTGACCACCACCTCGGCGAAACCGGGCGCCGGGGCCGGCACCGGGTCAGGTGTCTGGGTGGAGAGCCGGGTTATCTCGTGGTTGTCGGCGTGGAGCACCGGATGGCGGCTCAGCACGGCGACGCCGAACTGCCGGCGCTCGCCGTCCTCGCCGGCCGGTTCCAGGTCGTAGATCGGTGCGAAGAACACGCGCATGCGCAGCTTCTCGGCGAGGGCACGGGCCTCGTCCACGAAAGCGCTCCGGGCGCCCCAGTGCACGTCGACCTCCTGGAGACCGATCACATCGGCGTGCAGATCGCGCAGCGCGGCGGCGGTGCGGTCGAGGTCGAAGACCTGGTCCTGACCGGCCCCGGCGTGGATGTTGTACGTCGCCACCCGCAGCGGGACGGCCGGGGCGCGGGAATCGGGGGCGTCGTCGTCCGCTGCCGCCGGCGCCGTCGCGGTGAACAGGACGGCGGCGAGCACGGCGGCGACACGGCCGGTGCGGACAGGGCGTCGGAATCTGGGCGTCATGCCTTCTCCAGGTCGCGTAGGGGTGGGACCGGTTCCGAACCCCGTCGTCAGACCCTCTCGGTCACGCGGGTCGTGGGAGCGGGCTGCTGCCCGTCCGCCGGGGCATCGGGGGCTGCGTTGAGTTCCATGAGCATGGCCTTGGTGAAGCCGAACCAGTAGGTCGTGAGGAAGCCCGCGACGTAGCCGACGAGCAGACCGACGGCGTACACGGCGACCGTCTGCCCCAGACCGTGGTTGCCGTCGAGGAGCGGGAAGAGCGCCCAGCCGGAGGGACCGATCGCGGTCGAACCGACCTCCGTGCCCAGTTGGTTGAAGAGACCGACGAACGCGCCGCCGAAGGCGCCGCCCGCGCAGGCCGTGACGAACGGGCGCCCCAAGGGGAGGGACACACCGTAGATCAGGGGCTCTCCGACTCCCAGGAGTCCGGGCCAGAGCGCGGACTTGATGGTGGTCCGGATCGAGGTGTTGCGGGGCAGCCGGAGATGGATCGCGAGGGCCGCGCCGACCTGTCCCGCACCCGCCATCGCGAGGATCGGCAGCAGGACGGTGAAGCCGGCGCCCTCGATCAGCGTGGTGTGGATGGGGATCAGCGCCTGGTGCAGCCCCAGCATGACCAGCGGCAGGAAGAGTCCGCCCAGAAGGAACCCGGCGCCCCCGCCCCCGTGGGCCAGCAGCCAGTCGGCGGCGTCGCCGATCCAGGTGGACACCTCACCGGCGAGGAACATCAGCCCGAACAGCGTCGCCAGTCCGGCCACCAGCACGGTGACGGTGGGCGTCACCAGGACGTCGAGGGCCTCGGGGACCCGGCGGCGGCACCACTTCTCCACGTGCACGCCGAGCCATGCGGCGCCCAGCGCGCCGAGCACGCCGCCCTGGCCGGGAGACAGGTCGCGGCCGAAGGCCTCCACGTTGGCCACTCCCGCGTAGACGATGACCGACGCGACGGCACCACCGAGGATCGGGGTGCCGCCGAATTCCTTGGCCGTGTTGTGGCCGACGAAGACGGCGATCAGCGCCATGAACCCGGAGGCGATGGCGGCGAGGGCCGGAGTGACCCCCGGCAGCCACTGCAGGTTGACGAGGAGACCGTTCAGGCCCGCGATGATGCCGCAGCCGATGAGAGCGGGGATGAGCGGTACGAAGATGTTGGCGATCCGGCGCAGGAAGAGCTTGAACGGTGTGGCGTTCTTCGCCTTCCGTTCCGCCCTGAGCGCGGCTCCCTGCGCCGCGAGGGTCTCGGCCGTCACGGGGTCGGCTCCCGCGTCCGGGGCGGCAGGCGCCGGCGCGGTCCCTGCCCTCTCGGCCTCGACCAGCGCTTCGAACTCGGGGGTGACACGCGCCACCGTTCCCGGCCCCAGCACGATCTGGTAGGTGTCGTCCTCGACAATCCCCAACACCGCGGGAAATGCCGTGAGTTGGTCCTCCCGCACCAGGGACCGGTCGTGCAGTCCCAGCCTGAGCCGGGTCATGCAGTGGGCCACCGACGCCACGTTCTCCGCACCCCCGACCAGCGGGAGGATGGCGGCAGCGGTGGCGTGATGCTTGTTGTCTTCACTCATGGTGCGGTCATGCCTTGCTGTGATGTGGGGGGATGACGCCGGGCGGCCGACGGCGGTCGAAATTTTCTTTCGGTACGCCGGTCGGAACTGAAAGGTATTTTCAGTGATCGCGGGCGTCAAGGGTCTGCCGGTGTGCGACGTCGTAGAGATCACACCCCCCTCAATATGAATCTGAGATACCGCGACCTCTTCAACCGCGGCAACCAGGCCAGCGGCGCCCAGCGCGAAGCCCTCGCCGGTGCCGTCGCGGCGTTCGCCACCATGCTGGTGGAACGGCCCGGTGAGCGTCCCGACGCCCTGCTCGGACGCATCGCCCACAAGCACGCCTCACTCGGCATCACGCCCAACCAGTACACCCTCGTGGGGCGGCACTTGCTGGGCGCCGTCGGCGAGGTCCTGGGCGACGCCGTCACCACTGAGCTGGCGGCCGCCTGGGACGAGGTGTACTGGCTGATGGCCAACGCCCTTATCGCCATGGAGGCACGGCTGTACGCCGAGGCGGGGGTCGAGAACGGCGCGGTCCGGTACGACATGGAGATCGCCGAGCGCGTCGAGGAGTCCCCCGACACTGTCTCCTTCGAACTGCGCCGGCCCGACGGACTGCCCACCGGGCCGTTCAAGCCCGGCCAGTACGTCAGCGTCCAGGTCGAACTGCCCGACGGGGCCCGGCAGATACGCCAGTACAGCCTGTCCACGGCTCCCGAGCGCAAGACGTGGCGCATCACCGTCAAGCGGGAGCGTTCCGCCTACGGGCGGGTCCCCGAGGGCGAAGTGTCGTCCTGGCTGCACGCCCATGCCCGCCCGGGCGACCTCCTGAAGGTGTCGCTGCCCTTCGGCGACCTGGTGCTCCCCGAGGGCGACGGCCCGCTGCTCCTCGCCTCCGCCGGCATCGGCGTCACGCCCATGCTGTCGATGCTGGACCATCTGGCCAACGCCTCGGCCGAACGGCATGTCACGGTCGTGCACGCCGACCGCTCCCCCACCCACCACGCACACCGCACGGAACTCGACGACCTGGTCGGCAGGCTGCCGAACGGCACGCTGCACCTGTGGTACGAGAAGCCGGAGGAGCAGGCGGCGCCCCATGTCCACGAGGGCCTGACCGACGTCACCCTGCTGGCCCTGCCCGAGGACGTCACCGCCTTCCTGTGCGGACCGCTGCCCTTCATGCGGGCCGTCCGCGGCGACCTCCTCACCCTGGGGCTCAGCCCGAAGGACATCCACTACGAGGTGTTCGGCCCGGACCTCTGGCACAGCAAGTAACACACACGCAGGTTCTGATGTGCGACCCGGCGGCGGCCGTGTCCCCGGGGCATGCCGCCGCCGGTGCATTACGATGCGAGCGTTGCCGCCCCGCCGCCGTCGGGCAGCTCGCCAACTTTCCTATGTGCAAAGGGAGTTGGCCGGCCTCCGGGGAGGAGGGCTGCGGGCGCGCGCTCCCCGGTTCCCCCCACATCAGGAAGACGCGGATGCGAATCAAACACGTGAGCATGATGCTCGCCGGTTCCACCCTGATCGTCACGCTGGCGGCCTCTCCGGCCCTCGCCGACAGCACGTCCCTGCCCGACCCCGACACCGCCGCCGTCAGCGCCGTGCACCGCACGGCGCTGGCCCAGGGTGCGCCGGGAGCCCTGACCCGGATCGACGACGGCGACCTGAGCCGTCACATCGCCACCGGGGAGGCCGACAAGGCCGCCCACACGCCGATGGACACCGGCCGCCGGTTCCGCGCGGGCAGCGTCAGCAAGACCTTCACCGCGGTCGTGCTGCTGCAACTCGTGGCCGAGGGCCGCGTCGAGCTCGACGCGCCGGCCAACCGCTATCTGCCCGAGCCGCTGCCGGACGACCGCATCACCGTGCGTCACCTGCTCAGCCACCGCAGCGGGCTGTACGACTACACCAACGACATGTTCCAGCAGACGGTCCCGGGCTTCGAGGCCGTCCGCCACAGGGTCTTCAGCTACCAGGAGCTGATCCATCTCTCCACGGCCCGCCCCCTGAACAACGAGCCGGGCGCCGCGTACAGCTACTCCAACACCAACTTCGTCGTGTTGGGCCGGCTCATCGAGCACACCACCGGCACCCCCATCGCCACGCACTACCAGCAGCGCATCTTCACGCCACTGCGGCTGCGGAACACCTCGTACATCCATCCGCGCACATCGCTCTCCGGTTCGTACGCCCGTGGCTACCTCCGGCAGGACGACACCACGCTGCCGCCGGTCGACTCCACCGAGCAGACGGTCTCCTGGGCCCAGTCCGCGGGAGCGGTCATCTCCAACGGGGAGGACCTCAACCGCTTCTTGTCCGCGCTGCTGTCCGGAAGGCTGCTGCCGGCCGAACAGCTGCGGGACATGACCACGATGGTTCCGGTCACCTCGGACGGAAAGCAGTCCTACGGGCTGGGCCTGCGGGGCCGCACCCTGTCCTGCGGGACCACCGTCTACGGCCACACCGGCACCGTCCAGGGCTACTACACCTACGCCTTCACCACCAGTGACGGCGCCCGCAGCATGACCTCCCTGGCCAACACCTCCAACAACGGAACGGTCAACGCCACCCTCGGCGCCACCCTCGAGGCCTCCTTCTGCGGCTCCGACGCGGCCCAGGCCCGTCGCGCCGCCCCCAGCGAGACGGTCACCGAGGACGTCGCCCCGCAGCTCGCCCCTAACTGACCCACCGTGCCGCCCCGGCCGGACGCCCGTCCGGCCGGGCGCTACCGGATCCGCTCCCAGTCGCGGGTGCCGAGCCGGGTGTCGCGGCTGCGGTAGACGATGTAGGGGCGGGTGAGGTAGCCCAGAGGGGCCGTGAGCATGTGGACGAGCCGGGTGAACGGCCAGGCGGCGAAGAGCAGCAGGGCACTCAGGGCGTGGAGCTGGAAGAGGACCGGGATGCCGGTCATCAGATCCGGGTCGGGCCGCAGGGCGAAGATCGAGCGGAACCAGGGGGAGACGGTCTCGCGGTAGTTGTGGCCCCCGCCGACGAGGTTCGCCGCCACGGTCGCGGCCAGACCCAGCCCGATGGTCACCGTCAGGAGGAGGTACATCACCTTGTCGTTGACGGTGGTGGCCGAGAAGACCGGGCCCACGGTGCGCCGCCGGTAGATCAGGATGGCGAGTCCCCCGAGGGTGCAGATGCCCGCGGCGGTACCGACGGCGACCGCGATGACGTGATAGGCGTGCTCGCTGATGCCCGCGGCGTCCGTCCAGCTCTCGGGGATGAGCAGCCCGACGATGTGCCCGAGCAGCACGAGCAGGATGCCGAAGTGGAACAGCGGGCTGCCGATGCGCAGCAGGCGGCGCTCGTAGAGCTGCGAGGAGCGGGTGGTCCAGCCGAACTTGTCGTAGCGGTAACGCCAGATGTGTCCGAGGACGAACACCGCGAGACTGAGGTAGGGCAGCACGACCCACAGCATGATGCCGCCGGTGCCGGACTCCACCGCCAGGGTGAGGTGTTGCGGGGACGCGGTCATCGGGAGCCTCCGGTGGAGAGGTCGGGCGGGTACTGCGGGGGTGCGTACGGGTCGAGGCCCACCTCTTCCCCGGGCGGGCCCTCGGCGGCTAGCCGCGCGACCGCTTTGCGTTCGTCGCCGGCGAGCGCGGGGAGGGTCGCGGAGACGGAGTTCAGCAGATCGGCCCAGGGGGAATGGTCGTCGTGGAGGGCGAGGCGCAGCAGTTCGAGGCCCGCGCGGTGCTCGGTGAGCAGGCGCAGACCGGTGTCCGGGTCGGTGGCGGCGAATTCCAGGACGACGGCGAGGTGATCGGGCAGCTCGTCGTCGGTCAGCCGCCATCCGGCCGTGGCGTATATCTGCTTCAGCCGCACCAGGGCGACGCCGCGCTTTCGGGTGTCGCCGTGGGCGTAGTACGTCAGGTACGGGCAGCAGCGTTTGCGGTGGTCGAAGGTGGCCACGTAGGCGGCGGCCAGGGCTTCGGTGCCGGTGTCCTCGGCGTGCCCGACGAAGCGCAGCAGGGGTTCGCGCACCTCGGCGGGCAGCGCGGGGGCGGCACGACGGGCCAGGGACAGATGGCCGGGCTGGTCCTCGTCGGGGTAGCCCAGGAGCAGGGACTGCAACTGCCAGGCGTAGGGGTGCCAGGGCTGGACCCGGTGCGCGGGCCTGAGTTTGAGCTTGTTCCTCATGGTTTCGGTTCGACCTCTCCGCCGCCGTCCGTGCTGCGGTCCCCGTCGCCGGGCGGGAAGAGGCCGGGTGGACTGCCCTTGCCGTCCCAGTTGAGGAGGTTGACGCGGGTGGCCCTGTCGTGCGGGGTCGCCGGGGTGTCCGAGAGCTGGCGGTCGCGCAGTGCACGGTAGTTCTCCACCGCGACGGGCGAGGCGCCGCCGGACGCCTCGCCGAAGGGGCCGGAACCTCCCATGCCGGGGCCGCCCTCGTAGTCGAGGCTGCACTCGGTGGCCAGTTCCTCCAGCTGGTGCGCCTGCTCGGCGTGCGCGGTGGGGATGACGTACCGCTCGTCGTACTTGGCGAGGGCGAGCAGCCGGTACATGTCGTACATCTGCTCCTCTCCCATGCCGACGACCTCGGGGATGGAGGCGTCCGGTTCGCGGCCGAGATTGATGTCGCGCATGTAGGCGCGCATGGCCGCCAGGCGGCGGAGTACGGCGTCCACGGGGGCGGGGTCGCCGGCGGTGAACAGCTGGGCGAGGTAGTCGACGGGGATGCGCAGGGCGTCGACGGCGGCGAAGAGGTTGCGGTGGTCCTCGGCGTCCCGGCCGGTGTCGCGGACCGCGTCGACCACCGGGGACAGCGGTGGGATGTACCAGACCATGGGCAGGGTGCGGTACTCGGGGTGCAGCGGCAGGGCCACCCGGTAGGTGTTGATGAGGGCGTGGATCGGGGAGCGCCGGGCGGCCTCCATCCAGTCGTACGGGATGCCGGCCCGCTCGGCGGCCTCGGCGACCTGAGGGTCGTGCGGATCCAGGAACACCTGCCGCTGCGCCTCGTACAGGTCCGTCTCGTCGGGGGTGGAGGCAGCCTCCAGCACCCTGTCGGCGTCGTAGAGGACGAGACCGATGTACCGCAGCCGGCCGACGCAGGTCTCGGAGCAGACGGTGGGCAGTCCGACCTCGACGCGCGGGAAGCAGAAGGTGCACTTCTCGGCCTTGCCGGTGCGGTGGTTGAAGTAGACCTTCTTGTACGGGCAGCCCGTCACGCACATCCGCCAGCCCCGGCAGCGGTCCTGGTCGACGAGGACGATGCCGTCCTCCTCGCGCTTGTAGATCGCGCCGGAAGGACAGGAGGCCCCGCAGGACGGGTTCAGGCAGTGCTCGCAGATGCGCGGCAGGTAGAACATGAAGGTCTGCTCGAACTCGAACCTGATCTTCTCCGACACCTCGTTCAGCAGCACGTCCTTGTCACCGTGCTCCGCCGATCCGCCGAGGTCGTCGTCCCAGTTCGCCGACCAGGTGATCTTCATGTCCTTGCCGGTGATGAGGGACTTGGGGCGGGCGACGGGCGTGTGCTCCTGGAGCGGGGCGTTGGTCAGGGTCTGGTAGTCGTACGTCCAGGGCTCGTAGTAGTCGTCCAGGGACGGCAGGACGGGGTTGGCGAAGATGGTGATCAGCTTCTTGAAGCGGCCGCCCGCCTTGAGCGCGAGCCGTCCCTTCTTGTTGAGCTCCCAGCCGCCGCGCCACTGCTCCTGGTCCTCGTAGCGCCGGGGGTAGCCCTGGCCGGGGCGGGTCTCGACGTTGTTGAACCACACGTACTCGACGCCGGTACGGTTGGTCCACGCCTGTTTGCAGGTGACCGAGCAGGTGTGGCAGCCGATGCACTTGTCGAGGTTCATCACCATCGCCATCTGGGCCATGACGCGCATCAGTACGCCACCTCCTGGTTGCCGCGGCGGCGGATGACGGTGACCTCGTCACGCTGGTTGCCCGTGGGGCCGAGGTAGTTGAAGGCGAATGACAACTGGGCATAGCCGCCGATGAGATGGCTGGGTTTGATCAGCAGGCGGGTGAGGGAGTTGTGGATGCCGCCGCGCCGGCCGGTGGTCTCGGTGCGGGGGACGTCGATGAGCCGGTCCTGGGCGTGGTACATGTACACGGTGCCCTCGGGCATACGGTGCGAGACGATCGCGCGGGCGGCGACGACGCCGTTGCGGTTCACGGCCTCGATCCAGTCGTTGTCCCTCACTCCCACCTTGGCCGCGTCCTGGGCACTCATCCAGATGGTGGGGCCGCCCCGGGACAGGGACAGCATGAAGAGGTTGTCCTGGTACTCGGAGTGGATGGACCACTTGTTGTGCGGGGTCAGATAGCGCACGGTGATGCCGAGTTCGCCCGTCTCGCCGAGGCGCGGCTCGTCGAAGAGGGCGTGCATGTTCAACGGGGGCCGGTAGACGGGAAGTTGCTCGCCGAGAGCGGCCATCCAGTCATGGTCGAGGTAGAAGTGCTGGCGGCCGGTGAGCGTGTGCCAGGGCTTGGAGCGCTCGACGTTGATCGTGAACGGCGAGTAGCGCCGCCCGCCGGTCTCCGAGCCGGACCACTCGGGTGAGGTGATGACCTGGACCGGGGCGATCTGGGTGTCGGCGAAGGTGACCTGCTTGCCCTCGTGCTCGGCCGCCAGGTCGGCCAGCCGGGTGCCGGTGCGGGCCTCCAGGGTGCGGAAGCCCTGGGTGGCGAGGTGTCCGTTGGTGGTGCCGGACAGCGCGAGGATGGCCTCGCAGGCGTGGGAGTCGCGGGCGAGGGAGGGCCGTCCGTCACCGGCTCCGCCGCGCACGGTGCCGTTCTGGTGCCTCAGGTACTCGAGTTCGCGGCCGACGTCGAAGGTGACGCCCTTGGTAGTGGCACCCTGGGAGTCCAGCAGGGGGCCGAGCGCGCCCATCTTGTCGGCGATGGCCACGTAGTCCCGTTCGACGGTGATCAGTTTCGGCATGGTGCGGCCGGGCACGGGGTCGCACTCCCCCGCCTTCCAGTCCCGCACCCGGCCGTGCGGGGTGGCCAGTGCGTCGGGGGTGTCGTGCAGCAGGGGCGCGGCCACCAGGTCGGTGCGGACGCCGAGGTGGCCTTCGGCCTGGCGGCTGAACTCCGCGGCGAGGGTGTGGAAGATGTCGAAGTCGGTGCGGGTCTGCCAGGGCGGGGCGATCGCCGGGTTGAAGGAGTGCACGAAGGGGTGCAGGTCCGTGCTGGACAGGTCGTACTTCTCGTACCAGGTCGCGGCGGGCAGCACGATGTCGGAGAAGACGGTGGTGCTGGTCATCCGGAAGTCGAGGGTGAGCAGCAGGTCGAGCTTGCCCTCCGGGGCCTCGTCGTGCCACACCACGTCCCGGGGGCGGGCGTCCGGCGGGGCCTCGGTGGCGCGCACCGAGGAGTCCGTGCCCAGCAGGTGCCTGAGGAAGTACTCGTTGCCCTTGCCCGAGGAGCCCAGCAGGTTGGCCCGCCAGACGGTGAGCACCCGGGGGAAGTTCTCGGGTGCGTCCGGGTCCTCACCCGCGAACTTGAGCCGCCCCGCCTTGAGTTCGCCCACGACATGGTCGCCGGCGGTGCGGCCCGCGGCGTCTGCCTCGTCGGCCAGGTCGAGGGGGTTGCGGTCGAAGGTCGGGTACGAGGGCATCCAGCCCATCCGGGCCGAGGCCGCGATGACGTCCGCCGTGGACTTCCCGGCGAACGGGCCCCCGGTCCCGGCCGCCGCGAGGGTGTCCGCGGAGAACGGGTCGTAGCGGAACTGGTCGCTGTGCAGGTACCAGTAGGCGGTCTGGATCATCTGCCGGGCGGGGCGGTTCCAGTCGGAGGCGGTGGCGATCACCGAGTAGCCGGTGATCGGGCGGACCTTCTCCTGGCCGACGTAGTGCGCCCAGCCGCCGCCGTTGACGCCCTGGCAGCCGGTCAGGGTGGTCAGGGTCAGGAACGCGCGGTAGATGATGTCGGCGTGGAACCAGTGGTTGGCGCCCGCGCCCATGATGATCATCGAACGGCCTTGTGAGTCCTCGGCGTTGGCGGCGAACTCGCGGGCGATCCGCGCCGCCCGGTCCGCGTCCACGCCGGTGATCGCCGCCTGCCAGGCCGGGGTGTACGGCTCGGTCGCGTCGTCGTAGCCGGTGGGCCAGGTGCCGGGCAGTCCCGCGCGGGCCACGCCGTACTGGGCGAGCAGCAGGTCGTACACCGTGGTGACCGGCCGCCCGGCCACCCGGCGTACCGGGACCCCGCGGCGCAGCCGTGCGGCGGCGCCGTCCGGGGCGTCGAAGCGGGGCAGCACGACGACGACGGCCGGCTCGTCGCCGCCCTCGGCGGACAGTAGGGGGCGGGTCTCACCGAGGTCGAGGTTCCACTTCCCGGCGCCGGACTCGCCGAAGCGGTGGCCGAGGGTGCCGTTCGGCACCACGGGCGCTCCGGTGGCCTCGTCCAGCAGCACCGTCCGGAACTCGGCGTGCTCGGCAGCCGCGTGCTCGCCGCCGAGGTCG
Source organism: Streptomyces sp. NPDC052079 (assembly GCF_040680275.1). Classification (NCBI taxonomy): domain Bacteria; kingdom Bacillati; phylum Actinomycetota; class Actinomycetes; order Kitasatosporales; family Streptomycetaceae; genus Streptomyces; species Streptomyces sp. NPDC052079. Next base: position 23,676 of record NZ_JBFAWL010000019.1, read on the forward strand.
GAGGCGGTGAGGAACTTCCCGGGTGTGTACGTGCCCGGCTCGTCCTCGCTCTCGTCGAGCGTGACCAGGAAGGGCAGATCGGTGAACCGCCGGACGTAGTCGGCGAAGTACGGGGTCTCGCGGTCGACGAAGAACTCCTGGAGGACCACGTGCCCCATGGCCATCGCCAGCGCGCCGTCCGTACCGGGCTGTGCGGCCAGCCATTCGTCGGCGAACTTCACGTTGTCCGCGTAGTCCGGGGAGACCGCGACCACCTTCTGCCCCCGGTAACGGGCCTCGGCCATCCAGTGGGCGTCCGGGGTGCGGGTCACCGGCAGATTGGAGCCCCACATGATCAGATACCCGGCGTTCCACCAGTCGCCGGACTCCGGTACGTCGGTCTGGTCGCCGAACACCTGCGGCGAGGCGACGGGCAGGTCGGCGTACCAGTCGTAGAAGGAGAGCATCACCCCGCCGAGCAGGGAGTAGAAGCGGGCCCCGGCCGCATGGGAGACCATCGACATGGCCGGGATCGGGGAGAATCCGGCCAGCCGGTCCGGGCCGTACCGTTTGATGGTGTGCACATGGGCGGCGGCGGCCATCTCCACCGCCTCCGCCCAGGTCGCCCGCACCAGACCGCCCTTGCCGCGCGCCCGTTTGTAGCGGCGGGAGCGCTCGGGGTCGGAGACGATGTCCGCCCAGGCCGCCACCGGGTCGCCCAGCCGCGCCTTGGCCTCCCGATACATCCCCAGCAGCACACCGCGCACATACGGGTAGCGCACCCGGGTCGGCGAGTACGTGTACCAGGAGAAGGCCGCGCCCCGGGGGCAGCCGCGCGGTTCGTACTCGGGGCTGTCCGGGCCGACGGAGGGATAGTCGGTCTGCTGGGCCTCCCAGGTGATGATGCCGTCCTTGACGTACACCTTCCACGAGCAGGAGCCGGTGCAGTTGACGCCGTGGGTGGAGCGCACCACCTTGTCGTGCGACCAGCGGTCACGGTAGAACTCGTCCGCTAGGCGGCCGCCCTTCACGTGCATCGAGCGCAGGTCCGCGGAGATCTCGGCCCGGGTGAAGAAGCGGCGTGTGCTGACCAGTGCCTGAGCCAGCTCGCCGTCCAAGCCAGGGGGCTTGCTGTCCCGGCCCGTCCTTCCCGGTGAGGGGCTCGCCTCGGTGGCCACTCCGTCGCTCCTTCCCGGGCGGTTCACGCCCGTCGGATGCTCGCTCGGCTCCCAACCTTGAACGCACTCGCTTGCCTTGCCCGGGCAAGGACCACCACCGGAGCGAGGGTTTCTTTCCGGCCGTGCCTCCCTTTGTACTCTCGTTTCACTTCGGCCGTGAGGCGAACCGGGCCGGTCGGGCCCGGTCCCGGTCTCAGCCCGCCGGCTGCTCCATACGGGTGCCGGCTCGGGCACGCACCGCCTCGACCGCCTCCCACTGCTCGGTGGACAGCGCCGCGAGCGCGGCGGGGAAGACACCGTCCTGTTCCCTGAGGATGTGCAACCGCAGCAGGTCGAGCGTCCGGATCAGCCGGTCGGCCAGGTGGCATCCGGCGGTGCGCCCGCCCCGGCCTCCGCCAGTACGACCTCGATACGGCGGTGTTCCTCCTCGAGGGCCGCCAGCTGCTCGGGGAACTCGTCGGCGAGCGCGGGGAACAGCCCGTGCTCCTCCACCTCGGTGTGCGGCTCCAGCACGCCGCCGATCCGGCGGGCCGGTTCGGCCATCCGGTCGACGTCGCCGTCGCGGTGGGCGTCGCGGACGTGGCTGATCAGGTGGACCACCGCGTCGTGCTCGCGGGTGAGCTCGTCGATCGCGGTGAGCGACTGGCAGCCGCAGTACTCGCACATGGTGTGCCTCCTCGGCGGGCTGGGGCGGTCAGCGGAGCTGGGCGGCGGGGACGCGGTGGTCGGTCCCGCGGCGGACGGCGGTCCCGGTGTAGGCCAGTGCGGCCGCGGCCACCAGGGCCAGCAGGACCAGGCCCCAGGCGTAGGAGCCGTAGGAGCCGTAGAGGGCGCCCATCACGAGCGGGGGCAGGAAGCCGCCGAGGCCGCCCGCCGCGCCGACGACGCCGGTGACCGATCCGACCTTGTTCGCCGGGGCCAGCAGGGCCACCAGGGCGAAGACGGCGCCGCTGCCCGCGCCGAGCGCCGCGGCCATGACCAGGAACGCGAGGGTGCCCAGGGGCGCCAGGGCCGGGGTGAACGACTGCGAGAGCGCTCCGGCGACCACCAGGGCCAGTGAACCGTTCAGCACCCGCACCGGGCCGACGCGGTCCGACAGCCAGCCGCCCACCGGCCGCATGGCCACGGCCAGCAGCACGAACCCCGCCATGCGGTTGGCCGCGTCGGCCTGGGTGAGCCCGTAGCCCGTCCGGAGGTAGGTGGGCAGGTAGACCGAGAAAGCGACGTAGCCGCCGAAGGCCACCGCGTACAGGGCGGAGGCCTGCCAGGTGACCCCCAGGGCGAAGGTGGCGGTCAGGCGGCGGCCCAGCGGCTCGGTCGGCACGGTGCGCCCGGGGGCGTCACGTAGCACGAGGGCCGCGAGCACCGCGTAGACGGCGAGCACCCCCGCGGTGATCAGGAAGGGGTTGGCCATGCCGCCCGCGTCGACCAGCTTCACCGTGGTGAGGGCGCTGATCGCGGTGCCGCCCATACCGGCTCCGAAGACGCCGATGGCCAGGCCCCGCCGTTCGGGCGGGAACCAGGCGCTGACGAACGGCACGCCGACGGCGAAGGCGGTGCCGCCGATGCCGAGGAAGAAGCCGCCGGCCAGCAGCGCGGCGAAGGACGAGTGCCCTGCCAGGCCCAGGAAGAGCACCGGCACGATGCTGGCCGCGGAGACCAGCGGGAACATGACCCGTCCGCCGAACCGGTCGGTGAGGGCGCCGACCGGGATGCGGCCCAGGGAGCCCACGATGACCGGCACGGCCACCAGCAGCGACTGCTGGAACGACGACAGCCCCAGGGAGTCCTGGAGCCGGGGGGGCGAGGGGGCTGAGCAGTGCCCAGGCCCAGAAGTTCAGGGCGAACCCTGCCGTGGCCAGGGCCAGCATCAGCCAGGCCGTTGGGCTCACGGCCGCACCTTGTCCTGGTGCTCGATTCGGCGTGCCCGACGGCTGCAGCATGCCGCCCGTCCTCCCTGTTCGCGGTGCGGCCCGTATCGCGTCGGGCCGCGGGTGCCCGGGCTCTGTGCCGGCGTCCCACTGCCACTGTCGGCCGGGGGGCGCGGTGCCGCTGTGGGCCGTCAGTCCTCCGAGCCGGGGTCCCGCGGTCCCGGTCGCGGGGTCCGAACGGCGCGGGACACGGGACGGTCGGCCGGACGGGCCGCTGCCCGAGGGGTGCCCGCGCCCTTCGCCTCAGGGCCGTACCCGAAGCGGATCAGCATCTGCGGGCGGCACAACTTCGCCGCGGGGACCCGCATCGCCTCCCGCAGGTCCGGCCATTCCATGGCCTGGTGGAGCAGCGAGGTCCGCACGCCGTGCGCGGTGGCGACCAGCAGCACGCGTTCCAGTGCCTGGCCCGCCTGCAGCCAGTCACGTGGCCGGTCGCCGACGGTCCACAACAGGGCGACCTGGGCGTGCCGTTCGAACCGCAGCCGCGGTCGCCCGGGCACGGGGGGCCGGCCGGTGAAGTCGCGCATCGGCATGCGCCCGGCGGCGTCGAGCGGGCGGGAGGTGGTGTACGGGATGCCGTAGGAGCTGGATCCGGGCGGGGCGATCCACGCGCGGCTTTCGGCGGTGCGTTCCCGGTCCGTGGTGTTGCGCCGTTCGGCCGCCGACGTCACCCGCAGCAGGCGGCGCGTCTGGAGGACGTCGGGTACATACAGGTGTGCGCCCTCGGTCCGTGCGGCGTCGGCCATGTCGGCGACGACCCGCTCGGGCACCGGGCGGCCGCTGAACGGCATCCGGCTGGAGTGGCGCCGGGCCACGGCCGCGTACAGCGTGCGGTAGTCCGGCGCGGTGGCGGCGGGGACGGTCAGCTGCACAGTGGCGAGCAGGTCGGGTTCGCGGGGGTCCGGCAGCAGATGCGCGACGGGCTCCCAGCCGAGGTGCGCCGCGGCGACCCGCAGGTTGAACACCGCGGAGCCGGCGGACAGGTGCAGGGCACGCCCGACCGGGTCGGCCAGGGGCAGGGAGCGGCTGCGGTCGGCGTGGACCGTGACGGCCCGGGTGCCCAGGTCGAAACCGAAGCGCCAGGGCTGTGTGTTGTGGATCGACGGCGCCGCCACCGCCGCGGCCAGCAGCGTCTCCAGCACGAGGGCGTCGATCTTGTCGGTGTGCATCGTGGCTCCTCGCTGTCCGGGAACCTCCGGTATGGAGGGGACTGCCCTTGATATCCACCTTCCGTCACCGCCGCCCGCTTGACGAGGGCCACCCGGCCCCTCACCGGGCGCCGAGCGGGCCCTCATGTTGGCCGGCAGGGCCGGGGGCGAGGAGGACGACTCCCGGGAGACGACAGCGAGGGCCCGGGCCACGTCGGTGGGCGAACAGGCCGAGCTTGACCACCAGGGTGCGGCCGTATCCGGGTTCGGCCGGGGACGCCCAGGTGACGCCCTTGTGCCAGGCCATGGCGGCCCCTGTATCCAGCTGCACCGGCAGGAAGCGCGCCGGTGAGCATCCCGAACCTGGTCCCGCCTCGACGGTGAGCTCCTGGGTGCTCTTCGCGACCACACGGACGGTGGAGCGCCGCCGTCGCGGTACGCGCAAGGAGCGCAAGGCCGCCGCCCGGGCGCCGAAGCCCCCGAGGCCCCCAACACCGCACCGGTACTGCGGGCGCGTCTTTGCCTCCGGGGCGAGCAGCCGCCGGGGGGACCACAGTCCTACGGTGTCCACTGCTGTCAGACGCTCACAGCGGCCTGCGTCCGGCCGCCCGGGAGTCGCTGCTGACCGGGCGCCCGAACGGTGACCGGCCCCGGCCGTGCGCAGCATCCGTGAACGGGGATCGGCGGGGGAATGGGCCGCCCGCATGCTGCTTACGGTGGTACACGGGACACTCCGGGTGGTCGGTGTCAGCCTGCCGGGTCCGGGCCGGGTCGCGCAGCGGCCGACCGGTCCGGAACCGTTGGGCCGTTGGTCCCTCGCTCCGGATCTCACAGTAGGGCCGGGCCGCAGCGGCGCCGGTGAGGTGCGGTCGGGCGAGCGTCCCCGGCCGTACCGGCGACGCGGGTGCGGGCGGTGCACCATCACCCGTCCGGCACTCCTGTGCTGCGGGCCGGCCGGCCCCTGTCATCCGCGACGGCCGGGACCGCACGGCCGGGCCCGGTCACGACGCACCGATGCGGCGGGAGCCCCGCACCGGCACAGGAAGCCGCCCGCCGTGGCCCGTGGCCGGTTAGTGGCCGTCGTGCCTCAGGCGGTCGCGGGCCTCCGTGGCGATTACGGCGGCCTGGATGCGGCGTTCCACGCCGAGCTTGGCGAGCAGGCGGGAGATGTGGTTCTTCACCGTCTTCTCGGCCAGGTACAGACGCTGGCCGATCTGCCGGTTGGTGAGTCCCTCGCCGATCAGCTCGAGGATCTCCCGCTCCCGTTCGGTCAGCCCCGGCAGCACGTCCGGCCGCTCCTGCTCCTTCTGCTGTCCGCCGCGCAGCCGGGCCATCAGCTTGGTGGTGGCGCTGGGGTCGAGCAGCGACTGGCCCCGCGCGACCGTCCGGACGGCCGTCACCAGATCGGAGCCCCGGATCTGCTTGAGCACGTATCCGGAGGCCCCGGCCATGATGGAGTCCAGCAGAGCCTCCTCGTCGTCGAACGAGGTCAGCATCAGACAGGCCAGGTCGGGCATGCCCGAGCGGAGCTCGCGGCACACGCTCACGCCGTCCCCGTCGGGCAGCCGGACGTCGAGGACCGCGACCTGGGGGCGCAGGGCGGGGACGCGCACGAGGGCCTGCTCCGCGGTTGCGGCCTCGCCGACCACCGTGATGTCCGGCTCGTCGTTCAGCAGGTCATGCACCCCGCGCCGGACCACCTCGTGGTCGTCCAGCAGGAAGACCCGGATCGGGTCGTCAGGGCCGGGCTGCTCGCCGTCCGCCATCGCGTGCTCCTCGTTCTCCGCGTACAGGTTCCACTTAAGGATCCTCGCCGGTCCGGGGCCGGATGGCCAGGGCCGGTCGGCCCTGTTCCGCCACCTGTTCCGCCCCCGGTCGCGTCGGGCCCGGAGGAGGCCGTGGCGGTCGTTCACGGGTCACCATCCTGCCCGCTTCACGCCCGCGTGTGTGGGTCTCGTGAGGGAAGTCAAGTGGCTACCGGGACAGGCGTGTTACGGCCATAGAGCTGTTAAGATCATCGGACTTTCAGTAGGCTGGCGGCGCGTCATGAACGCGTACGGGGGACAGTCTCTAAGGCCCCGTCTCGCTGAGGAGTTGAGGCTTTGGTCCGCCCGTGGATCCGCGCCGTGCGACGGCTGGACGCGACCCACGGATCCGCGGGCTTCCCGCTCTCCCGACGCGACGCGACTTGAAGAGAGTCTCATGACGTCTTTGATCAAGGATCCGCTCCTGTGGATCCTGCTTGTGGTGCTCGTCGCTGCGGTCTTCGCAGTGCAGCGGGCGCGGAGAACCAATCTGGCACTCCGAAGAACGAGGAGTGACCTCGAGACGAACCTGGGCCTGGCCCAGGGCCGTATCGACCAGCTCCAGGGGCACATCGCCTCCATGGAAGGCCGGCACCGCGGGGACCTCGCGGACGTCCGCGCCGACGCGGAGTCGGCGACCAAGGCCGTACTGAAGTCGGCGATGGGCACCCTGCAGTCGCTCGCCGAGGAACAGCAACTGCTGCTGGACGGGCTGCTGCAAAAGTACGGCAACGACACCGAGGTGCTCGCCGACCTGATGTCGGTGGACCACACCGGCAGCCAGTTCAGCCGCCGGGCCAAGGGCATCTCGGTGCTGTGCGGCGGATGGCTGGGCCGGCGCGAGGGCGTGGCGACCGTCTACGACGTGGCCCGCAGCGCGCAGGGCCGCATCAAGGACTTCAACCGGGTGAGCATTCACGCCCAGGCCAGCGTCGCCGTCTCCAGCAAGGCGGTCGAGCCGGTGGCCGTGGTGCTGGCCGAGCTGCTGGACAACGCGACCACGTACAGCGCTCCGGGTACCCCGGTCGAGGTCAATATCCAGGCCGTGCCGACGGGTGTGTGCTTCATCGTGGACGACGCCGGTCTGGGCATGGACCAGGAGACCAAGGACCGTGCGGGGGCCCTGCTGTCCGCGGACGGCCCGGTCGACATCACCGGTCTCGGTGACCCGCCGCGGTTCGGGTTCGCGGTGTGCGGCATGCTCGCCGCCCGGTACGGCTTCGCCGTCTCCGTCGGTTCGGTGTCCCCCTACGGCGGAGTGCGCGCAGTGATCCGTGTCCCGGAGAGTCTCCTGGCGGCCGAGGTCGTCATCCCCGCCGAACCGGAGCGGGAGCCCGCGGCCGCATCCCAGGAGGGCACTCCGCATCGGCTGGCCCCCGTCCCGGTGGGCCCGTCGCACGTGGTGGGCACGACGAGCGGCGGGCTGCCCAAGCGCCGCCGGCGTCAGGGACCCATCTCGGTGGTGCCGGCCCCGGAGCCCGCCATCGACGAGCAGACCTCCGAGTCGGCCGGTGAGGTGACCGCGTCGCGCCTCGGGGCGTTCGCTCGCGGCACCCAGCTCGGGCGGAACACGAACACCACGGAAGGACCTGACCACCAGTGAACACCGACCTGTCGTGGGTGCTGAACGACGTGCTCGAGGTGCGTGGAGCCCGCCACGCGGTCCTCGTCTCGGGTGACGGCCTGCTGCTGCAGCGTTCGGACGACATCTCACGCGACGACGCGGAGACCAACGCCGCCGCGATGAGCTCCATGCAGTCCCTCAGCCGGGCGGTCGCCGGCTTCGTGGGGGCCGGGCACGGCATCTGGAAGCAGACGCTGCTGGAGTACGACGGCGGCTGGATCTTCCTGATCGCCGCGGGGCAGGGCGCCTACCTGGCGGTGTCGGCGGCGCTGGACGTCGACATGGAGGCCATGTCGTTCCGTATGCAGAAGACGGTGACGGCGCTGAGCAAGGCGATGAGTGTGGCGCCGCGCGACCACGGCGGCGGCGCATGACGACGCCCGGGGAGGAAGCACCCGTCACCAGTGACTTCGTCCGCTCCTATGTCATCACCGGCGGGCGGAGCCTGCCGTCCTCGGACGAACTGTCGCTGCACACCTTGGTCACCCTGGCTCCCGACCGGACGCTTCCGCTGGGGGCCGGTCCCGAGGTCCGGGCGATCTGGGAGCTGTGCGCGGGCGGCTACCTGTCGGTCGCCGAGGTGGCGGGCCACCTCGGCCTGCCCGTCGGGGTGGCCCGGCTGCTCCTCTCGGATTTAGCGGAACAGGGGCACCTGCTGCGCCGGGCCGAGCCGCCCCGGGCCCAGAACGTTGACAGAGCGACCCTCGAGAAGGTTCTGAATGGACTCCAATCCCTCATCGGCTGAGACGGCGCAGAAATCCATCTACGTCTCCAGCGCGGTGACCAACGCCGCAAAGATCCTGGTCGTCGGGCATTTCGCCGTGGGCAAGACGACGTTCATCGGCTCGCTGTCGGAGATCACTCCGCTGCGCACCGAGGAGAAGATGACCCAGGCGTCCGTCCACATCGACGACCTGAGGGGGGTCGCGGACAAGACCACCACCACGGTCGCCCTGGACTTCGGCCGCCTCACCCTGAGCGACGACCTGGTGCTGTACCTGTTCGGCACCCCCGGCCAGCAGCGCTTCATGCAGCTGTGGGAGGACATGGCACGCGGTGCGCTCGGGGCGTTGCTCCTGGTCGACCCGGCCCGGCTGGAGGAGACCTTCCCCGTCATCGACCTCGTCGAGGGGTACGGCCTGGAGTACGCCATCGCCGTCAACTGCTTCGACCCCGCGGCCACCTACAGCGAGGCCGAGGTGCGCGAGGCGCTGGACCTCCTCCCGGACACTCCTGTCGTCTACTGCGACGCCCGCGACCAGCAGTCTTCCGCCAAGGCGCTGATCGCACTGGTGAGACACCTGCTCGAGCGCGTGGCCTGACCGCCGCGCGCCCGCCCGGACCGGGAACGGCGGTTCCCGGATCACTAAGGAAGACCTCATGGACCCTGACACCTCATCCGCCGCCACCGTCGGCAGATGCCCCATGCACGACACGGCGTTCGCCGCCGACCCGCAGCAGGTCTACGACCGGCTGCGCGCCCACGCCCCGGCCGGCCCCGTGGAGCTCTCCCCCGGCGTCGACGCCACGCTGGTCGTCGGCCACGAGACGGCGCTGCGGGTGCTGCAGAACACGGAGCTGTTCGCCCGCGACGCCCGCCGCTGGACGGCGCTCAACGAGGGCCGGATCGGGATGGACAACCCGCTGCTGCCGATGATGGCGTACCGGCCCAACTGCCTGTTCACCGACGGTGCGGTGCACCTGCGGCTGCGCAAGGCCGTGGTCGACAGTCTGGCGCAGCTCAACATCACCCGGATCCGGCGCGACGTCGAGCCGATCGCCGACTACCTGCTGGACGGTTTCAGCGAGCGGGGCCGCGCCGACCTGCTCAACGACTACGCCAAACTGCTGCCCCTGCTGCTGTTCAACAAGCTGTTCGGCTGCCCGGCGGACATCGGCGACACCCTCACCACCTCCATGTCGGCGATCTTCGACGGCAAGGACGCGCTGCGTGCCAACGAGGACCTCACCGCCTGCCTCATGGAGCTGATCGCCCTCAAGCGGCGCCGGCCGGGCGACGACGTCACCTCATGGCTGATCCAGCACCCGGCCGGGCTGACCGACGAGGAGCTCAAGGACCAGCTGGTGATGCTGATGGGCGCGGGCGTGGAGCCCGAGCGCAACCTCATCGGCAACGCCCTGGTGCTGCTGCTGTCCGGCGCGGGCGGCCGGCAGAGCGGCATGCTGATCGAGGAGGCGCTCGACCACGTGCTGTGGAACCAGACGCCGATCGCCAACTACGCCACCCACTACCCGGTGCAGGACGTGGATCTGGGCGGCTATGTGGCGGAGGCCAACACGCCGGTCGTGATCTCCTTCGCGGGCGCCAACAGCGATCCCGCGCTCGCCGAGGCGCGCCGTGCGCACAGCAGGGGCGCCCATCTGGCGTGGGGCGCCGGGCCGCACGCCTGTCCCGCCAAGGACCCGGCGCAGGTCATCGCGACCACCGCGATCGAGCGGCTGCTCAACGCCCTGCCCGACCTCACGCTGGCGGTGCCGGAGAAGGACCTCGAGTGGCGGCCGGGGCCGTTCCACCGGGCCCTGGTCACGCTTCCGGTGACGTTCAGTCCCACGCCCGCCACCCGGATGGCCGCCGCGGTCCGCAACCGGGCGGCGGCTCCGGGTGCGCAGGGGCCGCTCCCGGCGTCGGCGTCCGCACCGGTCCGGCAGGAACCGGCGCGCAAGAAGGGGTTCTGGAGCAGTTTCCTGGACATCTTCCGGGTCTGATGCACTGCATGTGACAGGAGCAACACGCAGCGGCGCATGACGAGGGAGGGTGGAAGGGTAGGTTCCGGCGGTATTGATCGACAGCGCCCAGCCAAAGGAGCTCTGCGTGACCGCCGTTGGCGACATACGCGGCACCACCACCGACCGCCGAGCCGTCATCTCCCTCCTCCGTCGCCTGCGTTCGGGCGAAGGGCAGGCCAACCCACTGCCGGTCTGGGAGGAGTTGCGGGCCCTGGGGGACGTCGTACGCGCCCCCTGGGGCGGCTATTTCGTCACCGGGTTCGCAGCGTGCAGCCAGGTCCTGCGCGGCAGGAACTGGCTCGTACCGGACTTCGCCTGGCAGGACCGCCAGCCCGACCCCGACCGCTGGCAGGCCCCCGCCACCCGGGAAATGACCCACACCCTCATCCGCCTCAACGCGCCCGCCCACACCTGCCAGCGACGCGCCCTGGGCAACCCCTTCGACCGGGGCGCCCTGGAGACGCTGCGCCCCCGGATCGCCGCCCTGGCCTCCGGGCTGCTGGACGACCTCGAGGAACGGCTGCGCACGGACGGGGCGGCGGACTTCGTCGAGACCGTGAGCGAGCAGCTCCCCATGAGAACCGTCGGTGACTGGCTGGGCATCCCCGAGGAGCACTTCGCGCACATCCTGGACTTCACCCACCGGCAGGTCTACGCCCAGGAACTGCTGCCCACCAAGAGCGAACTGGCCGTGTCGGCCGGAGCGACACTCGAGATGCGGGCCTTCTTCACCGAGCTGATCCGGCAGCGGCGGAAGAGTCCCGGCGACGACGCCCTCACCGGCTGGATCCACTACTGGGACGCCCGGTACCCCGACGACCGGGCCGCCGCGGACCGGGTGCTGTACGACCTGACGATGTTCATCACCATCGCCTCGCTCGAGACCACCGCGGTGCTGCTCACCAACATCGTGTGGCTGCTCACCGGGGAGCCCTCCCGCGCGGACTGGCTGCGCCGCAACCCGCAGCACATCGACGACGCGATCGAGGAGACCCTGCGCTACGACCCGCCGGTGTGGCTCAACTCCCGTGTCGCGGCCGAGGACACCGTCCTCGCGGGTACGCCCGTCGCCAAGGACACGACCGTCCACGTGCTGTACGGGTCGGCCGCCCACGACCCCCGCCGCAACCCCGATCCGCACGTCTTCGACATCCGGCGCGGCGGCGGCCACCTGACCTTCGGCGGCGGCGCCCACTACTGCCTCGGAGCGGGTCTCGGACGGCTCGAGGCCCGCGAACTGCTCGCCCAGGTGCTGGAGCGCTTCCCCACGCTGCGGCCCGCCGCGCCCCCCTCCTACGACACCTCCCGGATCGTCTTCCGCCGGATCACCTCCCTGAAGGTCACCGCATGAACGCCCCGCTGCTCACCGACGTCCCCGCCCTCCCCGCCGAGCGGATACTCAAGACCCTGCGCGTCCACCGGCAGGGTCCTCTCCTCACCGTCCAACTGAACGTTCCTGAACAGGGCAACCCGGTCACCGACAGCATGCTGGACGACCTTCTCACCGTCCTCGACAACCAGGACCCGGCGGTACGGGTGCTGGTGCTCAGCGCCGCCGGGGACGACTTCTGCCTCGGCGGCGACCGGGGCGAATTCGCCGAGCACCTCGCCCACGACCCCGCCGGCGGCGGCATCCGCGCCTCCGGAACGCGGGCCCGGCGCGTCTGCGACGCCCTCGCCGCCAACCCCGCCGTCACCGTCGCCCGCGTCCATGGCAAGGCCATCGGCGCCGGTGTCGCCCTCGCCCTCGCCTGCGACCTGCGGGTCGGCGCCGACACCGCGGTCTTCCGCCTGCCCGAACTCGCCCTCGGCCTGCCGACCGCCTGGGGCGGTCTGCTCCCCCGCCTCATCAGCGAGGCCGGGGCGGCCCGCGTCCGCGACATCATCCTCACCGGCCGGGTCTTCGACGCGGCCGAGGCCCATACCCTGTCGATCCTGCAGAAGGTCGTGCCCGGGGACGCCCTGGACGATGCCGTCACGGCCTGGGTCAAGCCCCTCCTGCGGCGGCCGGCCCCGGCGCTGCGGGTCACCAAGGCCCTGCTGAACTCCCTCACCGCCTCGACCCGGCTCGCCGATGTCTCCGTACTCGACCCCGAACTGATGGCGGCGGTCCTCAGCGAGCAGCACCGCCCCCGCGCCCTCCGCTGACCCCGGCCGTGTGAAGAGCTGACGCGACGGCCGGCGCCCCGGCCGTCGTGCTAGGGCTTGCGGGCGACCGCTCCGTACATCGCGATGTCCTCGTCCCGGATGCCCTGTTCGCCGGTGCCGTCCGGGTGCCACTTGTGCACCTGGACGATGCCCGGGTCCACCAGCTCCAGGCCCTCGAAGAACTCGTGGGCCTCGTCGATGGTGCGCAGCCGCATCGGCATGTTGCGGGCCGCGTACTCGCGGGCCACCCGGCCCACCTCCTGAGGGGCGAACTCCGCCGTGCCGATCGTCATCGCCAGGTAACTGCCCGACGGCAGCGGCTCGAGGAGCCGGCGGACGATGCCGACGGCGTCGTCCTCGTCGAGGACGAAGTGGACGATGGCGATGACCGTGAGGGCCACCGGCCGGTCCAGATCGAGGGTCTCCCGCAGTTCGGGTGCGTCCAGGATGCTCGCCGGGTCGCGGAAGTCGGCCTCGATGTACGACGTCCTGCCCTCGGGCGTGCTGGCCAGGAGCCCCTGGGAGAGGGTGAGCACGATGGGGTCGTTGTCGACGTAGACCACGCGTGCCCCGGGGTCCACCGACTGGGCGATCTCGTGCAGGTTCGGGGAGGTGGGAATGCCGGTCCCGATGTCGAGGAACTGGCGCATCCCCGCCTCCTCGACGAGCCAGCGGACTGCCCGGTTCATCCAGTCGCGGTTGGCCCGCATATGGACGGGGAGCGCCGGCCACTCCCGGGCCATGGCGTCGCCGGCCTCCTGGTCGGCGGGGTAGTAGTCCTTGCCGCCGAGTATGTAGTCGTAGATCCGCGCGGAGTGTGCGTTCTCGGTGTCGATGCGGTCGGCCGACCATCCGTTCTCGGGCACCTCGGGTCTCCTTCGTACGTCGTGAGGGGCGCTGCGTCGGGCGGGGTGTGCGGTGTTCCGGGGGCGTTCCCCTGCGGGAACTCCCCGTGGATCAGAGGTCCTTGCGGATCCGTTCGAGAACGGCCTCGGTTCTTGGCACGGGTGTCGCCTGGGCACTCACCCGGTCGAGCGCCTCCCGGTACACCACGACGTCGGCACCCTTGTCGAGATAGACGGCGCCGACCAGGCCGTCGAGGTAGACGACGTCGGGCAGTTCACGCGCCCGGAACCGGAAGAGCTGGAAGGCACCGGCGCGCACGGCCGGGTGCGGGCCGTTGGAGAACGGCATGATCTGCAGCGTCACCTGGGGCAGGCGCTGGATCTCGATGAGGTGGTCGATCTGCGCACGCATCACGTCCGTGCCGCCGACCGGCCAGCGGAGCACCGTCTCGTCCATCACCACCCACACCCGTGGTGGGGCCTCGCGCCGCAGCAGCTCCTGCCGGCGCATCCGCAGGGCGATCCGGCGCTCGGTCGCCTCGGCCGGGGCGTGCGGGTTGCCCGCGCTCAGCAGGGCGCGGGCGTAGGCCTCGGTCTGCAGCAGCCCGTGCACGATCTGGCTCTCGTAGGCGCGGATCTGCAGGGCCGCCTGTTCCAGGCTGAGGTACGCGGCGAACCAGTCCGGCATGACATCGCGGTAGGTGTGCCACCACCCCCGTTTGTTGGCCTCGCGGACCGACTTCAGGAAGGTGTCGATCTCCTGCTGGTCCCTCACCCCGTAGACGCGGAGCAGCTTCTCGGCGTCCGCGAGTCTGAGCCGGGCGACCTTGGCGGCCTCCATCCGGCGGATCGTGGAGTGACTGACCCCGATGGCCGCGCCCGCCTCCTCGTAGGTGAGACCGGCCCGGCCGCGTAACTCCTCGAGTTGTCTGCCGAGGATCCTGCGCAGGACGGAAGGGACACCGCCCCAGTCGGTCTCCGCGGTCACGCCGTGCCCCCTCAGATCGTGTTCCGGGCTCACCGTCTCACGCGTTCGCTCGCCTGGACACGTTCGATCAGGCGCTGCCGGGAGCAGCATGCCCGCACCCGGCTGCAATTTTCAACTTGCCGCTTGCGGGCCGCCGTTGACAGGTGTCAGAGTGTCCGCACCGTCCCCGCGGCTGCTGAACGGCCGTACGGAGTCGGCCGGTTGACCCCCGGCCGAGGTGGGGCCGGTCCCCCCGCGCGCAGGCACACGAAAGGCCCACGGAGATGGCTCGGCCCCCCTTACCCAGGCAGCTGTACCACGCCGGGAACGAGCTCTCACCCAGATCACCCGGAGGCGGGCAATCGGCTCCACTCCCCCAGCCGCACGGCCCCGGCCGTCTCGCCTCCGGGCCCCACGCCCTTCGTGAGACGCGCGCGTTCGACCTGCCGACCACCCCGGCGTCGGTGCGCACCGCCCGGCGCGGGGTGCGTGAGCTGCTGACCGCACGGGGCATCGGTCACGACCTGTGCGACAACGCTGTCGTCGTGACCTCGGAACTGGTGACCAACGCGCTCACCCACTCGGCCGGCGACCGGATCCGCTTCTGGCTGCTCCTGACGGCGGACGTGATCCGCATCGAGGTCGAGGACCAGGCCCGCGGCCTCGAAGGGCCCGTACTCCGCCGGCCGGGCCCCGACGACCAGAACGGCCGTGGGCTGCTCCTGGTCGACGCGCTCTGCAGCGACTGGGCGGTCACCGACGTTCCGGGCCGGCCCGGACGCACGGTCTGGGCCGAACTGCGCCGGGGGGCCGCAGTGTCGGGGCCCGCGTCGCCGGGCGGAGCGGATCCGCGCACGAGGTGACGGCCGGGCCGGCGGCGGCCGTCTGCGAGAATGGGCCCGGTCCGGAGCACCGCGGTGTGCGGTGCTCACCGCACGACTGGAGCACACGGTGTCGCCACAGCACGAAGCCCCCGCCTCCCCGGGGGACAGCGAGGGCCTGCGGGCCGACTGCTCCTCGTGCTTCGGGCTGTGCTGCGTGGCACTGCCCTTCGCCCGCTCCTCCGACTTCGCCGCCGACAAGCCCGCGGGGCGGCCGTGCTCCCACCTGCGGACCGACTTCCGCTGCGGCATCCACGAGCGGCTGCGCGACGAGGGGTACCCCGGCTGCACCGTCTTCGACTGCTTCGGCGCCGGGCAGAAGGTGTCCCAGGTCACCTTCGGCGGCACCGACTGGCGGCGGGCGCCGGAGACGGCGCGCGGCATGTTCGAGGTCTTCCCCGTCATGCGGCAGCTGCAGGAGCTCCTCTGGTACATCACCGAGGCCCTCGCCCTGCCGGCGGCCCGGCCCGTCCACAAGGAACTGCGGCGGGCGCTGGCCCGGATCGAGGACCTGACCCGGGGCAGCGCCGAGTCGCTGACCGGACTGGATGTGAACGCGCTGCGTGGCGAGGTCAACGTGCTGCTGCTGCGGGCCGGCGAGCTGGCCCGGGCCCATGTCCCCGGCCGCAGGAAGAACCACCGCGGGGCCGACCTCATGGGCGCCAGGCTGTCCGGCGCCGATCTGAGGGGGGCCAGTCTGCGCGGTGCCCTGCTCGTCGCCGCGGATCTCAGCGGCGCGGATCTGCGGGACGCCGACCTGATCGGGGCCGATCTGCGCGACGCCGACCTTTGCGGCGCCGACCTCACCGGGGCGCTGTTCCTCACCCAGGCGCAGGTGAACGCCGCCAGGGGCGACGCCGCCACCGTGCTGCCTTCCGCGCTGGAGCGGCCCGCGCACTGGTAGCCCGACGGCCGGCCGCAGGGACGTTCAGCCGGCCGCGGTGTCGACGCGCAGCCGTACCTGTTCCTCCAGGCGCCTCAGGCTAGAGTCCAGGGCGTCGCACACCCGCTGTTCGCCCGGGTCATGGCTCTTCTCGAAGAAGGAGAGGTGCACCGTGACCTCGCTCGCTCCGCTGTCGATACCCGCGACCTGCAGCCAGCCGGCGTAGCTGCCCCGTTCACGCGTGCCCCATTCCAGCCGCATCTGGTCGCGCTGGGCGCGCAGCAGTGCGGAGGTGTCCTGCTCGCGCCGGGCGTGGTGCACGATGACGGCGGGCAGCTCGTCGGCGCGCACATGGAGCTCCTCGGGCAGCCAGTCAGCCATCTGGTCGATGTTCGCCGCCTGATCGAAGACATGCTCGGGCTGTGCGGGCATCGTGCGTGAACGCTCGTACTCGGTCATGGCCGGTACCGCCTTTCGGTTGGGGCGCGCGGGTGGCGGGCGCCTGCGGGGCGGGGCCGCCTTCGCGACCGGCACGGGCGTGGGCCGCGCGGGCGGCCCGCCTCGGCGTCATTTGTTGTCGAAGACGGCCTTCTGCACGTCGTTGGGGCCGTCGAACTTCTTGCTCCCCGAGTGCTCCAGTTTCTGGACGAGGGTGTCGTCCGCACCGTTTTTCTTCGCCAGTTTGACGAGGTCGTCGCGGCTGGCGGGATAGTCGGCGCCCTTGAGAGCCTTCTGTACGTCGATGGGGCTGATCTCGGCCATGTCGGCCTCCCGTACGGGGACGGCGCGGTGGATCCGCGCGAGGGTACGGCGGGTACCCAGGGCGCGGGCGGGCGATGCGTCGCATGGCCCCGGCACGCGGGTGACCCGTGCCGGCGGGAAGCCGAGTACCCGGCGCACGTCGGTCCGCCCGGATGATTTCGCCCCCGCCGCCCCTTCCCGTCCCGACCTGGGGCTCCGCCCCAGACCCCGCTCCTCAAACGCCGGAGGGGCTGGATTTCGCCGGACGGGCTGAAACAGTGAAAGGGTGGCCATGGACGCCATGTCCTCATCTACGCGCGCCCCAGTGCGCCTGCCGTCCGGGACGGCGGTCGGCACGTCGGTGGCCCACCGGGCGCCGCCTGGCGGCAGGCTGCCCTCGCCGTGGGCGACGCGACGGGCCGTGGTCAGTCCGGGCCGGGGTCGGTGCGTTCGGTCAGCCGCTCGTAGCGTTGTCGGGCGGCCTGGGGGCTGCCGAGGCCGAGGCCGAAGGCGATCTCCGGCCAGGTCATGCCGCGTCCCCGCGCCATCTGAAGGAGACCGACCTCCAGTTCGTCCATCTCGGCACGGGCGCGCGGTACGAGGCTCAGCGCGGCCGTGATGTCCGCGCGGTCCACCTCCGGTTCACCGTCCTCGAGCGTCGCGGCGCCGCTGAGCAGGAACGACACCAGCCGGACCGCCTCGTGCGGGCTGATCACACCGGGGTGGGTCTGGCGACGGCGCTGTCCGTCGGTGGCCGCGTGCCGTTCGACGATGCGGAACAAGGAGGCGTGGGCCCGTTGCTCGCGGACCGCGTCGGAACTCGGCGGTGTGAAGGGGTCGGTGGGGTGTTCAGAGGTCTGCGCCATGGGAGCAAGATTCCTGAATGAACATCTTGTTGTCAACGGAATGAACCTTCGTCGCGCCGATGACTTTCCGCGCTCCCGCCCGTCCACAGATGCGACCCGCCCGGTGGGAAGGCCACCATGGTCAGCCCGGACGGCGGTGAGTTCCCGCTGACCGGCTCCTACCTCGATCTCGACGAGAACCGCCTGCTGGTGGTCGGCATGGACGTCCCCGGGAAGGCCGCGGCCTCGACGACACGGCGGAGGAACGCGACATGGCCGAGCAGGGCAGCACCATGCTCCTCGACAGTCTGACCGCCTTCCTCGCCGGCGGCGAGAAGGGCTGAACCTCTTCACGTGGTCGGAGTCGTCCGCCGGTGCGACGCTTGGGTGGACAGGTTCCGAGGACGAGAGCCCTGGAGGGACCGATGGGACGCGACGTCCCGGCGCTCACCTTCACCCGCGAGGATCGCCGCCGATACCGGATCAAGATGCAGGAGTGCCTTGACGCGCTGGCGCAGATGCTGCGCGAGTCGCGCTTCGAGGCCGAGCGCCCGCAGGTGGGGCTGGAGATCGAACTGAATCTGGTCGACGACCGGGCCGAGCCCGCGATGCGCAACACCGACGTCCTGGAGGCCATCGCGGACCCCGCCTGGGACACCGAACTGGGCCGGTTCAACCTCGAGATCAACATCGCCCCCCGGCGGCTCACGGCGGGCGGCCCGGATGCCTGGGAATCGGAGATCCGCGCGGCGCTGAACCACGCGGAACACCGCGCCACGTCCATCGGCGCGCATCTGATCATGACGGGCATCCTGCCCACCCTGCGGCAGGAGGACGTCGGCGAGGGCGCGCTGTCGGAGAACCCGCGCTACCGGCTGCTGAACGACCAGATCTTCGCGGCGCGCGGCGAGGACCTGCATATCGAGGTGACCGGCATCGACCGGCTGCGGTCCTACGCGGACACCATCACGCCGGAGGCCGCGTGCACCAGCACGCAGTTCCACCTCCAGGTCTCCCCGGAACAGTTCGCCGACTACTGGAACGCGGCGCAGGCCATCGCCGGGGTCCAGGTCGCGCTCGCGGCCAACTCGCCCTTCCTCTTCGGCAAGGAACTGTGGCACGAGACGCGTATCCCACTGTTCGAGCAGGCCACCGACACCCGCCCGCAGGAGATCAAGGCGCAGGGCGTACGACCCCGGGTGTGGTTCGGCGAACGCTGGATCACCAGCGTCTTCGACCTCTTCGAGGAGAACCTGCGCTACTTCCCGGCCCTGCTGCCCCTGTGCGACGACCAGGACCCCACGGAGACGCTCAGCCGAGGCGACATCCCGGAGCTCGGCGAGCTGACCCTGCACAACGGCACCATCTACCGCTGGAACCGGCCGGTGTACGCCGTGGCGCACGACAAGCCGCATGTGCGGGTGGAGAACCGGGTGCTGCCCGGCGGCCCGACGGTCGCGGACACCCTCGCCAACGGTGCCTTCTACTACGGGCTCACCCGTGCCCTGGTGGAGGAGGACCGGCCGGTGTGGTCGCGGATGTCCTTCTCGGCCGCCGAGGACAACCTCAGGTCGGCGGCGCGGTACGGCATCGACGCCCGGCTGTACTGGCCCGGCATGGGTGAGGTGCCGGCGGCCGAACTCGTGCTGCGGCGGCTGCTGCCCCTGGCGCACCGCGGTCTGGAGCGCTCAGGGATGGACGAGGCCTGGCGGGAGCCGCTGCTCGGCGTCATCGAGCAGCGCTGTGTGACGGGCCGCAACGGGGCGGTGTGGCAGAAGGAGATGTTCCATCACATCGACGCCACCGCGCACTGCGGCCGCCATGAGGCGCTGCGGCGCATGACACAGCAGTACATCGAGTACATGCACCTCAACGCCCCGGTCCACACCTGGCCCGTGGAGTGACCCGGCCGGTGACGCGGACCAGTCCGCACCGGGCCTTTCCGCGCTGCCCGTCCGTCAGCCGGGCCGGGGTCCGGAGTCGTCGGGGTCGACCCCGGTGAAGGCGGAGTCGTCCTTGGTGCCGCTGGGGCGCGCGGACCGGCCCCGGGGTCCCGTGTCCTGCCTCCCCTCCTCGCTCCGCTCCGCGTACTCCTCGCCCCGCTGCGTCTCGCTGCTTGCGACGTCGCCCGGGACGGACGTGCGTTCCTCCTCGGCTTGCTCGCGGCCCGCTCCCCGTGACGGCGCGTTTTCCTCCGTGTGGAAGGAGCGGCGAGCGCTCGGGTTCTCCTGCTGCCGTGTCTCGTCGACGTCGGGCGACCAGCCGTGGTGTTCGGTCCCCTCATGGCGACTGGGCCCGTGGTCCCGCGACGGCTTCGGCGACTTGCGATCATCGGGCATGTGTCGGCCCACCTGTTCACTCGTAGGGAGCACATTTCGTCAGTGCCCCGGCACAAAAAGCCTCCCACTCATCTGGATCCGGGGCATGTCGGATGAAGTCGGGATCTGTACCACCTGACCGCCTCGCAGGTGGTCGGAACCATCACTCGCACGGGTGATGAGTGGGATTCGTGTCGACGCTCCGGGCCCCGGATGCCCGACCATCGCAGACAGCCGGGCCGCCTCCCGCCGACGGCCTCAGCACCCCGGAAGGGCTGTCGCCCATGCGCATCCTGCTCATCGCCAGTGCCTACAACAGCCTCACCCAGCGGGTCCACGCGGAACTGCGGGTCCGCGGGCACGCCGTCGCCGTCGAGGTGACGCCCACGAGCGGTGACGTCGTCCGCGCCGTGGACCGGCACGATCCCCGGCTCGTCGTGGCGCCGATGCTCAAGACGGTCGTCCCCCGCGAGGTGTGGACGACCCGGACATGTCTGATCGTGCACCCGGGGCCCGTCGGCGACCGGGGACCGTCCTCCCTGGACTGGGCGATCCACGAGGACGCCACCGTCTGGGGCGTCACCGTGCTCCAGGCCGAGGAGGAGATGGACGCGGGGCCCGTATGGGCCACGGCGGCGTTCCCCGTGACACGGACCGGCAAGAGCGATCTGTACCGCAACGAACTGTCCGACGCCGCCGTGGACGCCGTACTGACCGCCGTCGAACGGTTCGCCTCCGGCCGCCACTCCCCCGCCGCGCAGAGCTCCCTGCCGGCCGTGCCGGGCGCCCGCACCCGCCCGCCGATGCGACAGGAGACCCGCCGCATCGCGTGGGCCGACGATCCGACCGGGACGGTGCTGCGCAAGCTGCGCGCCGCCGACTCGCAGCCCGGTGTCCTGGACGAACTGCTCGGCGGAGAATGGTTCCTGCACGGCGGTCATCCCGAGTACCGGCTGCGCGGACGCCCCGGCGAACTGCTGGCGACCCGGGCGGGCGCGGTCTGCCGGGCCACGGCCGACGGCGCGGTGTGGCTGCCCGAACTGCGGGCCCGTACCGGTCCCGGCGCGCCGCGTGCCTGCAAGCTGCCCGCCGTGCTCGCCCTGGGCGACCGGCTGCCGCGGCTGCCGCGGCTGTCCACGCCGCCGCTGTGCCCCGCCGGGGAGGGTGCCCCCTGGTCGGACATCCGGTACCGGGAGGACGGCCCGGTGGGAACGCTGTGGTTCTCCTTCCCCGGCGGCGCGATGTCCACCGACCACTGCCGGCGGCTGCTGGAGGCGTACCGGGCGGCCTGCGAGCGGCCCACGTCCGTGCTGGTCCTCGGGGGCGGCCGCGACTTCTTCTCCAACGGCATCCACCTCCATGTCATCGAGGCGGCGGCGGACCCGGCGCTGGAGTCCTGGTCCAACATCAACGCCATGAACGACCTGGTCGAGGCCGTCCTGACCACGAACGACCGGCTCGTCGTGGCCGCGGTCGGCGGCAACGCGGCAGCCGGGGGCGTCATGCTGGCGCTGGCCGCGGACGAGGTGTGGTGCCGTTCCGGCTCGGTGCTCAACCCGCACTACCGCCTCATGGGCCTGTACGGCTCCGAGTACTGGACCTACAGCCTGCCGCGGCGGGTGGGAGCCGCGGCGGCGGAGCGGCTCATGCGGGAAGCCCTCCCGGTCGGGGCCGGACAGGCCCGGGACATCGGCCTGGTCGACGAGGTGATCGAACGCGCTCCGGCCCGCTTCTCCTCCGAGGTCACCCGGCTGGCTCAGCGACTGGCCGGCTCCTCCCCGGCGCAGTCGCGGCTCGTCGCGAAGAAGGCCGAAAGCGAGCGCCGGGAGGCCGTCACCCCACTGGCGGCCGTGCGCGAGCGGGAACTCGCGAACATGCACAGGATCTTCTTTGACCCCACCGCGCCCTACCACGCCCTCCGCAGGGCCTTCTGCCGCAAGGAACCGCCGCCGGTCCCGCCTGCGGTGCCGCCCGATGTGGCCGACGCTTGAGCCACGGACCCGGCCGAGACATCGGCATCGCCGCATTCCTCCCCAGGAGCCCCGATGAACGCAGCACCCCCGACCACGAGCGCCGAGCCGGAGACGTCCGGCGCCGTCGGCACGGACGACAAGCCGATCCACATCCTCTGGATCAACGCCGGCCTGAGTTGCGACGGCGACTCGGTCGCCCTGACGGCCGCGATGCAGCCCAGCATCGAGGAGATCGCGCTCGGCGCTCTGCCCGGCCTGCCGAAGATCGCCGTGCACTGGCCGCTCATCGACTTCGAGTGCGGACCGGTCGGGGGCGCGGACACGTTCATCGAGTGGTTCTTCAAGGGCGAGCGCGGGGAGATCGATCCGTTCGTCCTGGTGATCGAGGGGTCCGTGCCGAACGAGTCGATCAAGAAGGAGGGCTACTGGTGCGGCTTCGGGGACAACCCCGAGACCGGTCAGCCCATCACCACCAGCGAGTGGATCGACCGGCTCGCTCCCAAGGCCCTCGCCGTCGTGGCCATCGGCACCTGCGCCACCTACGGCGGCATCCACGCCATGGCGGGGAACCCGACCGGCGCGATGGGCGTGCCGGACTATCTGGGCTGGGACTGGAAGTCGGAGGCCGGCATCCCCATCGTGTGCGTCCCGGGCTGCCCCATCCAGCCGGACAACTTCGCGGAGACCCTCACCTATCTGCTCTATCAGGCCGCGGGCTCCGCGCCGATGATCCCGCTGGACGACAAGCTCCGCCCCAGATGGCTGTTCGGGGCCACCGTGCACGAGCAGTGCGACCGGGCCGGCTACTACGAGCAGGGCCAGTTCGCCATGGCGTACGACTCCCCGCAGTGCCTGGTGAAGATCGGCTGCTGGGGTCCCGTGGTGAAGTGCAATGTGCCCAAGCGCGGCTGGATGAACGGCATCGGCGGCTGTCCGAACGTCGGCGGCATCTGCATCGCCTGCACCATGCCCGGCTTCCCCGACAAGTTCATGCCGTTCATGGACGAACCTCCCGGCGCGAAGCTCTCCACGACCGCCAGCGGCGCCTACGGAGGCGTGGTGCGCAAGCTGCGGACCATCACGGCACGGACGGTGGACAAGGAGCCCAAGTGGCGGCACACCGGCCGGAAACTCACCACCGGCTACCGGCCGCCCTGGTGACCGGCGCCCCCTGCCCCGCTGTTCCGCCGACCCCCTCACCGACCCGAACGACCGAAGGGCAGCACCGACACAATGGCGACCTCGACGACGACCGGTGAGAGCACCGGCCTGGTGGAGATGGCATGGGACCCGATCACCCGGATCGTGGGCAGCCTCGGCATCCACACGAAGATCGACTTCAAGCAGAAGCGGGTCGCCGAGTGCTACAGCACCTCGTCGGTCTTCCGCGGCTACAGCGTCTTCATGCGGGGCAAGGACCCGCGCGACGCGCACTTCATCACCAGCCGCATCTGCGGCATCTGCGGCGACAACCACGCCACCTGTTCGGTGTACACGCAGAACATGGCGTACGGCGTGAAGCCGCCGCACCTCGGTGAGTGGATCATCAACTGCGGTGAGGCCGCGGAGTTCATGTTCGACCACAACATCTTCCAGGAGAACCTGGTGGGGGTCGACTACTGCGAGAAGATGGTCCGCGAGACCAACCCGGGCGTCCTCGAGCTCGCCGAACGCACCGAGGCGCCGCACGCCGCCGTCCACGGCTACCGCACCATCGCCGACATCATGCGCTCGCTCAACCCGCTGGAGGGCGAGTTCTACCGGGAGGCGCTCCAGGTCAGCCGGTACACGCGGGAGATGTTCTGTCTGATGGAGGGCCGCCACGTGCACCCCTCCACGCTGTACCCGGGCGGGGTCGGCACCATCGGATCGGTGCAGCTCTTCACGGACTACATGACCCGCCTGATGCGGTACTGCGAGTTCATGAAGCGGGTCGTGCCGCTCCACGACGACCTGTTCGACTTCTTCTACGAGGCACTGCCCGGCTACGAGGAGGTCGGCCGCCGGCGTGTGCTGCTGGGCTGCTGGGGCGCCTTCAACGATCCCGAGTACTGCGACTTCACCTACGCCAACATGACGGACTGGGGACGGCGCATGCTCGTCACCCCCGGTGTGATCGTGGACGGCAGGCTGGTCACCAACGACCTCACCGAGATCAACCTCGGCATCCGCATCCTGCTGGGCAGCTCCTACTACGAGGACTGGGAGGGCCAGGAGCGGTTCGTCACCCACGATCCGCTCGGCAACCCCGTCGACCCGCGCCATCCGTGGAACCAGCACACCATCCCGGCGCCCCAGAAACGCGACTTCGACGACAAGTACAGCTGGGTGATGTCGCCACGCTGGTTCGACGGCAAGGAGCATCTGCCGCTGGACACCGGCGGCGGTCCGCTCGCCCGCCTGTGGTCCACCGCGCTGTCCGGGCTCGTCGACATCGGGTACGTCAAGGCGACCGGGCACAGCGTCGTCATCAACCTGCCGCGCACGCTCACCATGCCGGAGACCACCTTCGAGTGGAAGATCCCGCAGTGGTCCAACGCCCTGGAGCGCAACCGCGCCCGCACCTACTTCCAGGCGTACGCCGCCGCCGTGGCCCTGCACAGCGCGGAGAAGGGCCTGGAGGAGGTGCGCGCCGGACGCACCCAGACCTGGGAGAAGTTCGAGGTGCCGGACGAGTCGATCGGCGTCGGCTTCACCGAGGCGGTGCGCGGCGTCCTGTCGCACCACATGGTCATCCGGGACGGGAAGATCGCCAACTATCACCCGTACCCGCCGACGCCGTGGAACGCCTCCACCCGTGACAGCTACGGCACCCCGGGCCCGTACGAGGACGCGGTGCAGAACACGCCGATCTTCGAGGAGAACTCCCCGGAGAACTTCAAGGGCATCGACATCATGCGCACCGTGCGCAGCTTCGACCCCTGTCTGCCGTGCGGTGTCCACATGTACGTCGGCGACGGCCGGACGGTGAAGTCGATGCACGTGCCCACCGGCCTGAGCGGGCTGGCCGGATGAGCGGCGCGCAGGGCACGCCGGACGCGGAGACGGCCGGGCGGATGGTGGAGGAGGTCCTCGACCGGCTCGCCTCCTCGGGCGACCGCGCGGCGTGCGAGGCCGCCGAGGAACTGGTGCGCGTCCTCATGGAGTTCTACGGCGGCGGGTTCGCGCGGGCCCTGGACCTGCTCGGCCGCCGCCCGGAGCGGCCTGCCCGTGAGGCCCTGGACGCGCTGCTGCGTGACGAGCTCGTCGCGGGCCTGCTGGTGCTGCACGGGCTGCATCCCGAGGACGCGCCGACCCGGATCGCCCACGCCCTCGACGCCCTCCCCCAGGACGTGGAGAGCACCGGCTTCGATGCGGTCACGGGCGAGTTGCGGCTGCGGACGGCCGGCTCGGGGGGCTGCGGCTGCGGCGGCTCCCGGGACGCCGTCGAACGGGCGGCCCTGGACACACTCGCCTCCTTCGCCCCCGAGGTGACGGCGGTGACATGGGAGGCGGACCCGGTAGCCGAGCCGGTGCTGCTCCAGATCGGGGCGGGTCCGCCGGGCCCCTCCCCGTCGGAGCCGGAGGGCCGCCCGGCGGCCACCACGGCACCGTGACCACGAGCCGTCCCCCGGTGCGACGGGGCCTGTTCCGGTTCACCGCGCCCCGGCCGCCCCGCGACGAACGCTGCGAGCTGTGCTCGGCCGCCCTGCCGGACCCCGGCCACCGGCATCTCGTCGACACCGAGAACCGGGCCCTGGCCTGCGCCTGTGACCCCTGTGCCCGGCTGCTGGACACCTCGGGCGCCTCCACGGGCCGGTTCCGTGCGGTTCCGGGCCGCACTCTGAGCGACCCCGGGCACGGACTCGACGAGGCCTCCTGGGAGCGGCTGCGCATCCCCGTCGGCGTGGCGTTCTTCTTCCGCAACTCCGCCCTCGGCCGGCCGGTCGCGTTCTACCCGAGCCCGGCCGGCGCCACCGAGAGCGAACTGGAGCCGGAAACCTGGGAGTTGCTGCTGGCCGCCTCCCCCCTGGCCGCGCTCTTGGAACCCGATGTGGAGGCGCTGCTGCTGCGCCGCCACCAGGGGCGGGTGGAGTGCCATCTGGTGCCGATCGACATCTGTTACGAACTGGTGGGCCGTATGCGACTGCGGTGGCAGGGCTTCGACGGTGGCGCGCAGGCACGCGCCGAGCTGGAGGAGTTCTTCGGCCATGTGCGCGAGCGGGCCCGTGACATCGGGGGGAGCCCGTCGTGACCGAGTTCGGCTTCGCCTGCACCGGGGTGCGCGCCGACCCGTACGCCGCGGGTCCGGCGCTGGTGTTCCGGCTGCGGGTCAGCGCGTCCCCGGGGGCGCGGGTGCACGCGCTGGCGCTGCGCTGCCAGATCCGTATCGAGCCCGCGCGCCGGGGCTACGACGACACTGAGGCCGCCGCCCTGACCGATCTGTTCGGGGAACGGTCCCGCTGGGGCAGCACCCTCAACCCCATGGAGTTCGCCCAGGTCCCGGTGATGGTCTCGGGGTTCACCGGCGAGACCGAGACCGACCTGGTGGTGCCCTGCACCTACGACATGGACATCGCCTCGTCCCGCTACTTCCACGCCCTGGACGACGGGGAGGTGCCGCTGCGGATGCTGTTCTCCGGGACCGCGTTCACCGGGGCCGGCGGGTTCCGGGTCGAGCCCGTCCCCTGGGACAGGGAGGCGGTGTTCCGGATGCCGGTAAGGACCTGGCGGGAGATGGTCGACCGGCACTTCCCCGGCTCGGGCTGGATCCGGCTGCCGCGGGACGCCATGGACGCGCTGCTCGCCTACCGGTCCCGGCGGGCGCTGCCCTCGTGGCAGGCGACCCTCGACGACCTGCTGGACGCCGCGGGTGAGAGGACACGATGACCACGACGACGTTCACCGCCTCGGCCGAGGCCCGTCTCGCGGTGGCCCGGCAGGTCGCCGACGCCGTGCTGTTGGAAGGGTACGTGCTCTATCCGTACCGGGCGTCGGCGGCCAAGAACAGGCTGCGCTGGCAGTTCGGGGTGCTGGTGCCCCCGTCCTGGACGGCGACGGCCGCGGAGCACGAGTTCCAGCACACGGAGCTGCTGATGGAGCCGCGCCGGGGCACGGTCCTGTCCGTCGAGGTGCGTTTCCTGCACGCCCGGCGGCGCATGGTGCAGCGGGTCCTGCCGGACGGCGACTTCGAGACCGTCGGCGAACTGCGCCTGGCGGACCGGGTGATCGTTCCGTGGGACGAGGGCCGGGAGGAGCGGGTCCGGCTCACCGTTCCCGTCGAGGAGCTGTCGGGCTCCGGCACCGTCGTCCCGTTCGGCAGGCCGGCCGGTGAGGAGACCGAGCCGGTCGCGGACGCCGACGGAACGGTCGTGGGGCGGCTGGTGCGGCGCCATGAGGCGGTGGAGGGCCTACTGCGTCTGTCGGTGAGCCCGCTGGACGGCCCGTACGCCACGCAGCGGCTCCGTGTGGTCGTCGAGAACACCGGCGAGTGGCTGCCCGAGGAGGGCGACGACCGAGACGCGGCCCTGTCCCGCTCGCTGGTCGCCACGCACACGCTGCTGCATCTGGACGCCGGGGGCTTCCTGTCGCTGACGGACCCTCCGGAGTGGGCCCGAGGCGCCGCCGCGGCCTGCCGCAATCTGCACACCTGGCCCGTGCTGGCCGGGGAGCCGGACTCCCGTGACCTGGTGCTCTCCTCCCCGATCATCCTGGAGGACCATCCGGCCATCGCCCCGGAGAGCCTGGGCGCCCTGTACGACGCCACGGAGATCGACGAGATCCTCGCCCTGCGCACCGCGGCCCTCACCGACGAGGAGAAGCGTGAGGCGAGAGGTACGGACGACCGGGCCGCGGCGGTGATCGACCTCACCGACTCGATGCCCGCGGAGGTACTGGAGCGGCTGCACGGCGCGGTCCGCGGGCTGCGTGAGGTCACCGCGCCCGCCCCGCCGGTGCTCCGTGACGCCGAGGGCGGCCTCGCCCGGCCGGACACCCCCTGGTGGGATCCGGGAGCGGACGCCTCGGTGGACCCGGCCCACGACCACGTCCTGGTCGACGGGCGGGAGGTGCGGGCGGGCAGCCGCGTCGTGCTGCGGCCCCGGCTGCGGCACACCGACGCCCAGGACCTGTTCCTCGCCGGGCGGCGCGCCCTGGTGGAGGCGGTCCTCCACGACGTCGACGGGGGCGTGCACATCGCGGTCACCGTCGAGGACGACCCGGGCGCCGACATCCGCCGCGAACAGGGCCGTTACCTCTACTTCCAGCCCGACGAGATCGACGTGGAGGCGCCGTGACCGGCGCCGACGCACCCCCGCGCACCCTGGTCGCCGGGGTCGGCAACATCTTCCTCGGCGACGACGGCTTCGGCGTCGAGGCCGCCCGCGTCGTGGCCGGACGGCCGCTGCCGGAGGGCGTCGAGGTCGCCGACATCGGCATCCGCGGCGTCCACCTGGCCTACCGGCTCCTCGACGGGTACGACACGCTCGTCGTGCTCGACGCGACGGCGCGGGGCGGGCAGCCGGGCACCCTGTACGTGATCGACGCGGCCGGGGCCGCCGGCCGGCCGTCACCGGACGGTGTCCCTCTGGACGGCCACCGCATGTCGCCCGACGCGGTGTTCGCCCTGCTCGACACCCTGTGCGCGGGCACCGGCGCGGTGCCGCCCCGCCGCATCCTCGTCGTGGGCTGCGAACCCGCCTCACTCGAGGAGGGCATCGGCCTCAGCCCGCGGGTCGCCGCCGCGGTGCCCGAGGCGGCGCGTCTGGTCGCCGGTCTGATCGGCGGGCCGGCCGGCGACCAAGCCCTGATCCGGCCCGACGGCACCCCCCTTCCAACCCTTCGGAGAGCACCATGAGCAAACGCATCGTCGGCGGTGTCGCCGCCGTTCTCACCCTGTCCGCACTGGTGGCGATCGCCGTGAACCTCTGGCCGGACGCGCGGCGTTACCTGCGCATGCGCAGGATGTGAGCCCCGCCGATCGGGCTATGGCCCCGGCGTGCCGGGCCGTCCGCCGCCCCGGCCGGGCCTCTAATGGGCGGCGAACCCCACCCGGCCAGGACGGAGCGGCGATGCACGAGATGTCCGTCGCCCTGTCGGTCGTGGACCAGGTCGAGCAGGCTGCGCGGTCCGGCGGCGCCCACGGGGTCCGCAGGGTCACCGTCGAGATCGGGGAACTGGCCGGCGTCGTCCCCGACGCCCTCGCCTTCTGCTTCGAACTGGCCTGCGCCGGCACGGTGCTGGAGGGCGCCGAGCTCGTCACCCGGTTTCTGCCCGGCCGCGCCTCCTGCACCCCGTGCGGGCGCTCCTGGAACACGGGGATGCCGCCGGACATGCTGTGCGCGGTCTGCCGCCGGGGCGCCGGCACACTGCTCTCGGGCCGCGAACTGCGGATCACCGAGGTCCACTGGTCCACGCCCGCCGCCGCACCCGACCCCACACCCGTACCGCAATCCGAGGAGAGCTGACGATGTGCCGCACAGTCGACCTCCGGCAGGCCGTGCTCGCCAAGAACACCATGGCGGCGGGCATCCTGCGCACCGAACTCACGGCCCGGGGCACCACCGTCGTCAACCTGCTGTCGAGTCCCGGCAGCGGCAAGACGGCACTGCTGGAGCGTGAGCTGGTGCTGGCGCGGGAGCGGGGTGTCACGACGGCGGCCCTCACCGCGGACCTCGCCACCGAGAACGACGCCCGCCGGCTGGCCCGTTCGGGCGTCCCGGTCAAGCAGGTGCTCACCGACGGGCTGTGCCATCTGGAGGCGGACATGCTCGCCGGGCATCTGCACGACTGGCTGCCCGACGCCACCCGGCTGCTCTTCGTGGAGAACGTGGGCAACCTGGTGTGCCCGGCCTCCTACGACCTGGGCGAATCCCTGCGCGTCGTCCTGGCGTCCGTCACGGAGGGCGAGGACAAGCCGCTCAAGTACCCCACCGCGTTCGGCCTCGCCCAGCTGGTCGTCATCACCAAGTCCGATCTGGCCGGTCCGGCCGTGTTCGACGAGGTCGCGTTCCGCGCCCATGTGGAGCGGGTCAATCCGGGGGTCGAGGTGGTGCGGACCTCCGTGCGGACCGGTGAGGGCGCCGGGATCCTGGTGGACCGTGCGCTCGCGGCGGCCGACGGAGACCCGGTCCACGCACCGGTGATGGCGCGGGCCGAGGCGTGAGCACCGCTCCCGGCGTCCGCCCCGCACCGGCACCGGACGCCGGTCCCCCGCGGCGTGCGCGTGTCGTCGTACGGGGCGTGGTGCAGGGTGTGGGGTTCCGGCCGTTCGTGTACGGGCTGGCCACCGGTCTCGGGCTGGCGGGACATGTCACCAACACCGGTGAGGGGGTGGTGGTGGAGGTCGAGGGCGCGCCGTCGGCCGTCGAGCGGTTCTGCGCGCGGATCGCGCCGGACGCGCCCCCGCTCGCGGTGGTGGAGTCGGTGGAGGCCACCGACCTGCCCGTCACGCGGGAGCTCGGCTTCGGCATCGTCGCGTCCCGCACGGATGGTCCCGTACGGACGCTCGTGGCGCCCGACACCGCGACCTGCGCCGACTGTCTGGCCGAGCTCGGCGACCCCGGCGACCGGCGCCACGGCCATCCGTTCATCACCTGTACGCACTGCGGGCCGCGTTTCACGATCGTCACCGGCCTGCCGTACGACCGTGCGCACACGACGATGGCGGGCTTCCCCCTGTGCCCGGACTGCGCCCGTGAGTACGAGGACCCCGGCGACCGGCGCTTTCATGCGCAGCCGGTCTGCTGTCCCGCGTGCGGCCCGCGGCTGCGGCTGGTGACCGGCACCTCGTGCCCGGGTGTGCCGCCTGCGGCCGACGGCGACCCCGTGGGCGCGGCGGCCGCGCTGCTCGCCGCGGGGGCGGTGCTCGCGGTCAAGGGCGTCGGCGGCTACCACCTCGCCTGTGACGCCACCCGGCCGGAGGCGGTGGCCGGGCTGCGCCGCCGCAAGGCCCGGGGGGACAAGCCGTTCGCGCTGATGGCACGGGGCATGGAGGACGTCGAACACCTCGTGCGCATCGGTCCGGTGGAGCGGGGGCTGCTCACCGGGCGGGTGCGGCCGGTGGTCCTGCTGCGGCGACGCACCGGTGTCCGGCCGACGCCGGGGGCGCCGGTCCCCGCGGACGCCGTCGCGCCGGGCAGTCCCGACCTGGGGGTGATGCTGCCGTACATGCCGGTGCACCACCTGCTGCTGGCGGCGGCCGGGGCGCCCCGGCTGCTGGTGATGACGAGCGGCAACCTCTCCGGGGAACCCATCGTGACGGACGACGACGACGCCCTGGTGCGGCTGGCCGGGTTGGCCGACGCGTGGCTGACGCACGACCGGCCGATCCGGGTGCCGTGCGACGACTCCGTGGTGCGCGTCTGCGACGGCGAGCCGCTGGTGCTGCGCCGTTCCCGCGGCTACGCGCCGCTACCCGTCACGCTGCCGGTTCCCGTGGTCCCGTCGCTCGCGGTCGGCGGGGACCTGAAGAACGTCTTCTGTCTTGGGGAGGGCCACCGGGCCTGGCTGTCCGCGCATGTCGGGGACATGGACGACCTCGCCACCCAGGAGGCGTTCGGCCGCGCCGAACGGCACCTGGAGTCCGTGACCGGTGTACGGCCGGCGCTGCTGGCCGCCGACGCGCATCCCGGCTACCGGTCGGGGGCATGGGCGCTGCGGAACGCCGGGAGCCGTCGCGTGGCACGGGTCCAGCACCATCACGCGCATATCGCCTCCGTGCTGGCCGAGCACGGGGTCGCGGACGGCGACCGCGTCGTCGGGGTCGCCTTCGACGGCACCGGGCACGGGGACGACGGCGCCGTGTGGGGCGGGGAGTTCCTGCTCGCAAACTACGACGGATACCAGCGGTTCGCGCACCTGTCCTATGTGCCGCTGCCCGGCGGCGACACGGCGGTGCGGCGGCCGTACCGGATGGCGCTGGCGCATCTGCACGCGGCGGGCATCGCCGCCGCACCGGACCTGCCGTGCACGGCCGCGTGCCCGCCGGACGAACTCGACGTGCTGCGCACACAGTTGGCGCGCGACCTGAACTGTGTGCCGACCTCCAGCATGGGCCGGCTGTTCGACGCGGTGTCGTCCCTGGCGGGGGTGTGCCACCGCGCGGGCTACGAGGCGCAGGCCGCGGTCGAGCTGGAGGCGGCGGCCGTGTCGGCCGGCGACGTGGAACCCGACCCGCGCTACCGGTTCCGGCCGGCGGGCGGTCCGGGCCCGTCGGCCGCCGATCCGGGACCGCTGCTGGCGGCGGTCGTGGAGGACGTACGGCGGCACGTTCCCCCGGCCGTGATCGCCGCCCGCTTCCATCTGGCCGTCGCCGGGCTGGTGCGCGAGACGTGCCTGGCGGCACGTGCGGCGGCGGGGCCCCGGACGGTGGCGCTGACCGGTGGGGTGTTCGCCAACACGCTGCTCTCCTCGGCCTGCGCCCGGGAGCTGCGTGCCGCCGGTTTCACCGTGCTGCGCCACCGGGAGATTCCGCCGAACGACGGCGGGCTGGCCCTCGGCCAGCTGGTCGTGGCCGCCCGGACGGCAGCCGCGAGCCGATGACGGGCGCGGGCGTTCCCGCGCGCGACGAGTGAGGAGATCCGCATGTGTCTGGCGGTACCCGGCCGAGTGCTGGGCGTCGAGGAACGGAACGGGACCCGCATGGCCACCGTCGACTTCGGCGGTGTGGTCAAGGAGGTGTGCCTGGAGTACCTGCCCGATCTGCGGGTCGGTGAGTACGCCATCGTGCACGTCGGGTTCGCCCTGCAGCGGCTGGACGAGGAGTCGGCCCGCCGGACCCTGGAGCTGTTCGAGAACCTCGGCATGCTCGAGGAGGAGTTCGGCGATCCGTGGGAACAGGCCGCGCGGACGGCGCGGCCCGGCGACGAGGAACCGGCACGGGAGGTACGGCGGTGAAGTACATCAACGAGTTCCAGAACCCGGAGCTGGCGTCACACCTGCTCGACGACATCCGGGCAACGGTGACCGGACCGTGGGCCCTGATGGAGGTGTGCGGCGGTCAGACGCACAGCATCATCCGGCACGGCATCGATCAACTGCTGCCGGACGAGGTGGAGTTGATTCACGGCCCGGGCTGTCCGGTCTGTGTGACGCCGCTGGAGGTGATCGACCGTGCGCTGGCGATCGCCTCGCGGCCCGAGGTCGTCTTCTGCTCCTTCGGCGACATGCTCCGCGTGCCGGGCAGCGGACGCGACCTGTTCCAGGTCCGCGGGGAGGGCGGTGACGTCCGCGTGGTGTACTCCCCGCTCGACGCGCTGCGGATCGCGGAGGAGAACCCGGACCGCGAGGTGGTGTTCTTCGGCATCGGGTTCGAGACCACGGCTCCGCCGAACGCGATGACGGTGCATCAGGCCCGCAAGCGCGGCATCCGCAACTTCAGCCTGCTCGTCTCGCATGTGAGGGTGCCTCCCGCGATCGAGGCGATCATGGAGTCGCCGGACTGCCGGGTCCAGGGGTTCCTGGCGGCCGGACATGTGTGCAGCGTGATGGGAACCGAGGAGTACCCGGCGCTGGCCGAGCGGTACAAGGTGCCCATCGTGGTGACCGGGTTCGAGCCGCTGGACATCCTGGAGGGCGTACGGCGGACCGTGCGGCAGCTGGAGCGGGGCGAGCACACGGTCGACAACGCCTATCCGCGCGCCGTACGGGCCGAGGGCAACCCCGGTGCGCGGGCCATGCTCGACGACGTCTTCGAGGTCACCGACCGGGCGTGGCGGGGGATCGGGGTGATCCCGGACAGCGGCTGGCGGCTGTCGGCGCGCTACCGGGACTTCGACGCCGAGCACCGGTTCCAGGTGTCGGACATCGCCACGCTGGAACCGGCGGAGTGCCGCAGCGGTGAGGTGCTGCAGGGGCTGCTGAAGCCGCACGAGTGCGAGGCGTTCGGGACGGCCTGTACGCCGCGGACCCCGCTGGGGGCCACCATGGTGTCCAGTGAGGGCGCCTGCGCCGCGTACTACCTGTACCGGCGGCTGGAACTGCCGGCGGCGAATGTGACCGTGCCGGACCGGGAGGCGAGTGGCGTTGTCTGAGTCCACGACCGCGCCCGACATGCTTTCCTGGAGCTGTCCGGCGCCCCTGCGCGACCGGCCGCGTGTGGTGATGGGCCACGGCGGTGGCGGCGCCCTGTCCGCCGAACTGCTCGAGGAGGTCGTCCTTCCCGGGCTCGGCGGGGCGGCTCCGGCCGCGCTGACCGATTCCGCCGTGGTGGAACTCGGCGGTGCCCGGCTCGCCTTCTCCACCGACTCCTTCGTGGTGCGACCGCTGTTTTTCCCCGGCGGCAGCATCGGTGACCTGGCCGTCAACGGCACGGTCAACGATCTGGCGATGAGCGGGGCACGTGCCGCGTACCTCTCGTGCGGGCTGATCCTGGAGGAGGGCGTCGACATCGACACCGTCGGCCGGGTCGCCGAGGCGCTCGGTGCCGCCGCCCGTGCCGCAGGGGTGCGGGTGGTGACGGGTGACACCAAGGTCGTGGAGGCCGGACACGGTGACGGCGTGTACGTCAACACGTCCGGGATCGGGCTGATCCCCACCGGGGTGGACCTGCGTCCGCAGCGGGTGGTTCCGGGCGATGTCGTCCTGGTGAGCGGAGCCATCGGCGTGCACGGGGTGGCCATCCTCAGCCGGCGGGAGAATCTGCGGTTCGAGGTCGAGATCGAGAGCGACTCCGCGCCGCTCGGCGGGCTCGTCGAGGCGATGCTGTCGGTCACCCCGGATCTGCATGTGCTGCGCGACCCGACCCGCGGGGGTCTGGGCACCTCGCTGAACGAGATCGCCGTGGCCTCGGGCTGCGGGGTCGTCGTCCAGGAGCGCGCGGTTCCGGTGCCGCCGCCGGTCGCCGGCGCCTGCGCCATGCTCGGGCTCGACCCGATGTACGTGGCCAACGAGGGCAAGCTCGTCGCCTTTGTGCCCCGGGAGCACGCCGACGCGGTGCTGGCTGCGATGCGGGCGCATCCGCTGGGTTCGGGGGCCGCCGCGGTGGGTGAGGTGGTCGCGGAGCATCCGGGCATGGTCGTCGCACGGACCGGGCTCGGGGGTACCCGGGTGGTGGATCTGCCGATGGGTGAGCAGCTGCCGCGCATCTGCTGACCCGGCGGGGCGGTCGCCGGGCCGGGCGGCGTGGGAGAGGCCGAACAACGACTGGTGGGTGAGGTAGGCATGCAATCCACACAACCGGCACCGCGGGTGGTCGTGGGCGTGGACGGATCACCGGCGTCGTACGAGGCGCTGCGCTGGGCCGTGCGGTATGCGCGGGCGATGGGCACCGTGGTGGAGGCCGTGCACGCGTGGGAGACCCCCTCGTCCACGGGGTGGGCCGGCCCCGTGATCGAACCGGATTTCGACGTGGAGCAGGCCCGGCAGCGGTTCGCCGAGGCACTGAGCACCGCGTTCCCCGGCGAGCGGCCCGCCGAGTTGCGGGAGCGGCTGGTCGAGGGCGATCCCTCGGAGGTGCTGATCCGGGCCTCGGAGGGTGCGGAGTTGCTGGTGGTGGGCCACCGCGGACGGGGCCGGTTCGCGCGGGCGATGCTGGGCTCGGTCAGCCAGCGCTGCGCCCAGCACGCGGCGTGCCCGGTCGTCGTGGTCCGGCACCGGCGGGACGCGGGGCGCTGATCCCGCCCGCCGGACGACGGCGGTCACTCGGGCGCACCGTGTGACCCGCTTCCGGGTGCCTGCCCCGGGTTCAGCGGTCCGCGGGGCCGCCCAGAATCCCGGTCACCTCCCGGCGTACCGCTTCTCGCGCCTCGGCGGGCAGTGATCCCAGGCCGGTGTCGTCCAGGGCCTCGAGGGCCCGGTCGGGCCCGGTGTGGCAGGGGACGGTCTCGCTGATCACGTCGTAGCCGTCCCGGACGGCCACGAAGAGGCGGTGCCGGCCGTCGCTCCCGGTGTGCACGGCGGTGGCGACGACGAGGGGCGGCGGTCCGCCCGCTTCGCCGGGCGCCTTGTAGTACCCGCTGGTCACCGGGTCGCGCCAGCGCAGGCCGAGCAGCAGATGCCGTTTGGCGACCACTTCGGCGAGGTCGGTCTCGTAGGGGCCCTCCCGGTCCAGCACGGTCGCCCGGGCGTCCAGCACCAGCGCCGCGGGCAGCAGACAGCGCAGGGTGCTGCCCACGATGTTGCCGCCGACGGTGGCCGTCCGCCGCACGGCACCGGTGCCCACGGTGGAGGCGGCCCGGCGCAGCACGTCCGGCACCCGGTCGTCGACCTGGTGCAGCAGGACCGCGGCGCCCAGCGCCTCGCGTTCTATCAGCGTGGCCTCCGGCAGCTCGCGCAGGGACATCGCCTGCTCGGGAAAGCCGTCGCGTTGCCAGAGGGCCCAGACGAGTGTGGCGCCGCCGACGGGCACCGCCCCTTCGGCCAGATACCGCTGTGCTTCGGACAGGGACGTGGGCATACGCAACAGCACGACGGGCGACCTGCTTTCCTCAACAGGGGTGGGGAACCCGGGACTTACCGGGCGATCACGGGCACTGCATTGTCGGACAGGGAGTCGGGGGCGCGTACAGGGCTCACGGTTTCGCGGTATGCGCCCGTGCGGCGGGACCATTGCGCTCGGTCGGGTGCATGCTCCATGGTTGACGCGCGTCACATTGGCCTTCACTCAGCTGAACCACCTGCCCCGGAAGCGGAGATCGCATGTTCGGACGCGCTGTACGACTTCTCCTCTCTATTGTCATGCTCATGGCTGGTTTGGCGGCGGGTGCCGTCGCCACCGCAGGGACCGCGCACGCCGACGGCTGCTACACGTGGACCCGCACGCTGTCGCAGGGCGCCTCGGGCGCCGATGTCACCCAGCTCCAGATCCGGCTCGGCGGCTACCCGGGCTACGGCTCGGTGCTGGCCGTGGACGGCGACTTCGGTCCGGCCACGACGGCCGCGCTCAAGCGGTTCCAGTCCGCCTACGGCCTGTCCGCGGACGGTGTGGCCGGTCCTCAGACCTACACCAAGCTGTACGCCCTCCAGGACGACGACTGCACGCCGGTCCACTTCTCCTACGCCGAGCTGAACCGCTGCAACTCCACCTGGTCGGGCGGGGCGGTGAGCGCCGCGACGGCCAAGTCCAACGCGCTGCGGACGATGTGGAAACTGGAGGCCATGCGGCACGCGCTCGGTGACGAACCGCTCCGGGTCACCAGCGGCTTCCGCTCCCACGCCTGCAACGACGCCGTGGGCGGGGCGAGCAGCAGCCGCCATCTGTACGGCGACGCGGCCGACCTGGGTGCGGGACCGCA
The DNA here is from genome assembly GCF_040680275.1 of Streptomyces sp. NPDC052079. Classification (NCBI taxonomy): domain Bacteria; kingdom Bacillati; phylum Actinomycetota; class Actinomycetes; order Kitasatosporales; family Streptomycetaceae; genus Streptomyces; species Streptomyces sp. NPDC052079. The sequence continues at coordinate 60,902 of NZ_JBFAWL010000019.1, forward strand.
CTCCCTGTGCACCCTGGCGAAGCAGGCCCGCAACCACGGCTTCCGCGGCATTCTCGGCCCCGGCTATCCGGGACACAACGACCACACCCATGTCGACCACCGCGCCAGTCGCTACTGGTCAGCGTCCACCTGCGGCATCTGAGCCGGCGGCTCGGCGGGTTCCCCGGCCCCACTCCGGGGAACCCCGCCGGGCGCGGGCTCGTCCGGCGCCGGCGTCGGCGCCGCTCAGAGCAGCCGGCGGATCTCGCCCCGCACGCGGTAGAAGCCGCCGGCCGCCGGGTGCAGCGCGTCCACCACATAGCGCGCGCCGGGCTCCCGTATCGCGCGCGGGAACTGGACGTTCCAGGACCCGTCGTAGCCCTCGGACACCACGTGGACGCGCAGGCGCCCGTTGTGCCGCACGCACTCGACGACCACGGCGCCGGAGGGCGGCTGGGCGACGGTGGCCACCGCGGTCGCGGTCGTGGTCGGTGCGTAGGTCGGCAGGGCCGCCGCGAGCTTGACGTCCCGTGCGACCGGCACCGTGCCCTGCTGGGCCGCGGAGACCGCCGCCTCGCTCGCGTCGACGCAGACCAGCGAGCCGTCCGTGGTCACCAGGTACAGGCGCTCGTCGCGGTACTGCATCGACAGCGCCGATCCGCCGCCCGTGCCGAGCTTCCACAGGCGGGTGCCGTCCCGGTCGAAGCAGTAGACGGACGACGACGCGTCCCCGGCGAAGACGAATCGTCCGCCCGGCGCGGTCGCGCACGAGTACACGGCGCTGTCGCAGGCATAGGTGGCCTCGACGGCGCCGGTCGCCTTCGACAGCCGCTGCACCACCCGGTGCGCCGTCCCCGCGTAGACGGTGTCGTCCTCCTGCCAGCCGAACAGCACACCGCCGCGGGTGGGCGTGTGCCACAGCTCGCCGCTGCCGTCGGGCGCGTAGGCCGTGACGCCCCGGTGGTGGCCGTGGTACACGGCCCGGTCGTCGGCGCGGACCATCCAGGCGTGCTCGCCCTGGCTGCGGCGGGTCCACTGGTGCTCGTCCTCGTGGTCGATGACGGTGAGCCGGCCGTCGCGGTCCGAGACGTCGAGAACGCCCTCGTGGATGTCCAGCCAGAAGATGTCGACGTCGGCCGCGATGTCGTAGGCGGCGAACGGCAGTTTCGAGGACAGGTCGTAGACCCTGCCGTCGTCACAGCCCGCGTAGATCCAGAAGTCGTCCGCCACCAGGCACTTCACGCCGTCCGGCAGACTGAAGCGGGCCAGTACGTCGCCCTCGTGGTCCAGGGTGAAGACATCGCCGGACTGATTGCCGACCCAGCAGCGGTCGTCGTCGACATGGATGCCGAACGCCGACGAGCCCGTGCCGAACCGCCACAGCACGGGAGCCACGGCCCGCGCGGTGGACGGGGCCGAGGTCACCTGGCGCCGGGTCACCGGGCGCGGCGCCCGCTGTCCGGGCACCGCCGGCGCATAGCCCTTGCGGACCTTCTCCCCCACCTTCTTCGCGGCGGCGGCCTTGGCCTTCGCCGCCGAGGCGAACGTCGTCGTCTGGGTCTGCCCCGCCGCGCCGATCCGGCCGTAGCGCACCGTCACCACCTGGCCGGCGACGGTCACTTCATAGAACTTGTGCGCGCCGCCGCCCTCCTGCGACAGCTCCAGATACGTCGTCGACACCGTTGCCCCGGCAGACATGGCACACCCCTCCCCACGGGCCCGCGGCCGCTCCGGCGGGCCCATTGATCACACCGTAGGGGGCGCCACTGACAACGGGACCGCCGTCAGACGCCGAACTCCTGCGGCGGGAGACCGAGGGCCACGCAGGCGTCGCGGACGGCGTACTGTTCCGAGGCGTCGAAGCTGCCGTCGGCACCGGCGACGACCATGCCCGTCTGCACGACGGCCCGCGCCTCGACCGGCTTCTTCGCCGCCTTGGCGATGTCCTCCAGCGCCCGCGCCTTGCCCTGCTCGAAGTTGGCCGTGAGCCGGTCCACATGCTCGTTGAACCGCTTGCGGAGCTGGTCCGGCGGGAAGTTCTGCAGCACCTCGTTGGAGACGATCAGTTCCTCCACACGCTGCCGCTCCGAGGGGTCGACCCGGCCGTCGGCCGCCGCGACCAGCGCGCACATCGCCATGCTGGCGTCCCGGTAGGCGCCGCTCTTCAGCTCCGCCTTGGCGGACGCGAGCTGGGACTTGAACAGCCCCAGCAGCTGGGCCTTGGAGCCGCCGGACGAGGACGAGCCGTGCCCCGGCTGCCGTGCGCCCCCCGCCCGTGCCCCCTGGGACTGCTGGAGCGTCCTGGCCTGGTCCTTGAGCCGGTCCCACATCGCCATTCGGTGCCACCTCGGCTTCTGTCGCTGTCCGTCCGGTCCTGGTCGTCAGTTCCGGATCTTCATGGTCCGTCCGGTCAAACGGACGTGGCCCAGGCCATGTTCCCGTATGGCAAAAGAAGTGCAAACCCGCCCCGCCGGACACGCCGCCGCCCCGGACCCGACGGTCCGGGGCGGCGGCCCCTGTCCGGCGCCGGCTCAGCCCACCGTCCACTTCTGGTTCGCCCCGCCCGAACAGGTCCAGATCTGCAGCCGGGTGCCGTTGGCCGAATTGTTTCCGGTCACGTCCAGGCACTTGTCGGCCTGCGGGTTGACGATGTCGCGCGTCCCGGTGACGACCCACTTCTGGGCCGCGGTGCCGTTGCAGTCCCACAGCTGGACCGGTGTGCCGTCCGCCGTGCCGCCCGAGGCGACGTCCAGACACTTGCCGAGCGCCCGGATCGTGCCGTCGGAGCCCACCGTCCACCGCTGGGCGGAGCTGCCGTTGCAGTCGTAGAGCTGCACGGGGGTGCCGTTGGCCGTGTTCGCCCCGGCCACGTCCACGCACTTGCCGGCCAGACCGCGGATCGCGCCGCCGGTCGACGAGTCACTCGCCGTCACCGACACGTGGTCCACCAGCAGTTGCTGCGGGAAGGCCGTCGAGCCGTCCGGGTCGCCGGGCCAGTAGCCGCCCACCGCCAGGTTGAGGATCAGGAAGAACGGCTTGTTGAACACCCACTGCCTGCCGCCCAGGTCGGCGGGGGTGCGCCGCTGGTAGACGTTTCCGTCCACGGACCAGGTGATGGAGTCCGGCGCCCAGTCGACGGCGAAGGTGTGGAAGGCGTCCGCGAAGGCCTGACCGCCGGGCAGTGTGTAGCCGGCGCCGATGCCGCCGGAGCCCGAGTAGCCGGGGCCGTGGATCGTGCCGTGCACGGTGGAGGGCTCGAAGCCCACGTTCTCCATGATGTCGATCTCGCCCGAGTCGGGCCAGTTGACCGGCGTGCCCAGCATCCAGAACGCCGGCCACATGCCCTGCCCGCGCGGGACCTTCATCCGCGCCTCGATGTGCCCGTACTGCGCGGTGAACTTGCCCGCGGTGTTCAGCCGGGCCGAGGTGTACTGGCAGGTGCCGTACCAGCACTGGTAGTTGGCCGGGTTCTCCTTCCGGGCCGTGATGACCAGATGACCCTGGCCGTCCAGGGCGGCGTTCTTGTTGCCGGAGGTGTAGTACTGCCGCTCGTGGTTGTTGACGTTGTCGCCGGTCTCGATCTGCCACTTCGAGGAGTCGACGGCCGCACCGGCGGGCCCGTCGAAGGTGTCTGAGAACGTCACGGCCGCCGCGGCGCCGGCACCGGCCGGTTCGGCCTGGGCGGTGGTGCCGGCCGCACCGGATGCGACCAGTACGGCGGACAGGGCGGCGATCAGCCATCTGCGGCGGGTGCGCGGAGAGAACATGGCTCTCCCTTCCGTACGGCGACCCGAGTGCACGGGTGCGCCGACCGAGATTGTGGGGGTTGAATGCGCAGCCACTTGATTTAAGGGGTGAACTAACAGGGCGTCAAGACCCTGGTACAGACCAAGTCCGGGGACGCCGGACGACGGTGTCACGCCGGTCCGGTCCGCCCCCGGCCCGCCCCGCCGCCCGCCCTCACGCCACCCGGGAGCGGTCCTGCGGCACGCCCCGCAGGGACGCGGGCTGCACCCGCGCGGCCGTACGGACGCGGTACGTCGTGCGGTTGGGGTCCACCACGGGCTCGCCCAGGGTGATCCGGCCGGCCGCGTGCAGCTCGTCGCAGTCGGCGGTGGGCAGGGCCGCGTAGCAGCCGCCGGTGCCCGTGGTGGAGTCGAGGGGGCGCCAGTAGCTGTACCTACGGCGGCCGTTCGCGTACACCGTGACGTAGGTGGGAGTGCGGGGGTCGGCGATGATGCGCAGCGCGTCGGCGGCGGCAGCCGTGGGGCGGCCGTCCGGGACCGGGCCGGCGGATGCCCTGGAGTGCCGGCGGCGCGCGGTCGGCAGGGCGACGAGGGACTTCGTGCGGTCGACGGTGGAGAGCATCAGCAGGACCTTTCCCGGGGCCGGACACGAGACCGTCTACCCAGCACCGCGCCGGAGTTGATCTCCTTTTCCGATCATTGTGCAACCTCCCACCGACAACGCGGGCAGAGCTCGCTCCGTTCCGGTGTCGGCGTGTCGTCCAGCCTGGTCAGCCGCCCGGGCCTGGATCCGGGTGCACCACGGCGTCGATGCCGGCCCGCGCCGCTTCCAGCTGGGCCGCGAACGCGATGCCGAGGAAGAGGGCGACGGCGGTGAGGTAGGCCCAGAGCAGCAGGGCGACGAAGGCGGTCAACGGCCCGTACAGGGCACCGAACGCCCCGCTGCCCTCGACGTACAGCGCGAGCAGCCGGGTCGCGGCGACCCACAGCAGAAGGTGGACCGCGGAGCCGAAGGCCAGCCAGGTGTAACCCGGCTGGGCACGCCGGGGCGACCAGCGGAAGATGACCGCCGAGCCGACCCAGGCCAGCAGCAGCCCCACTGGCACGTCCAGCGCGCCCCACCACCCGGTGCCGCTGTCCCGTCCGGCCACCACCTCGGCGACCGCACGGCTCACCGCGTCACCGGCGGCGAGCACGACGAACCCGAGCACCATCGGCAGCCCCGCGCCGAGCGCGAGGAGGACGGCACGGCCGTACTTGCGGGGCAGGGGCCGGTCGCGTTCGACGCCGTAGATGCGGTTGGCGCCCCGCTCGATCTGGCCCATGGCGGAGGCGAGGTTGAGCACGGCGACGCCCAGCCCGAGCCAGAGCGCCAGGATGCTCCCGAGGCCCTCCCCGGCGGTGCGACGGGTCCCGTCGAGGGCGTCCTGGACGACGTCCGCGCCGGCGCCCGGCACGATCCGGGCGAGGACGAGCTCCACGACACGGCCCACGCCCTCGGTGTGCACGGAGGTCGCGACGCCCACCAGCGCCACGGTGAACGGCACCAGCCCCAGTACGACCTGGAAGGCGAGGGCCCGCGCGTTGGTGAAGCCGTCCGCGTAGCGGAAGCGGGCGACGGAGTCGGTCAGCAGGCGCAGACCGCCGTAGTGCCGCAGCGCGGCGAACGCCTCGTCTCCGGAGAGCTCGTCCCCGATCATGTCCCGGGTCTGCGGGACGCGGACGACGGTTCCCATGTGCGGACCCTCCTGGCGCGGTGGCGGCTTGCTCCCCTCACTGATCGCCCTTTTCGCCGCTGTCACACCTCTTGGGCGCCGCCACCACGGCGGTGGCGGTCAGGGGACGGTGCCGCCGGGGCCGTCCCTCACCGGTGGGGTGACCCCTCGGCGAGCGGGTCGTGGCCCCAGTTCATGAGCGAGTGGCGCCAGCGGGTGTCGCCCACGTCGCCGGACGGGCGCTGGGCCAGGTGGCGGCGGATGTAGCCGACCACCTTGCGCATGTGCTCGTAGTCGTCGTCGGAGAGTTCCTTCCGGCCGGCGCGGAGGAGGCCGACGATGCGGCGGCCGGACGCGTGGCCGGTCGACTCGCCGCCGTCCTTGTGCTGTCCCGCGCTGTGGGACTCGTCCGTGGCCAGCCACTTCTCCAGGTCGGCGGGCTTCATGTTGACCAGCTCGCGGAACTCCTCCCAGGTCTCGTCCTTGCGTTCCGGGTCCACGGCGCTCACTTCTTTTTCTTCCTGAGCGCGGAGGGCTTGTGGATCGCCGGCTTGCCCGACTTGTCGCTGCGCACCTTGTACTGCGGCTCCTCCTCGGAGGCGGCGACCGTGCGTCCGGCCGCCTCGGTGCGCTCGGTGATCTTCTTCTCGACCTTGCCCGTCGTCTCGCTGCCGTGGCTGCTCCAGGCGACCTCGTCGCCCTGGTGGAGATCCTTCCCCCGGTCGCCGTCCTTGCTCATCCCAGGCCTCCTTCGCGTGCCGGTCGGCTCGGTTCCACCCTGGTGGCAGCGCGTCTGCCGCGCATCTCGGGACGGCGCACGTCCGGGCCGGCCCGTGCGGGCCGGCCCGGATCAGCCGGGCGGGGGGCTCAGACGAGGTCGAAACGGTCGAGGTTCATGACCTTGTCCCACGCCGCGACGAAGTCCTTCACGAACTTCTCCTTGGCGTCGTCGCTCGCGTAGACCTCCGCGAGCGCGCGCAGTTCGGAGTTGGATCCGAAGACCAGGTCGGCACGGGTACCGGTCCACCGGACCTCGCCGGTGGCCGCGTCGCGGCCCTCGAACGTGGTCTGGTCCTCCGACGTCGCCTTCCACGTCGTGCCCAGGTCGAGGAGGTTGACGAAGAAGTCGTTCGTCAGCGTGCCGGGCGCGGTGGTGAACACGCCGTGCGCCGTCTGCTGGTGGTTGGCGCCCAGGACCCGCAGACCGCCGACGAGGACGGTCATCTCGGGGGCGCTGAGCGTCAGCAGGTTGGCCTTGTCCAGCAGCAGGAACTCGGCGGGCAGACGGTTGCCCTTGCCGAGGTAGTTGCGGAAGCCGTCGGCGGTGGGCTCCAGCGCGGCGAACGACTCGGTGTCGGTCTCCTCCTGCGAGGCGTCCACGCGGCCCGGCGTGAACGGGACCTCGATGTCGAAGCCGCCGTCCTTGGCGGCCTTCTCGACGCCCGCGGCGCCGGCCAGCACGATCAGGTCGGCGAGCGAGATCCGCTTGGCGCCGGTCTGGGCGGAGTTGAAGGACTTCTGGATGCCCTCCAGGGTGGCCAGCACCGTCGCCAGCCGGTCGGGGTCGTTGGCCTCCCAGCCGCGCTGCGGCTCCAGGCGGATGCGCGCGCCGTTGGCGCCGCCGCGCTTGTCGCTGCCGCGGAAGGACGACGCGGACGCCCATGCCGTCGACACCAGTTCGGACACCGACAGGCCTGAGGTGAGGACCTGCTCCTTGAGGGCGGCGATGTCCGCGGCGTCCACGAGGTCGTACGTCCGCTCCGGCAGCGGGTCCTGCCACAGCAGCGTCTCCTCGGGCACCTCCGGGCCGAGGTAGAGGGACTTGGGTCCCATGTCGCGGTGAGTCAGCTTGTACCAGGCGCGGGCGAAGGCATCCGCGAACTCGTCCGGGTTCTCCAGGAAGCGCCGGGAGATCGGGCCGTAAATGGGGTCGAAGCGGAGCGCGAGGTCCGTGGTCAGCATCGTCGGCTGGTGGCTCTTCGACGGGTCGTGGGCGTCGGGCACGGTGCCGGCCCCCGCGCCGTCCTTGGGCCGCCACTGGTGGGCGCCGGCGGGGCTCTTGAACAGCTCCCACTCGTAGCCGAAGAGGATCTCGAAGAAGCTGTTGTCCCAGGTCGTCGGCGTGTTCGTCCACGTCACCTCGAGACCGCTGGTGATCGTGTCGGCACCCTTGCCGGTGCCGTAGGTGTTCCTCCAGCCCAGGCCCTGCTCCTCGAGGCCGGCGGCCTCCGGGTCCGGGCCGACGTGGTCGGCCGGGCCGGCGCCGTGGGTCTTGCCGAAGGTGTGACCGCCGGCGATCAGGGCGACGGTCTCCTCGTCGTTCATCGCCATGCGGCGGAAGGTCTCGCGGATGTCGCGGGCCGAGGCGACGGGGTCCGGGTTGCCGTTGGGGCCCTCCGGGTTGACGTAGATGAGGCCCATCTGCACGGCGCCGAGCGGGTTCTCCAGCTCCCGGTCGCCGGTGTAGCGCTCGTCGCCGAGCCAGGTGGACTCGGGGCCCCAGTAGACGTCCTCCTCCGGCTCCCAGACGTCGGCGCGGCCGCCGGCGAAGCCGAAGGTCTTGAAGCCCATCGACTCCAGGGCGACGTTGCCGGACAGGATGAGCAGGTCGGCCCACGACAGGCTCTTGCCGTACTTCTTCTTCACGGGCCACAGCAGGCGGCGGGCCTTGTCGAGGTTGGCGTTGTCCGGCCAGCTGTTGATGGGGGCGAAGCGCTGCTGGCCGGCGCCGGCGCCACCGCGGCCGTCGCTGATGCGGTAGGTGCCCGCGCTGTGCCAGGCCATCCGGACGATGAGCGGGCCGTAGTGGCCGAAGTCGGCGGGCCACCAGTCCTGGGAGGTGGTCAGCACCTCGGCGATGTCCCGCTTCACCGCCGGCAGGTCGAGGGTCCGGAACGCCTCGGCGTAGTCGAAGTCCTCACCGAGCGGGTTCGCCACGGCCGGGTTCTTGGCGAGGATCTTCAGGTTGAGGCGCTCGGGCCACCACCGGTGGTTTCCGCCGCCCTGGGTGGGGTGCGGGGCGCGCCCGTGCGCGACCGGGCAGCCACCTGCTTCCTCCGCCTTGGGTTCGGTGACGATCGCGTCATGGTTCTCGGTCATGGGGATCCTTCCGGGCGAAAACGTTCGCGCAGTCAGGTGCTGCGGGAGGAGGAACAGCCGGGGCACAGGCCCCAGTAGACGACTTCGGCCTCGTCGATCACGAAGCCGTGACCGTCGGACGCGGTCAGACAGGGTGCCTCGCCGACCGCGCAGTCGACGTCGACGACCACGCCGCAGGACCGGCACACCAGATGGTGGTGGTTGTCCCCGACGCGCCCCCCGTAGCGGGCGGGGCCGCCGGCCGGTGCGATACGACGCACCAGCCCTGCCTCGGTGAGCGCGTGGAGCGCCTCGTACACCGCCTGCAGGGAGACGTGTCCGATGCGCCGGCGCACCTCGGAGGCGAGCTCCTCGGCTCCGAGATGGCCGCCCTCACGGACGGTTTCCAGGAGGGCGACGCGGGCCGCCGTCGCGCGCAGGCCCGCACCGCGGAGCTCCTCGGCGGTGGTCGACGGCCGGGATGCGGTCATGGGCAGAACCTATAGGCCCAGACACGAATAATTCCAGAGAACGAACAGGTCCAGTTTTGGGGCGTGTCCGATAACTGCGGTGACTGCCCGGATCGTGCACCTCCTCGCGCCGTACGGCGTCGTACGCCGTCGTACGGCGCCGGGCGCGGCCGGGTCAGGCGGCGGGGTCCAGGCGGACGCAGCACCGGCCCGGTTCCGGCGCGAGACAGGCCTCGAACCCCGTTGCGCCGAGCCCTTCGAGCATGCCCCGCATCAGGTGCAGATTCATGCCGCACACCGTCTGTGTGTGGGCGCGGGCCAGTGCGTGGAAGGGGCAGTTGCCCAGGACGACGGACTCGCCGTCGTGCCGCGGCTCGAAGCCGTAGCGCTCCAGCACGCGGAGGAGCTGTGTCTCGTCGCCGTCCGCGCCCAGCCGTACGCCCAGTTCCCGGGCCCGGCGGTGCAGCACCTCGCGCGCGGGCTCGCCCGTGGCGCCCGACTCCTCCACGGCCTGGGCGAGCAGCCGGCCGGCGAGTTCGTAGCGCCGGTCCGGAAGGCTGACGGCGATCTGCGCGGCCGAGCGCCGGTAGAGCTTGGCCGGGCGGCCCGCGCCGGGTCCGCTGCGTCCGCTGCGCCGCACGTGGAGCACGTCCAGCAGGTTCTCGACGGCCAGGCGGTCCAGATGGAAGGCCGCGGTCTGCCGGGCCAGCCCCAGGGCCTCCGCCGCCTCGTCCCGGCCCACCGGGTGGTCCTGGCCCACCACGTAGTCGTAGAGCCGCCGGCGGGTGGGCTCGTCGAGAGCGGCGATGGCCGAGATCGCGGCGATGTCCCTGTCCGGTACTTCTTCCGTGTCGTCCACGAACACCAGTGTAAAAGCAACAGGCATTGACTAAAGAGAGGAACCGCGGTTCTATCGTTAATGAGAGTTGTCGATAGAAGAAAGGTGCAGGCCATGGCCTCCACAACCACGAGTGGCACGCAGGTCACGGCGCGGCGGGCCGCGCTCAGCGACCCCGGCTACCAGGCGTACGTCATCCTCCGCACCGGCTTCACCGTGGCCCCGATCCTGTTCGGGCTGGACAAGTTCGCGAACCTGCTCGTGGACTGGCCCGGCTACCTCGCGCCGTGGATCGACGACGTCGTTCCGGGCAGCGCGCAGTCGGCGATGTACGCGGTGGGAGTGATCGAGATCGTCGCCGGTGTCGTCGTGGGCATCGCCCCGCGCTTCGGGGGCTGGCTGGTCGCCGGCTGGCTCGCGGGCATCATCGTCAACCTGCTCACGCTGTCCGGCTACTACGACGTCGCGCTGCGCGACTTCGGACTGCTGCTCGGCGCGGTCGCGCTGGCACGACTGGCCCAGCGCTACCACGGCAACCCGTCCTGACGGTCAGTACAGGACGCGCAGCGCTCCGGGCAGCACCCGGGCCGTGACGGGGAGGACCGCGTCGACCTCCCCGTCGGTGCCGTAGGGGATGTCGCGGTCGGCCTCGATGCGGATCTCGCTGCCCCGCAGGATCCGCACCTGGGGCCGGCGCACATGTGCGCCAGCCCTGAGCTCCTGCATCAGGGCGAAGAACAGCCGCCGGGGCGCGTCCTCGATCATCACGACGTCCAGCAGGCCGTCGTCGACGCGGGCGTCGGGGGCGATGGCGCGGCCGGAGCCGTAGAAGCCCGAGTTGGCGGCGACCACCGTGTACCCGGTGTGCGGGTGCTCCTCGCCGTCGACGGTGACGCGGTAGCGGGCGGGCCGCCAGGCCGCCACGGCCCGCAGGCCGCCCGCGTAGTAGGACGCGGACCCCTTCAGCAGCCGGGACCGGTTGGCGTGGCGGTTGGCGAGCGCGTCCACACCGGCGTACACGCTGCCGAGCACGACGGTGCGGTCGTGGACCGCCGAGGTGACCTCGATGGTGTCGACCTGCCGTGGCTCGCCGTGCAGCAGGATGCGGGCCAGTTCCTCCGGGTCGTGGGGCAGCCCCAGGGCGCGGGCGAAGTCGTTGCCGCGGCCGGCCGGGACGAGCCCGAGGGTCGCGCCGGTGCCGCTGAGGGCGCCGCCGACGGCGCCCGCCATGCCGTCGCCGCCGACGGCGAGCACGACCCGCCCCTGCTGTCCGGCGTCGCGGGCCAGTTGCCGCGCGTGGGCGAGGCCCCGGCTGTACTCGGTGCGCAGCTCGGCGCCCTCCTCACGGAGGTGCCGGGCCAGGGTGAGCAGGGCGGCCGCTCCGGTGGCCGCGCCCGCGGTGGGGTTGACGACGGCGGTGAACTGGCGCATTGGGGGTGCCTCCGGGGCGGGCCGACGGGTGGGGGACGGGCAGGTGGGTCGACGGGGTGTCCCGGTCAGTCGGCGGGCAGGAGGACACCGGGGCTGAGCAGGCCCGCCGGGTCCAGCCGCCGCTTCACGGCGCGCAGGGCGTCGATGCCCAGGGGGCCCGCCTCGCGGACGTACCAGTCCCGGTGGTCGGTGCCCACCCCGTGGTGGTGGCTGATCGTGCCGCCGGCGGCGAGGATCGCCTCGTTGGCGGCGTGCTTGGCGCGCGTCCAGTGCGCCACGGGGTCCTCGCCCTGGGCCGAGACGACCGTGAAGTACAGGGAGGCGCCGTTCTCGTAGACGTGGGAGATGTGGCACATGACCAGCGGCGGGGTGCCGGCCTCGGTGAGCGTCGCGGTGAGTGCGTCACGGACGGAGGCGTACAGCCCGGGCAGGCGGGACCAGAACGTCGCCGTCTCCAGCGTCTCCGCGAACGCCCCGGCGTCCAGGAGCGCGTCGCGCAGGTACGGGGCCGAGTAGCGTCCGTGCGCCCAGCGCCGGCCCGGCTCCTCGCCGAGGGGTGTGCCGCCGCAGTCGCGCAGGACGGCCGCGGCGCGCTCCCTGCGGTGCGCGGTGTCCTCCTCCGTGCCCTCGTAGCCGGCGATGGCGGTGCAGCCGGGGGCCTGTTCGGCGCCCGAGCCGATCGCCTCCGGGTTGGCCAGACCGATCAGGGTCTCGGTCTCGTCGGACAGGCGCAGCACGGTGGGCCGCGGCCCGTCCTGGGCGAGCCGGCGCAGTGCGGTGGCTCCCTGGTCGAACGAGGGGAAGTGCCAGCCCTCGTAGACGGCGGCCTGTGGGACGGGGCGGATGCGCACGGTCACCGAGGTGATGACGCCGAACGCGCCCTCCGATCCGAGGACGAGCTGGCGCAGGTCGGGTCCGGCGGCCGAGCGGGGGGCGCGGCCGGTGTCGAGCGTGCCCTCGGGGGTGGCGAGGGTGAGGGAGAGCACCATCTCGTCGAACCGTCCGTAGCCGGCGGACGCCTGGCCGCTGGAGCGGGTGGCGGCGAAGCCGCCGATGGTGGCCCACTCGTAGGACTGGGGGAAGTGGCCGAGGGTGAAGCCGTGTTCGGCGAGGAGCGCCTCGGCCCGGGGGGCGCGCAGGCCGGGCTGCAGCGTGGCGGTGCGGGAGACCGGGTCGAGGTCGAGCAGGGCGTCCATGCGCCGCAGGTCCAGGGCGACGAAGGCGCCGCGCCGTTCGGGGGCCAGACCCCCGACGACGGAGGTGCCGCCACCGAAGGGCACCAGCGGCAGGCCGTGCTCGGCGCACACCCGCAGGACGGCCAGCACCTCCTCGTGGGTCGAGGGCAGGAGTACGGCCGCGGGGACGGCGGCGATGTCGCCCTCGCGGATGCGCAGCAGGTCGGGGGTGGACTTGCCGCGCGTGTGCCGGACGCGGAACTCCGCGTCGGTGCGCACATGCGCCTCGTCGCCGAGCGCCTCGGCCAGGGCGCGGCGCGCGGCGGGTGCCAGTGGGCTCGCGGGGACGTCCATGTCCTGGATGGCGACGGGGGCGGCCTCGCGCGGTTTCACTCCGAGCAGATCGCGCAGCAGCCCGATCACCGTGCCGGGCAGCGGCGTCGCCTTGGCCGGGTCCCCCCAGCCGCTCCACAGCATGTCCATGGCTGTCGTCCTCACCGGTCGGAAATGAGCGATGCCGTCGCCCGCGGCCTCACGTGGCGTTACACTGTGACACATGACGCCTATTCGTCACAACGCTTCCGGCGGTTCTTCCGGCGGTTCGGACAACGACGCGGTGCTCGACGCCGTACGGGACTGCGTCCTGGCCGTCGGGGTCCGCCGCACCACGCTCACCGACGTGGCCCGCCGCGCCGGGGTCTCCCGGATGACGCTGTACCGGCGGTGGCCCGATGTGCGCACGCTGGTCGGTGACCTGATGACCCGGGAGTGGGTCAAGGTCGCCACCGGGGCGATGCCCGAGCGGCGGCCGGGGGTGCCGACGCGGGAGGTGATCACCGAGGGGCTGGTGGCGGCGGTGCGCGCCTTCGGCGCCCATCCGCTCTTCCGGAAGATCCTCGACGTGGATCCCGAACTGCTCCTGCCCTATGTGCTGGACCGCCGGGGGGCGAGCCAGGAGGCCCTGCTGGACATGCTGGCCGCCGCTCTGCACGAGGGACACGCCGACGGCTCGGTGCGCGCCGGCCATCCCGTGCGGCAGGCCCGGTCGGTGCTGCTGATCGTGCAGTCCTTCACCCTGTCCCTGCGGACCATGGCCGACGAGGACGACCCCGAACTCGCCGCCGAGGCCTTCCTCGGCGAACTGCACGGAATCCTGGAGAGGACCCTCACGCCATGACCTCCCCCCACGGCCCGGACCCCGCGTCCTCCCTCTCCGCCGCCCGGCGCTCGCGTGAACTGACCGACTCGGTGGGCGGACCCGTCATCGACGTCCTGGTCGTCGGGCTCGGCGCCACCGGCGCGGGAGCCGCCCTGGACGCCGCGGCGCGCGGACTGAGCGTGGTCGCCGTCGACGCCCACGACCTGGCCTTCGGCACCTCCCGCTTCAGCAGCAAGCTCATCCACGGCGGGCTGCGCTACCTCGCCTCCGGACGGCTGGACGTCGCCCATGAGAGCGCGGTCGAACGCGGGGTGCTGATGGAGCGCACCGCCCCCCATCTCGTGCAGGCCCAGCCGTTCGTGCTGCCCCTCACCCCGCTGGTGTCGCACGGTCAGGCCGCGCTGGCGCGGGCCGGGTTCCGGGCGGGCGACGCGCTGCGGCTGGCCGCCCGCACGGCCCGGGCCACCCTGCCCCCGCCGCGCCGGATCTCCGTGGTGGAGACCCGCCATCTCGCCCCCGCGCTGCGGCGCGACGGGCTGCGCGGGGGCCTGCTGTCCTGGGACGGCCGGCTCACCGACGACGCCCGTCTGGTGACCGCCCTCGCCCGCACGGCCGCCGCGCGCGGCGCGCGGATACTCACCCGGGTCAGGGCCCTGGAACTGACCTCGACGGGAGCCCGGGTCCGTGACGAACTCACCGGCGAGACGGGCGAGATCCGCGCCCGCGCGGTGATCAACGCGTCGGGCGTCTGGGCGGGCGGCCTCGTGGACGGCGTCCGGATACGGCCCTCCCGCGGCACCCATCTCGTCCTGCGCCCGGAGAGCTTCGGGACACTCTCCGCCGGCCTGCACATCCCGGTCCCCGGGGAGGGCAACCGCTTCGTCCTCGTCCTCCCCCAGGAGGACGGCCGGGTCTACGTCGGTCTCACCGACGAACCCGTGGACGGCGACATCCCCGACGTCCCCCAGCCACCGGAGACGGACATCGGGTTCCTCCTGGACGTCCTGTGCTCCGTGCTGCATGTCCCGGTCCACCGCGGTGACGTCGTCGGCGCCTTCGCCGGACTGCGCCCGCTGCTGGACACGGCGGCGGAGCATGCGGACACCGCCCCCAGGACCGCCGACCTCTCACGCCGGCACGCGGTACTCACGTCCTCCGAGGGCGTCGTCACCGTCGTCGGCGGCAAGCTCACCACCTACCGGCGCATGGCCGAGGACGCCGTCGACGCCGCCGTCCGCCTCCGCGGGCTGGCAGCCGGCCCGTCCCCCACCGCGTCCCTCCCCCTGGTGGGCGCCGCGCCGCCGCACGTCCTCGCCGCCCTGCCCGCAGCGCGCCGACTGGTGCGGCTCTACGGCGACGAGGCACCCGCCGTCCAGGCTCTCGCCGCCCGCGATCCCCGGCTCGGCGAGCCGGTGCTGCCCGGGTATCCGGTCACCGGCGCCGAACTGCTCTGGGCCGTGCGCCACGAGGGAGCGCTCGACGAGGAGGACGTCCTCGACCGCCGCACCCGCATCGGTCTCGTCTCCGCCGACCGGGCGATGGCACTGGAGGAGGTCCGCGTGCTTTTCCACAGGGCCCGGGACGGTCGGGCCGGACGTCAGCGTTAGCGGACGCCGACCTCATGGAGCGAGTAGCCGCAGTCGGTGTCCCGGTCCAGAGGCACAACTAGCCTCTGCCGCCGGTCTCGTAGTGCAGGGAGATGGAGCGCAGGACGTCGGCGGAGGACACGTCGGTGCGGCCCTCGTCGTGGATCTCGGCGAGCTGAACGAAGGCGAAGGTCAGTGCGGACGTGATCTGCACGATGGCGGGGCCCAGCTTCTCGGTCACGATGTCCGCCACCTCGCGCGGGCTCGCGCCGGCGGGCAGCTGGACGCGCGGCAGCATCTCCTCCAGAAGCGTGGCGATCGCCCCGTTCCTGGCCACGTCGGCGTCCGGGTTCTCCCGCAGCCGCCGCCGCATCTCGAGGGCCTCGGTGAGGATGCCGACGCTCCGCTGCATGATCTCCCGCTGCTCCATGGGCACAGCCTAGACAGGTCCGGCGACGGGCAGGGCGGGAACGACGGGAGGCGCCGCCGGCCGCTCGACGCACCGGGTGCGCCTCAGATGGCCAGGGAGGCGGCGTCCCCTATGACGACCACCGGGTGCCGGTCCGGGTCGAGGGTGCGCAGTAGTTCCTTCATGTGGGGCTTGTCGAGGCTGACACAGCCCTGTGTGGGTCCCTCGTGGTCGACGTGCAGCCAAATGCCGCCGCCCCGGCCGGCGCCGAGCGGACGGGTCAGGTCCAGCGGCGAGGTGCCCGGTTCCCGGTTGTAGTCGATGGCGATGACGTAGTCGAAGGATCCCTCCAGCGACTCCCCCCGGAAGCCCGTGCCGCCGGCACGGAACCCCTCCGAGCGGTCGTACGGCAGCTCGGTGCCGGGATCGGGCAGCAGTCCCCCGGCGTCGGTGAGGGTGAACACGCCGATCGGGGAGCGCAGGTCGCCCGCCCAGTGGTCGTCGGTCCAGCCGTTGAGGGCGTTGCGGGCGGGCCACGCCGGGCCCGCCTCCCAGCCGGAGCCGGTGTGCTCGTACAGCACGGCCTCCGAGCGGTTGGCGTCCCTGCCGCGGCCGGTGACGACGAGAACCTGGCGGGCGTTGGCGGGAATCCATGCCTGCGTCCGGGGACCGAGGCCGGGGATCGGGGCGGGCGGTGGTGTCTCCGCTCCGGTCCGGCCCTGGGCGGTGCTCGCGGGGCCGGGTTGCCCGGCCGCCGGTGCGGTGGCGGTGGGCACGTCCCGCGTGGTGGTTCCGGTGCCCACCCCGCATCCGGTCAGGACCGCGAGCACGCCGAGGACGACGGCCGGCAACGCCAGACGGCCGCGCGCTCGGACGGGGACTGCGGCCCGCCGCCCAGCCCGGGACGGAGCGCGGTGACGCGGACGGTGCGGGCAGTCGGTCGATGAAGCCATGCCCTCAGCCTGACTTCGACGCGCCGAATCCGCCTCGGCTCCCTCGCGCGAGTCCGGCGAAGTCCCCCGTCTGCGCTCCTTCGGAGGGAATCACCCGGCCCGGGAAGACACCCGCCCGGGTGACGGGCCCGCACGCCCGGGTGGAGCACGGGCCCGCCGGACGGAGCAGCGCGCGCAGGGGGCGCCAGCGGTTGATGACGAACTGCGAGCCGGGTCCGATCGCCACGTCCCCTTCGGCCGAGCCGGTGATGGTGACGTCCGTCAGGGTGGCGCTGCCCATGGCAAGGACGCCGGACCCGTTGTTCGACCGGTCGATGGTGACGCCCGAGATCCGAGCGCCCGGCACCGCTCCCCCGCCGGACTTGAACTGGTTGCCCGTCGTAGGTCGAGTCGTGGATGTCGGTGTCACGGATGACCACTCCCGGGATGTTCGGTCCCTGGGCGAACAGGGTGATGTCCCCGAACTCCTGGTCTGCTTGCGGCCGAGGATCTCGATGCCCTGGGTGCGCTTCGCCCAGACGGGGTTGGGGTTGAGCCTGACGACGACGCCGCTGAGGTCGGTGTCCGCGCCCAGTTCGGCCGTGAGGTTGGCGGCATGACCGCTGGACTCCAGTACGTGCCGAGGTCACCGTCGTTGGCGTTGGTCGCCACGAACGAGTGAATCGTGGAGGAGGCCCGGATGGGCTTGCCGAGCACCAGGTTGGTGCCGTCGACGGGCGGGTCCTCCGGGCTGTCGCCGTAGACCTGGATCTCGGACAACTGGGCGGCGTTCCAGCCGGTGTTGGCGCTCACCCGGACACGGATGCGGCGCACCTCCCGGGCGGTGAAGTCCACCGTGACCGTGTTGCCGCGGTCAGGGTCGAAGCGGTGCGCGGCGGAGCCGGACAGGCTGGTGAAGGAGGATCCATCGGTGCCGCCCCCGACGGCGAGGGTCTGGGTGCGGGCCTCCCATGCGGTGGGCAGCTCGAGAACGACCCGATCGGCCTCCACGGTGCCGCCGAGATCGACGTCGACCCACTGCGGGAAAGCGCCTGACCGGCCCTCCCAGTAGCTCAGTTGGCTGCCGTCTGTGATGTTGGCGGCCGGGTGGCCGGCATGGGAGCCGCCCGCCGTGACGCTTTTTGCCGAGCGCCAGATTGAGGCCACGGACCGCTGTCGCTGCGGCGGTGGCCGTACCGGGTTGAAGACCTACGCGATCAGGCCGGCCAGCAACAGGCCGGTGATCGTCCGTGGGCCGAAGCGCTTCCGTCTCGTGAACTCCTCGTCGTCAACCGGGAACGGTCAGAAGAAACGGTCAATCGCGCCCGGCCGTAGCATGGCTGGCCACCAGGCGAACCGACGGGAAGAAAGAGGCCTTCTGATGTCCGACAACTCGACCGCCGCGACCGACCTCACGTCGCAGTACACCGCTCAGGTCGCGGGCGACTTGGAGCGAAACCTGAAGGAGCAGGAGCGGGTCACCGCTGAGATCGCCGCGCTGCAGGAGCAGCTGACTGTCCTTCAGCACGACCACACGGTCCTGGTGCACATGCAGCAGGCGCTGGGCCTCGCCCCGGCGCCCGCCGCACCCGCGGCCGCGCCCGAGCCGGAGCCCGAGCCCGCGGAGGCCGCCGCGGACGAGACGGCGCCCGGCGCCGCGACGGTCCCGGCGCCGCGCAGGAGGGGCAGCGCCAAGCCGGGGGCGGAGAAGCCGAAGCGGACGAAGAAGGCGGCCGCGCGCACCACTCCCGGCAAGCAGGCGCGCAAGCCCTCTGCGGCGAAGGCGTCGCGATCCGCGTCACCGTCGGCCGGGACGGACGGACCCAAGCTGGTCGAACTGGTCCGCCGGCACCTTAGTGAGCAGAGCGAGCCGCGTTCGGCGGCGGAGGTGACCGCTGCGCTCCGGACCGCGCACCCGGAGCGCACCATCAGGACCACGGTGGTGCGCAGCACCCTGGAGGGCCTCGTCGCCCGCAATCGGGCCCAGCGCACCAAGCAGGGGTCGTCCGTCTTCTACACGGCGCCCGACACCGGCACCGAGGCCCCGAACGCCGACCCGTCCTGACGCGGCCTCACCCGCTCACCGCTGTGTGACGCACCTCCGTCGGCCCGAAGGTGATCCGGGTGCGAGCCGTGCCGCCGGCCCAGAGGACCTCGATCGTCCCGTCGTCCACCCGTACCCGCTCCACCGCCTCCGACAGGGGCGCGGCGTCGGGGTCCCCGGTGAGGGACGCCAGCGCGACATGCACCGACGTGCCCCCGCAGTCGCCGGTCAGGCACGGGACTTCGGCCCAGGGCGTCCAGGCCGTGCCCCGCGGGGCGCGGACGAGGCGCGGGAACGGGTCGCCCCAGCCATGCAGTCCGTACAGGTCGGAGGTCAGGGACTCCTCGGGACCCGTGGCCCAGCCGGTGTGGGTGACACGGGACCCCGCCGGTGCCCCAACCACCCGGTGCGCCCGCAACTCGTACCGGCCGTGCGCCACGGTGATGCTCTCCACCCGCAGGCCCGGCACCATCGGCGGACCGCCGGCGAACACGGGACGGTGCCACGACGCGGCCCAGCCCCAGCCGTCGCCGTGGCCCGCGCCCAGCGGATGGATACGGCGGCGCACACTGGACCGGCCGTCGGTCTGCACCGACAGGTGGTTGTCGGCGAGGTTCCCGGGTGCGGTGGGTCCGGTGCGGGTGGAGTACGCCTGGCGTCCGTAGTGCAGGTCGTCCTCGTCCGCCGACTCTCCCTCGTGCGGGCGCACATGGTCGCTGCCGTGGTTGTGGAGCCGGACGATCCCGTCGGCCCGCGTGCCCTGGACGAGCAGTCCCGGAGCGGGCAGGGCCAGCACCCTGTCGGACTCCTCCACCGGTGCCGCCTCCTCGCGTGCCGTCCAGAAGGCGTGGCCGGCGGGGGCGAGCAGGGCGACGAACGCCTTCGACGCCCAGTACGGTGACGCCGGTCCCGAGTAGCTCTGCAGCGAGGCCTCGTGCGGGCCGTACCAGCCGGCGCTGAGCAGTCCGTCGGCGGTCAGCGCGCCCCGGTCCAGGAAGTGGCGCAGACTGCCGGCGGCGATACGGCGCGAGGCGCCCGGTGTCAGCGGGGTGTGCCCGGTGAGCGCGCCCAGCGAGACGGCCGCCGAGGCGGCGAAGCGGTACGTCAGTGACCGGCCGAAGTGCAGCGGCGCGCCGTCGCCGCCGAACATCAGGGCGTAGCCCTCCAGGTGGGCGCGCAGGCGCCGGCCGTGGTGCGCCAGTGCCTCCCGGTCGCCCGTGAGAAAGGCGTCGAGGACCGGATAGAGGTGCAGGGCCCAGCCGTTGTAGTGATCGAAGGCACGGCCGTCCCCGTCGGCGTACCAGCCGTCGCCCCGGTACCAGCCGTCCAGGAGTTCCAGAGCCCGCTGCCGCGCCGCAGCCGTCTCGGCGTCACCGCGCCCCACGGACTCCAGGAAGCCGGCGACCGTGTACGGGAACAGGTACCAGTTGTTGGGCGACGGGGTGTGCCGCAGCGCGCCCCGCAGCCACTCCTCCGCACGGTCCTGCACTCCGGGGTCGAGCCGCTTCCACAGCCAGGGCGCGGTCAGCCGCAGTCCGAGCGCGACCGACGCCGACTCGACCATCGGATGGCCCTGCGTATCGACGTCGAGGATCAGTGGCCAGGACTCGGTGTCGTCGCGGCCGGGTGTGCGGGTGCCGGCGGCGAGCCCGTTCGCGTACCGCTCCAGCAGGCCGTGGGGGTCGTCCCCGTCGGCGCCCGCCACGCGGAAGGCGGCGGCGAGGAACGTCCTGGCATAGCCTTCGAGTCCGTCGGAGCGCGCCCCCGAGTGGGAGGGACGTCCGGGCAGGTCCAGCAGGGCGCAGCCGGGGGTGCTCCAGCGCCAGGCCGCGGTGAGCAGTCCGTCCGCCACCGCCTCCCAGTGGGTGCGGGTGTATCCGGTGCGAGGGCTGACGTCGTGGTCGTCGACGGGCAGTGCGAACGGGATGGTCATGCCAGGAATGCCAGCCTTTCGCGTCGTACGGGGTGGAGGAAGTCCTTGCCGGAGGCCCAGCGCGCGATGTCGGCGAGGGCGAGATCGGCCAGCCGGCGCCACTCGTTGCCCTGGGAGCCGGCGATATGAGGGGTGATCAGTACGTTGTCGCAGCTCCACAACGGGTGGCCGGGCGGCAGGACTTCCGGGTCGGTCACGTCGAGCACGGCGCGGATCCGGCCGGCCAGCACCGCGTCGGTGAGTGCGTCCTGGTCGACGACCGCGCCGCGCGCCGTGTTGATCAGTACGGCGTCGGGCCGCATGGAGTCGATCAGTTCGCGGCCGACCAGCCCGCGGGTCTCTGGCAGCAGCGGGGTGTGCACGCTCACCGTGTCGCTGCGCCCGAACAGCTCGGCCAACCCGACCGGTTCCACACCGAGTTCCCCGGCCTCGCGGTCGTCGACGTACGGGTCGTACAGCAGCACCTCGATGTTGTGCGGGCGCAGCAGGTCGATGACCCGGCGGCCGATGAGGGACGCCGAGAGGATGCCCACGGTGCGCCGGTGGTTGCCGACCGTTCGGGGGGTGCGAAGCCAGTCGGGTCCGGTACGGGTGGCGCGGTAGTCGCGTGCGCTTTCCAGCACCCGTTTGCCGGTGAGCAGGATCATGGCGAGGGTGTACTCCGCGACGGGGACGGCATTCGCTGCGGCGGCGGAGGACACCTCGATCCCGCGCTCCCAGCAGGCGTCGGTGACATGGCCGCGTACGCTGCCCGCGGTGTGGACGACGGCCCGCAGCCGGGGCGCCGCAGCCAGCACGTCGGCGTCCAGGGGCGGGCAGCCCCAGCCGGTGACCAGCAGCTCGACGTCGGCGAGCACGGTGCGGGCGCGTGGGGTGGTCAGATCGTCCAGCACCGGCAGCGGTGCGAGATCGCACAGCGCGTCGAGGGCCGTGAATGACGCGTCGTCGACGACCGCGGTGGCGACGTCGGGGGACATGGCCAGGGCGGCGCGGGGGCGGCGGCCCGGGCCGGGCGTGGGCTCGGTCATGGTGGCGGGGGAACTCCTTGCGCGGGTGGGGCGCCTCCCGCGGCTCCTCCGTTTCCGGGGACACGCCTGTTCGGCGGTACGGGGAAATCGTCAACGCCGGCCGGCACACGGTCAATGGACCGTCCGGAGGAAAGCGAATCGTTCATTCGATCACTCTGCTCGCCCCGCAGAACCGATGGCCCGTCAGGAGCCGCCGGGTTTGGGACCCCCAGGGCAGCACGGGTGGGCCGCGACGCGGCGTTCGTGCGGGCCGGGGGGCAGTTGCGCAGCCCGGCGCTTGCGGGGTGCCGTCGCGCCCACCCGTGCCGCCCCAGCGGCACGACTGCCCGCGGCAGCGGCCCGCTAGCCCGTGGTGGTCACCTCGATGGAGAGGTCGTTGTCGACCGTGTAGTAGGGACGCACCATGGACCCGCCCACGGTGACCTGCGGATACACGAACGAGCCCTTGCGGTCCGCCAGATCGTCGAGGATCCGGCCGACCCGGATCAGGGGTGCCCCGTCCGCGGGGCGGAGGAAGACGTTCCAGACCCGGGCGCCGCCGTCCACGGCCAGGAGTTCCCCGTAGGCGACGGTGAAGGTGAAATCGCCGCCCTCCGCCGGCCGCACGGGGACGTCGCGCACCGTGTCCTTGTCGCCCCGCAGCCGCAGCAGGGCCACCGCAGCCGCGGAGAGCCGGGCACCGTGCGGGCGGACGCGGACCGTCATCGCCCCGTCGGCGATGGCGATGGCGCCCGCCTCGGCGTGGGCGGTGCGCCGCCAGGCCCGAAGGGAGAGAAAGCCGTCGAGGCTGGTGTAGGGCACCCTGACCGCGACCGGTGACGGCCGGTCGCGCGAGCCGCCGTCGACGAGCGCACGGACGTCGCGCAGACCGGGGCGCAGCCGTTCGCGTCCCGCGTCGGGGCCGCGCAGCACATACGCGTCCCAGCGGCCCTCCTCGAGCGGGGGCTCCGGTTCGAGCACGGCGCCGAACGCGCCGTCGCCGCCGGCCGGTTGCAGGTCGAGCGTGCGGGTCTTCTGGTGGGGCCGGCCCTTCTTGGGGCGGAGCACCAGCAGCAGCCGGGGGTGCGTGGCCGACGGCAGCCTCAGCCGGAAGGTGATCCTTCCGGCGGTGTCGGCACAGCAGTCGGCGCGGGGTTCCGCACTCATCGGCGTCCTTTCCGTACGGTGCGCAGCGCGCCGGACGCGGCGGCGCGGGCGAGGTCGCGGGCGGCGTAGCCCCCGGTGCGGAGGGCCTGGGACAGCCCACCGGGCGCGGGTGTGCCGGGTCCGGCGCCGCCGCGGGCCTCGATCGCCTCCTGGAACAGGCGTTCGGCCTGCGCGACGACCGGGCCGGGAGCGAACCGTCGTGCGTTGCCGAGGGCTGCCCTGCCCATACGGCGGCGCCGCTCGTCGTCGCGGACCAGGTCCAGGAGGGCGGCGCCGAGGGCGGCGGCGTCCCCGACCGGCACCAGCCGGCCGTCCTCGCCGTCCTGGATGATCTCCCTGGGGCCGTAGGGGCAGTCGGTGCTCACCACGGGCAGTCCGCAGCGCATCGCCTCGACGATGGTCATGCCGAACGGCTCGAAGTCGGAGGCGGAGACGCCGATGGAGCCCTTGACCCACTCGGCTTCCATGGGGGTCGCCGCGCCCATGAGGAAGACGTTGTTCCACAGGCCGAGCCTCTCGATCCGCGCGCGCAGCCCCGCCTTCTCCTCGCCCCTGCCGTAGATGCGCAGCTGCCAGTCGGGGTGCTCGGCGACGACCCGGGCGAACGCGTCGATGATCAGGTCGTAGCGCTTGACCGGGACCAGCCGGCCCGCCGCGATCACGATCTTGCCGGTGCCGTCGGCCGCGGGCAGCGTGGGGTCGGGGACGCTGTTCGGCAGGGCCTCCACGCGAACGCCGGGAAGCCGCATCTTGCGCCGGTAGGAGTCCGCGTCCGCCTGGGTGACGGTGGTGAGCACGTCGAGCCGGCGGTAGGCGCGGCGCAGTACGGTGCGCAGCCCCGCGTGGTGGTTGTCGAGGGTGAGGTGTTCCTGGCCGACGCGCAGGACGCGGTCGGGGGCCTGGAGGGCCAGGTGCACGTTGAGCCCCGGCCGGGTGCCGACGACGACATCGGCGTCGATGTCCTGAAGGCACGCGCCGATCCGCTGGTCCGTCAGTTCGCTGTACTGTCCGTGCCGGTACTCGGCGGACGGGAACACCTTGGCCGGTCTGCCGTGCAGGGGGTGGTCCTCCTCGTGCCGCAGATCCACCAGCGCCCGGAGCCGCACCCGGGGGTGGAGGGTAAGGCTGGGACGTTCCCGGTTCCTCAACACCGAGACGATCTCCACGTCGTGCCGCTCGGCCAGCGCGCCGGCCAGATTGAACGTGGTGGCGATCGTGCCTCCGATCGCATAGGCGTTATGGATCAGGAAAGAGACCTTCATGGCGGACTAGACCGCGTTCGGCGTTCAGGCGTTGTCCGTTGTTATCAGTCTGTGGCCGTGATGGTCACATCTGGTCAACTGCCGGGCCGGCGGCTCCGATGCGCATCCCCGGCCGGCGGCGGTGCACGGTGAGGTAGGTCAGGCCCTCGGTGCCGGCGGCGAGGCTTCGGGTGGAGCCGTGCGGGAGCCAGGTGAGGGTGCCGGCGGTGAGGGCATGCGGGCCGTCGGGGGCGGTGAGGGTGCCGTGGCCGGCGAGGACGAGCAGGAGGACGTCGAGGTCGGGCTCGCGGTGGGTGTCGACCCGGTGCCCGGGCGGGAGGTGCACGACGTTGGCGTCGAGTTGGCGGCCGGACTCCGCGAGCCGCCACAGGGCGCCGGCGGAGGCGTCCTCGACGCCGGCCAGCGCGGCCGTGTCGCACAGGATCCGCGGCAGGGGGACCTCGTCGTCCGGTGTTTCGCTGCTCTCCGACGTCATGAGGTGTCACCGTGCCCTGTGTGTGGACGCGCTGTCCGCGGTCGAGCCTGTCAAATGCGAATCTAACATGCGGATTTGGGCAGCATGGTGAGCCAGTCCGTGAGGGTGCGGCTGGTCTCGTCGGGGCGTTCCTGCTGGAGCCAGTGTCCGCAGCCGTCGAGAATGTGCGAGGACACCAGGCCGGGGAGGGTGACGGGGAAGGCGCTGATGGCGTCGGCCATCCAGGTGGTGGACGCGTCGAGTGCGCCGCCGATGAAGAGGGACGGCTGGGTGACGGGGGCGCCGTCGTGTTCGGCGAGGTCCTCCCAGTCACGGTCCAGGGCCCGGTAGCGGGCCAGCGCTCCGCTCATCCCCGTGCGTTCGAACTCCCCGGCGAAGACGTCGAGGTCCGTCTCGCTCAGCCAGGCCGGGAGGCGCCCGGCGGGGAACCGGTCCCGGAGGGTTCCCCCGGGGCTGACGAAGTGGGGCAGGGGTGCGCCGGGTGCGGGCATGGTGTCGGCGGACAGGGCCGCGTAGAATCCGGCCAGCCAGCCGCGTACGTCGGGCTCGATCTCGGCCTCGGCACGGCCCGGCTCCTGGAAGTACGAGACGTAGAACTCGTCGTCGCCGCCCATCGAGGCGAAGACCGTGCTCGGCCTCGGGCCGCCGCGCGGCGCGTACGGCACGCTGAGCAGGGCGACCGCGCGGAAGACGTCCGGGCGGATCAGGGCGGCGCTCGAGGCCACGGCGGATCCCCAGTCGTGGCCGACGATCACGGCGGTCCGTTCCCCCAGGGCGTGCGCCACGGCGACGGCGTCAGCGATCAGTTCCCGCATGCGGTAGTCCTCCGTGGCGGCCGGTCGGGAGGAGCGGCCGTAGCCGCGGACGTCGACGGCCGCCGCGCGGTAGCCGGCCGCCGCCAGGGCCGGCAGTTGGTGGCGCCAGGAGTACCAGGACTCCGGGAAGCCGTGGACGAGCAGCACCAGGGGGCCGCTGCCCTGCTCCACCACGTGTGTCCGGCCGGCGGGCGAAGGGACGAGCCGGTGCGTGAGGCCGGTCGCCGGGTGCTGTGACATGTGCGCTCCAGGATGGTCCGCGGTCTCCGGGCTGCTCTGTCCGCGCCGCGCCGGAGCTCGTCCGTCGAGCATGGCCGGGGCGGCCCCGGCGGGACGAGCGGTGTTGCCGGTCCGGCAAAAGAGGGCGCCCGCCGCGCTCAACCGCCGTGCGCGGCCGCCCCGTCCATCACCCGGCTGAGTGCGGGCAAGCGCGACGCCCCGGACGGGATGTCCGGGGCGCCGGTCCGCGGCAGCCGCTTCCCCGTGTGCCGCGGCGCTTGCGGTGCTGTCATCAGAGTGGCACGTGCGGCAGGCGGTGCGGGGGCGACCGGGAGGCACCGTCAGCCGGCTGTAAGGATTCCGGGGGCGGTTTCCGCCGTATCGGCACGAACGGCCGCATCGGGAGTGAACAGCGGCCCGGCCCCCTGTCCTTCCGTTTTTGCGCTGTGCAATCATCCTGGCGGGACCCCGGCGAGTCGGCCGAGAGGCCGTCGCGGGCTCCCGCGCAGGAGAGGAATGAACCCACGTGACCGCGCAGACCCCGGGCACCGGCGGACCGCCGGACGAGCACCACGGTACGCCGTCCGTGCCCGAGGACGTCTGGCAGCGGTTCCTCGACGACACCGAACACGCCATCCGGGCGACCGCGCCCAGGGAACCGTCGGCGCGTCAGCGGACCCAAGGGGCACGGCCCAGGACCCCCGGCCGGGCCAATGTGCCCCCGGCGGATGCCGGGACCACGGCGGTCGGTGATCTGTGGCGCCCCGACGATCCGTGGGAGGGCCCGTCCTGGCGGGACATGGACCGCCGCGCCAGACTGCGCCGCGTGGGACGCGTGGCGGGCACGGCCGCCGCGATCGCTCTGGCGCTGGGCGCATGGTCCCAGCTGTCCACCGGGGCCGGAAGCCCGGTCGAGGGGCCCGGCGACGACACCGTTCTGCAGCAGTCCGAGGAGGCTCCCCCGGAGCTGCCCACGGCGACGTCCGAGCCGCCCGGGGCCTCCTCCCCGCCGCCCTCCGGCCCCGCGCTCCGGATCGGTTGAGGCGTCCCGGCAACCCGCCACGGGTGACCGGGACGTACGACGTCCGGCTCAGCCGCCCAGTGCCGCGAGGACCACGGACCGGGCCTCCTCCTGCACCCGGCGCAGGTGCTCGGGGCCCTGGAACGACTCGGCGTAGATCTTGTACACGTCCTCGGTGCCGGACGGGCGGGCGGCGAACCAGGCGCTGTCCGTGGTCACCTTGATGCCCCCGATGGGCGCGCCGTTGCCCGGCGCCTCGGTGAGCACCGCGGTGACCGGCTCCCCCGCCAGGGTGTCCGCGGTGACCTGGGCCGGGGAGAGCTTGGCCAGGCGGGCCTTCTCCTCACGGGTGGCCGGGGCGTCGATGCGCTCGTAGGCGGGTGCGCCGAAGCGCGCGGTGAGCGCGGCGTAGTGCTCGGAGGGCGTCTTCCCGGTGACCGCCGTGATCTCGGAGGCGAGCAGGGCCAGGATGATGCCGTCCTTGTCGGTGGTCCACACCGAGCCGTCCCGGCGCAGGAAGGAGGCGCCGGCGGACTCCTCCCCGCCGAAGCCGAGGGAGCCGTCGACCAGTCCGTCCACGAACCACTTGAACCCGACGGGGACTTCGACGAGTTCCCGCTTCAGATCGGCGGCGACCCGGTCGATCATCGCGGAGGAGACCAGGGTCTTGCCGACCCCGGCCGTCGCCGGCCACCGGTCGCGGTGCGCGTAGAGGTAGCCGATCGCCGTGGCGAGGTAGTGGTTGGGGTTCATCAGACCGGCGTCCGGGGTGACGATGCCGTGCCGGTCGGCGTCGGCGTCGTTGCCGGTGGCGATGTCGAAGCGGTCGCGCTGCCCGATGAGGGACGCCATGGCGTACGGCGACGAGCAGTCCATGCGGATCTTGCCGTCCCAGTCCAGGGTCATGAACCGCCAGGTGGGGTCGGTGAGCGGGTTGGCCACCGTGAGGTCGAGGCCGTGCTGTTCGGCGATCCGGCCCCAGTAGGCGACGGACGCCCCGCCCAGCGGGTCGGCGCCGATGCGCACCCCGGCCGCGCGGATCGCGTCCAGGTCCAGCACGGTGGGCAGGTCCGCGACATAGGTGCCGAGGAAGTCGTAACGGCCCGTACCGGGTGCGGCGAGGGCCCGGGCGTACGGGATGCGGCGGACGTCCTTGAGGCCGCCGCGGATGATGTCGTTGGCCCGGTCCTGGATCCAGCCGGTCGCGTCCGAACCGGCCGGGCCGCCGCTCGGCGGGTTGTACTTGAACCCACCGTCGGTGGGCGGATTGTGGGACGGGGTGACGACGACGCCGTCCGCGAGGCCCGTGGTGCGGCCCCGGTTGTGGGCGAGGATGGCGTGCGAGACCGCCGGGGTCGGGGTGTAGCCGTCCGCGGTGTCGATGAGCACCGTGACCCCGTTGGCGGCGAACACCTCGAGGGCCGTGACCCGGGCGGGCTCGGACAGTGCGTGGGTGTCGGCGCCGAGGAAGAGCGGACCGTCGGTCCCCTGCTCGGCGCGGTACTCGCAGATGGCCTGGCTGGTCGCGGCGATGTGGTCCTCGTTGAACGCGGCCGCCAGAGACGAACCGCGGTGTCCCGACGTCCCGAACGCGACGCGCTGTCCCGGATCGTCGAGGTCCGGGTGCAGTGCGTAGTACGCCGTGACCAGCCGAGCGACGTCGACGAGATCCTCGGGGCCGGCCGGGCTGCCCGCTCGCTCGTGCTGCATGTGCCCACTCCTCCGCATGGGTTGATTCTTCGCTTGCGGAGACATCTTTCCTCTTCGGGGCCGTACCGCGCGAGTGGGCCCGACGCCCAGGGGCGGCGCTCGGCCGCCCCGGGGTCAGATCCGTCCGCCGGTCATCCGGGTGAGGGGGCCGTGGGTGTGGCGTGCGGCGCGACGGCCCACCGCGTAGGAGGCGGCGCTCAGCGCGGTCAGGCCGGCGGCGGCACCGGCGGCGACGAACCTGCGGTTGGCGATGACCGTCCAGGCGGTCTTGGCGCCGGCGGCGACCTGGCCCGAGGTGGCGACGACCGCTCGGCGGCCCGCCTCGACGCCCTTGGCCGCGGTCTGCGCGGCCCCGCTCGCCGCCTGGGCCGCGCGCTCGGCGCCGGACGCGGCCGTCGACGCCGCGTCACTCGCCTTGCCGGCCACGCTGCCGGCCGCCTGCTCGGCGGGGGCGGTCGCCTTGTCGGTGGTCTCCCGGGCCTTGGTCGCGGCGGACCGGGCGGACGGGGTCTTCCGGTTCGGATTCTTGTTCTGTTCACTCATGGACACCGACTTGCCGCTGACTGCCGGGGCAAACACGCCGTCGGTACGACGGGTTCGGGGGCGGCCGGAACGGCGCCGGGCGTGCGGCGCACCGTGGAAGGGCCCTCGCCAGGGCAGTTGGCCGGAGGTGGGCGCGAACGACCATGGACGCGCGTGGAGTCGCGGACGGCGTGTTTCTCCTTCGCCGCCGTGCGAGACGGGGCGGTGGTGTGCGGGATGCCGGTGACGTGGGCGCCGCCGTGGGAGACCGCCGGGCGGCCCGGCCGGGCCGCAGGGCTGACTCCGCCCACGGAGGGTAGTCGGAGTACGGCGGGCACCAGAGCGGACACCCGCGGAAAGGAGCACCCATGCCGAGCATGATGGAGCGCATCAAGCAGTTCGCCAGGAGCCCTCAGGGACGGCGTACGGCCGAGCAGGTACGGCGGGCCGCGGCCGACCCCCGGCGCCGGGCCCAGGCCCAGCGTCTGCTGGGCAAGCTCCGCGGCGGCGGCCACCGCTGAGCCCTCTCCGCGCGCGGCCCGGGACCCGCCGGGCCGCGCGACCGTGACCAGGAAGGACCACCATGACCGGACCGTCCGTCCGCGCAGTGGGCTGGGCGCGCTCACTGCCGCTGGACAGCGAGGTGAAGCCGGCGCGGGACTGGGCGCGCGGACATCTCGACGCACTGGGCTGGACGACCACGGCCCCGGAGGCGGCGGACGCCGTGCTGCTGACCGTGTCGGAGCTGGTCACCAACGCCCACCGGCACGCCCACAGCACCGCCCAGCTGATCATGACCTGGGACCAGCGGTGTCTGCACATCTCGGTGCACGACGCCTCCGCCGCGCTGCCGACGCCGCGGGGACCGAGCAGCGAACGGCTGGGCGGGCGCGGCATGCTCCTCGTCGACGCGCTGGCCGACGCCTGGGAGGCCCACCCTTGCCCGCACGGCAAGACCGTCACCGCGTGCTTTCGTGGTCCGCGTCCGGAGGGGGCGCCGCGCTGACCCGCAGATCGTCAACGCGCAGGTCGCCCACGGCTACCGGCGCACCGACCCGACCGGGTGGGCCGGGGGTGGGTTGCGCAGCCCGGCGCCTGCGAACTGCCCCGCGTGGGTGGGGGCCGGGGGGGGGTGTCTGCGCAGCCCGGCGCCAGCGGGGTGCCGTCGCGCCCACCCGTGCCGCCCCAGCGGCACGACTGCCCGCGGAGGGCGGCAGCGGGCCGCGAATCGCGGCGGCGGGTCGCGGGAGCGGCGGTGCGACGGACCCGCGGATGACGGTGGCGGGCGGGCCGCGGGTATGCCGCCTACGGCGGGGAGGGGGTGGGGTGGGGGTGTTCGCCCGCAGTGGCTGGCGCGTCCGCGCCGCCAAGCTCTACCAACAGGCACAGTCGCGCCAGTCCGAGGACGGACACCCCCGCCCCGCCCCCGCACCACCCACCACCCGTAGGCGCTACGCGCACCCCCACCGGACCCGCAGTTGCGCCGCAGGCATACGACCACCGACCCGCAGCCGCCTCGGGCGCGACGGCCGGTCGCCGCTGGGCGCGGCTTCGGCAGCGAAGCCGTCAGTTGGTCGGTCGGCGTGACCAGTGGGTCAGGGCTCGTAGCAGGGGGCTGCGTCCTCGGGTGGGGACCGTCCAGAGGGTCTGTCCGCGTACGCCCCAGCATTCCAGCAGGGCGTTGGCCGCCAGGAAACCGGTCGTCGCCGCGCGTTCCATGAGGGCCACCGGCAGGTCCGTGCGGACCAGGTCGCCGGCGACCACCAGCGCCGGGTTCGGGGTGCGCACCGTCGGCCGGTCCGCGTACCCCCCGACAGGGAACAGGGGGCAGTCGGAGCGCCACACATGGCGGACGTCGACGATCGTGGCTCCCGCCGTCTCCGGGTAGGCGCGGTGCAGCTGGGCGATCAGCCGCTTCTGCTCGGTCTCCCGGCAGGCTCCGGGGTCCAGGGCGTATGCGTGGAGTTCGACCACGGAGCCGCCGCTGCGTGCGGCCCAGCGGGACGCCTCGTCCTCGTAGCGGTCGAGCACACTGATGTTGTCCAGGCTCTCGTATCCGCTCGTGCCCAGGAACGCCGGACGGCCGGGTGCGACGGGGCGGTCCAGCCAGAGGCGGGTGACCAGGAACGGCGGTGCGTTGCGCAGACGGGCGACGCGTTCCCGCCACGGGCCGTCGCCCAGCCGGCCGGAGCGGGCGACCAGCGACCGCAGCCCCGCGGCGTCGAGGGCGAGGACGACGGAGTCGTGGCGCCGCTCCTCCTCGGCGGTGGTGACCTGGAACCCGCCGTCCCGGGAGGGGGCGATGTGCTCCACCGCCGTGCCGGTGCGGATGTCGGCGCCGTGCCCGCGCAGATGACCGGCCAGCGGGTCCCACAGGGCGGCGGGGAAGGGCGCGTCGGGCACGTCGAACAGTAGCCCCTCAGCGGAGCCCAGGAAGTAGATGTGGAACATCAGGACCATCTCGGCCGCCGACAGCTGCCGGGGGTCGGCGAAGAAGCTGCGGGAGAACACCTCGAACGCCAGATGGCGGGCGCTGTCCGGGAAGCGCACGGCGTCCAGGAAGTCGTGGGCGCTGACGCCGTCGAGGCGCTCGTACACGTCGGGCACGCGCACGTCGAGCAGCGGAAGGGCCGCGACCGGGTTCATGCGGGTCAGGTCGCCCGGGCGGAAGGACGGACTGAGGGCCACGAAGCCGAGCGCGCTCCACGGCGGAGTGCGCGGCACGTGGCGGAAGCCGTCCCGCAGTCCGTTGCTGTGGCGCAGCGGGTAGTCCGGCAGGCCGGTGAGCCGTTCCAGGCCCGGATCGCCACGACGCAGCAGACCGCGCAGGTTGTAGTACTGGCGGAAGAAGGCGTGGAAGCCGCGGCTCATCGTCACCCGGGTGCCGTCGGCCAGCTCGACGGGCCAGCCGCCGACCCGTCCGCCCAGAAAGGGTTCGCGCTCGTAGAGGGTCACGGCGACGCCCCGCTCGGCCAGCGCGGTCGCCGCCGCCAGCCCTGCGACACCGCCGCCGACGACGGCGGTCGTCGGTCGGACGCCCTCGGTACGGCGTGCTCCGGGCGGGGGCACGAGCACCCGGGCGCGGCGGTCCCGGCCGGGCCGGCCGGCGTCCGGACGGCGGTGCGGGCGCGTCATCCCTCGGCCCCGTTCCCGGTGCGGGGCCGTCGGCCGACGAAGGTGTGGGTGATGCCCGTGTGCCATCCCGGCAGGGGCAGGACCCGCACCGCGTCGAAGCCGTGCGCGCGCAGCCGCCCGGCGAACCGGCCCGCGGTGTCGAACTCCACGACGCTGCGCCACAGATGGCGGTACAGCTCGCCGTCCCCGAGCACGGTGGCCGCCGGCTGGACGATGCCGCGGCAGACCAGGGTCCACACCGCGCGGTCCGCACGGCGTCCGCCGAGCGTGTACTCGTGCACGCCGAGTCTGCCGCCGGGGACCAGCAGGTCCCGCACGGTGGTGAGCACCGCGTCCGGGTCGGAGACGTTGCGGAAGAGGTAGGCCGCGAACACCGCGTCGAACGGGCCTTCCACTCCCGCCCCGGTCAGCTCCTCGGCCGCCGCCCGTACGAACGTCACCCGGTCGGGCCAGGGTTTGGCGGCGGCGCGTGCCAGCATGCCGGCGGAGGCGTCCACGGCGACCACGCGTGCGCCCGGCAGTACGCGGGCGAGGGCGGCGGTCGACGCGCCGGTGCCGCAGCCGAGGTCCAGGACCCGCAGGCCCTCGCCCCGTCGCGGCAGCCCCAGACGGCGGGCCGAGCGGCGCAGCTGGGCGTGGTAGCCGGGGTTGGCGGCCACCAGGGCGTCGTAGCCGCGGGCGGCGTGGTCGAAGGCGGCGGTGAGTTCCTCGTCGCGCAGCAGGGTCATGCGGTCTCCGTAAGTTGTTGGGTGGCCCGGTTCAGGGGCCGTCGAACGGGCGGCGCGGCAGGGTGCGCAGTTCCAGCGCCGAGCGGAGCATGGGGCCGACCGGGGTGTGCAGGCCGACGGTGAGGTCCTCGTGGAGCCGGGTGCGGCCGTCGAGGAAGCGCAGGAGGAGCCGCATGGGCAGGCGGGCGAAGAGGCGGGAGAACAGCGCGGGGCCGTCCGCGCGGCCGCTGCCGAGGGCGCGCAGCAGCACGGCGTCCATGGCTCGGGAGCGGGCCGAGTGGGCGGGAGGCGGCACGGGCGTGCGGCCCCGGCGCAGCGCGGCGGCGACGGCGCTCGTCTGCCGCTGGATCCCGGCGAAGGTGTAGCCGGTCGAGGGGCGGGTGGCGCCACCTGCGGCGCCGATGCGGAAGACGGACGCGCCGACCTGACGGGGCATCGGGGCGTCGGTCATCGGGATGATCCCCGTCTCCTGGGACAGGATCCGCAGTTCGCCCAGTCGGAGCACGTCCCTGGTGTACTGCCGCAGCGCCGACGCGTAACCGGCGGCCGTGAGAGGGTGCGGGGAGAACTCGGTGTACTCCACCAGCGCCTCGTGTCGCCCGAGGGGCAGTACGTAACCGAAGGACAGGCCGGTCGCCGGCTGGGGGGTGCGGAAGTCCATCAGGTCCGCGGTCCCGGGGTCGAAGACCGGCCGTTCGGTGCGGACGAACCAGCCGTGGAAGTGCTGCAGCAGGGTGGTGCGGGCGGCCGGCAGGCTGCCCGGGGGACGGGAGTCGAACACCCAGCGGGTCCGCAGGGCGCGTGTCCGTCCGCCGGGGTCCCGCAGACGGACCAGCGCTCCCCCGGGCACGTCCTCCACGGTCTCGACGGTGGCCTCCAGCCTGCGCACGACCGGGCTGCCGGCCAGGTCGCGGGCGACCAGGCCCTCGAAGTCGTCGGACCGGATCATCTTGTAGCGCAGCGGCGCGATGTCGTCCTCCGCCGCCGGGCCCGAGGGCGGACGCACCCGCAGGTGCCGCCAGCTCGCCGTGACGGCGGCGTCGAAGCGGCCCATGAACGGCTCCCAGAAGCACCAGGTGCGCCGCGGGGGACGCAGCGGCCCGGGCGGGGCGTCCACCAGGACGACCGACGGGGCCCTGGCTCCCGGCACGGTCTCCGACAGACGGTGGGCCAGGGACAGTCCGGCGGCGCCCGCTCCCACGATCGCCACCTCGGCGTCCAGCACGACGGCACGCTCCTCCCGCTCCTCGGCACACACCCACCTCGCCAGCATTCCTGGCTGCGTGCCCGATCCGATCCGGGCCACTCGGGGTCACTCGGATGTGTGACGGACCGCCACCCCCGGGACGGAGCGCGCTCGTCGACGGCATGCGGCGGCGGTTCGCCCAGCCGGTCCGGCTCGTGTCCCGCTCGTGCGTGTCGTGCACGGGCGGAAGCACACCAGTGACGCGACGATCGGTGTGCGAACGAGAGGAACCGGGATGGGCTGTACAGATGCGGAGGACCAGTACGTATCCGGTGTGTCCGGCCGGACCGCCGGCAGCGAGGCCCGCCGGTGACGCGCACCGTGGCCGGCCGTACGGATCATGTGGTGGTCGTGGGCGCCGGGCTGGCCGGTCTGTCGGCGGCCCTGCACCTGCTGGGCGCGGGCCGGCGCGTCACCGTCGTCGAGCGGGAGGGCGGGCCCGGCGGACGCGCCGGGCGGCTGGATCTCGACGGCTACCGGATCGACACCGGGCCCACGGTGCTGACCATGCCGGACCTGGCCGACGAGCCCTTCGCGGCCGTCGGCGACAGTCTGCGGAAGCGCGTGGAGCTGGTGCCGCTGCATCCGGCCTACCGGGCCCGTTTCGCCGACGGGAGCAGTCTCGAGGTGCACACCGGGGCGGAGGCGATGGCGACGGAGGTCGAGCGTTTCGCCGGCCCCCGCGAGGCCGTCGGATACCTGCGGCTGCGCGAGTGGCTGGAGCGGCTGCACCGGGCGCAGATGGGCCGCTTCATCGACGCCAACTTCGACTCCCCGCTCGGCCTGCTGACAGCCGACCTCGTCCGGCTGGCGGCGCTGGGCGGTTTCGGGCGGCTGGAGGCGCGCGTCGGGCGCTTCCTGCGGGACGAGCGGCTGCGCCGGGTCTTCACCTTCCAGGCCCTGTACGCGGGCGTCCCCCCGGCCAGGGCTTTGGCCGCGTACGCCGTCATCGCCTACATGGACACCGTCGCCGGCGTGTACTTCCCGCGCGGCGGCATGCACGCGCTGCCGCGGGCCATGGCGGACGCCGCCGCAGAAGCGGGCGCCGATCTGCGGTTCGGCCACGAGGCCACCCGGCTGGAGCGCTCCGGCGAGCGGATCACCGCCGTCGTCACCGACCGCGACCGGGTGCCCTGCGACGCGGTCGTCCTGACCCCGGACCTTCCGGTCGCCTACCGGCTCCTGGGACGCACGCCACGGCGGCCGGTGCGGCTGCGGCACTCCCCCTCGGCGGTCGTGCTGCACCTCGGCACCGACCGGACCTGGCCCCAGCTGGCGCACCACACCCTCTCGTTCGGCG
Source organism: Streptomyces sp. NPDC052079 (assembly GCF_040680275.1). NCBI lineage: Bacteria > Bacillati > Actinomycetota > Actinomycetes > Kitasatosporales > Streptomycetaceae > Streptomyces > Streptomyces sp. NPDC052079. Next base: position 96,004 of record NZ_JBFAWL010000019.1, read on the forward strand.
CCGCCTGGCACTCCACGTTCGACGAACTCACCCGCACCGGCCGGCTGATGAGCGACCCGTCGCTGCTCATCACCCGGCCCACCGCCACCGACCCGGGCCTCGCCCCGCCGGGACGCCATCTGCACTACGTGCTCGCGCCCTGCCCCAACACCGACATCGGTCCGGGCGCCGCCGCGTGGACCGACCTGGCCCCGCGTTACCGGGACCGGCTGCTGCGGGAGCTGGAGCGGCGCGGGCTGGCCGGCCTGGGATCCGCCATCGAGGCCGAGTGCCTCGTCACGCCCGCTGTCTGGCACGCCCAGGGGCACGCCGCGGGTACTCCGTTCGCCACGGCCCACACCTTCGCCCAGACGGGACCGTTCAGGCCCCGCAACCTGGTCCGCGGCACGGAGAACGCCGTACTGGCCGGCTGCGGCACCACGCCCGGCGTCGGCGTGCCGACCGTGCTGCTGTCGGGGAAGCTGGCCGCGGCACGGATCACCGGCGGTCGCGGGCGGCCGCGTGTCCCCCACGACGCGACGCAGGAGGCTTCCGCATGACCGAGCGTGAACTGGACGCCGCGGGCATCACCGATCCGGCGCTGCGCGAGGCGTACCGCCGCTGCCGGGTGCTCAACGCCCGGCACGGCAGGACGTACTTCCTCGCCACCCGGCTGCTGCCCGTCGAGCGGCGCCCCGCCGTGCACGCCCTGTACGGCTTCGCCCGCTGGGCCGACGACATCGTCGACGCGCTCGGCACGGGGGCGGACACGGCGCGCCGTGACGCGGAACTGTCCGCGCTCGAGCGCGAACTGGACAAGGGCCTGCGGGACGGCGACAGCGGCGAACCGGTGGTGCGGGCCCTGGCCGACACGGCCCACCGGTACGGCATCGACCACGGCCACTTCACCGACTTCATGGCCGCCATGCGTGCCGACCTGGTGGTGACCGACTACGCCGACTACGGGGAGCTGCGACGGTACATGCACGGCTCCGCGGCGGTCATCGGCCTGCAGATGGTGCCGGTCCTCGGGACGGTTGTCCCGCGCGGCGTGGCCGAGCCGCACGCGGCCGCCCTGGGAGTGGCGTTCCAGCTCACCAACTTCCTGCGCGACGTGGGCGAGGACCTCGACCGGGGGCGCGTATACCTGCCGGCCGACCTGCTCGCCGCGCACGGCGCGGACCGGGCGCTGCTGCGGTGGAGCCGGGACACGGGCCGCCGGGACCGCCGTGTCGTCGCGGCGCTGAAGGAGTTCGCGGCGCTGACGCGGGGCGTGTACCGGGAGGCGGCACCGGGGCTCGCGATGCTGGAACCGGTGTCGCGGCCGTGCATCCGCACGGCGTTCGTGCTGTACGGCGGGATCCTGGACGCGGTGGCCCGAGACGGGTACGCGGTGCTGCACCGGCGGGCGGTGGTGCCCCGGCGGCGGCGTGCGGTGGTCGCCGCGGACGGGCTCGCCCGGGTGGCCGCGGCCCGGCTGCGCGCACGTCGCGCCGGCGGGCGGTTGCCGGATGTCCGTCGGCTCACCGCGTGCGCGGCGGGTTCCGAGGGGGCGGCATGAGTGGCGGATCCGCGGGTGGGCGCCGGCGGCTGCCGTTGTCCCTGCGCAGACGTGCGGTGCCGTGGGATCGGCAGCGTCCCACCTGGCGCGAGGCACGGCCCGCCGTCATCGCCGCCGCGCTGAAGCGGGCCCAGGCGCGTCCGTCGGGCAACTGGTACGTGGTGGGCGCCTCCCGCGATCTGCGCGACGACCGTCCGTTGGGGCGGACCGTGGCGGGGCAGGAGCTGGTGCTCTGGCGGGACGCCGACGGTCGTCCGGTCGCCGGGCCCGGGATCTGCCCGCACCTGGGGGCGCCGCTACGGGACAGCCGCGTCCGGTGCGGGACCCTGGTGTGCCACTGGCACGGACTCGCTCTGGACGGCGGTACGTTCGCCGGGTGGGAGCCGTTTCCCGTGCACGATGACGGGGTGCTGCTGTGGGTTCGGCTGGACGCGGTCGGGGGCGAGGCGCCGCTTGAGGCGCCGGTGGTGCCGGAGCGGCCGGAGCGGGCCCTGACGGCTGTGTACACGGGAGTGGGTAGCTGTGAGCCCGAGGACGTCGTGGCCAATCGTCTGGATCCCTGGCACGGGGCCTGGTTCCACCCCTACTCGTTTGTCGACCTCACCGTGACGGGGGTGCCGGACGGCTCCGAGGGGAGCGCGGACGTCTTCATCGTGGATGTGTCCTTCAAGGTCGCGGGGCGGCTGGTGGTGCCGGTGCGGGCCGAGTTCTCCGCGCCGGAGCCGCGGACCGTGGTGATGCGCATCGCGGAAGGGGAGGGTGCGGGGTCTGTGGTCGAGACGCACGCGACCCCGCTGGGAGCGGACGGCCGGGGTCGGCCCCGTACGGCGGTTGTCGAGGCGGTGGTGGCGGCGTCCGGCCGTCCGGGGTTCGCCCTGGCGCGGGGTGCGGCGCCGCTGCTTCGTCCGCTCATGCGGGCCGCTGCCGGGCGGTTGTGGCGTGACGACCTGGCGTACGCGGAACGCCGCTGGTCCCTGCGCTCCACAGGGCGCTTCCCGGGCTGACCAGGCGGGAGAACTGGGCTTTTGTCGCCCCCGCCGCCCCTTCCCGTCCCGTCCCCGGGGGCGCTGCCCCCGCCCCCGCTCCTCAAACGCCGGAGGGGCTGGGGTCACGTCCCGACCCCGGGGGCGCTGCCCCCCGGACCCGGCTCCTCAAACGCCGGAGGGGCTGGATTGTGCCGGACGGGCTCAAAAATTCAGCCCGTCCGGCGTTTGAGGACGAGGCCCGAAGGGCCGAAAGGGGGGTCTGGGGGCGCAGCCCCCGGGGACGGGAACGGGAAGGGGCGGCGGGGGCGAGGGGGCCGGTGGGGTGGGTTCCGCTTCTCAAGCGCCGGAGGGGGTGGGGTTGGATGCCCGGGCGTCGGCGCGGCCGCCCGGGCCTAGGAGGCCGGTGTGGTGGAGGGGGGTTGTGGTTTCCAGGCGGGGGAGGTGGTGGCGGGTTGCGCGGAGGACGATGGGTGGGAGTGCGGCGCGGCCGACCTGGGCCAGACGTACCCAGCGGGGGACGTAGACGGCCCTGCTGCGGTGTTCCACGGCGGTGGCGAGGCGGGCCGCGACCCGGTCGACCGGGTGCACGCGCCGGGCCGGCAGCGGCATGTGGCCGCGCAGTTCGCGCAGCGCCGGGTAATGGTCCCCTTCGCGGATCATGTCGGTGTCCGTCCAGCTGACATAGGCGATACCTACGGCGACACCGTGGTGCGCCACCTCCGCGCGCAGGCAGTGCGCGAAGGCCTCGACGCCCGCCTTCGAGGCGCAGTAGGCACTCATCATCGGGGCGGCGCCGATCGCGGCGAGGGAGGCGACCTGGAGGTGGTAGCCCTGGGTCGCCAGCAGATCCGGCAGGAAGGCGCGTGCCGTGGCCGCGCTGCCGGTCAGGTTGACGTCGATCACCCGCCGCCATTCGGCCGGGTCGGAGGTGATGAACGGGCCGCTCTCCGCGACCCCGGCGTTGGCCACGACGGCGGAGGGGCGACCGAGGCGAGTCCTGACCAGTTCCGCGGCCCGGTCCAGCGCGGCCTCGTCGGTGACGTCGACCTCGTGGGCCAGCGCGGGGCCGGGCAGGGCGTCCGCCACCGCTTCCAGCTCCGCCCTCTCGTGCCCGAGCAGGGCGATGCGGGCACCGCGCCGGGCGAGGTCGCGGGCCAGGGCCGCGCCGATACCTCGTGCGGCGCCCGTCACAACGACGGTGCGGCCGTTGAGCGGGGAGTCGTTCATCGGGCCTGTCCGTCGTCGGCGGGTGTGCCGGGGAGGGCCGTGTGGTCGGGGTGGCCGACGGTGCGGCGGGCCTCCTTCAGCTCGGCCTCGTACAGGTGGTCCCGGCCCTCGGCCAGTTCCTCCACGGCGGCGTGTTCGATGTCCCGGAACGGCCGGTAGTAGGTGCGGTCGTAGGCCTCGACGATCTGGAACGTCCAGTGCCCCGGGATGACGTTGCGGCCCAGCACCTGGGTGCGCACCGTCTCGGCCCACTCCGGGTGCCCGGCCTTGCGCAGCAGTTCGATGGTGCGGTCCAGTTCCAGGTCGGCGGTGCCGGTCAGCTGGTGAAAGCTGTAGAGGTGGCCGCGGGCCCGCTCGGTCGTCTCCAGCGCCTTCGACAGCGACCCGAGTGCCTCCACCGTCTCGTCGCTGACGCCCTCGGGGCGACGGTGTGCCCGGTCGGGTCCGTCCTCGTGTCCGGTCATCGTCTCGCCTCCGCCTGTGGTCGATGGTGTCCCGGGGTGCCGCGGTGGGGTGGTGCCGGCCGGTCCGGTGCCGGTCATCCGTCGCCGGACCGCCGGCCGGTGGCCGGCTGCCTGCGGCCGGTGCGGTCGCGATGGGTCAGCAGGCGCTGCGCCCCGGCCAGCCCGGCCGCCATGTGCCGGCGCAGGGCGGCGCGTGCGGCGTTGGCGCCCGGCGCGCCGTGCACACCGCCGCCGGGATGGGCGCCGGCGGACGCCAGATACAGGCCCCTGACGGGCGTCTCGGGGCGTCCGGTGCCGGGGGCCGGACGGAAGAACAGCTGCTGGTGCATGGCCGCGGTGCCGCCGTTGATGGCCCCACCGTGCAGGTTGCGGTCGAGGGCCTGGAGCGTGGGCGGCGCGAGGATGCGCCGGGCCCGGATCCTGGAGCGGAAGCCCGGTGCGAAGCGTTCCACCTGGCGCTCGACACGGTCGGCCATGATCTCCTGCTCCTTGGCGTCCCAGGATCCGCTGAGCGACTCCTCGCCCGCGTCGCCCGCCACGTCGTGGGGCACATGCGTGTACGCCCACGCGGACTCGGTTCCCCGGGGGGACCGGGACGGGTCGGAGGTCGTCATCTGACCGAACAGGCAGAAGGGCCGGTCCGGGATGCTGCCGGTGGCGAGCTGGGCGGCGAATCGGGTGAGCTCGTCGAGACCGTCCGCGAGGTGCACGGTTCCCGCGCCGGCGGCCTGCTCGCAACTCCAGGGCACCGGGCCGTCGAGGGCCCAGTCGACCTTGAAGGTGGCGAAGTCCCACTGGAAGCGCCGCAGGTCGGACAGCACCTGCGCGGGCAGGTGTTCGGGTCCGACGAGTTCGCCGTACAGGGCGGGCACGGCCACGTCGGCGAGCACGGCCCGGTCCGCCGCCACCGTCTCGCCGCCGGCCGTGCGCACCCCTGCGGCCCGTCCGTCGCGGACGAGGACGCGGTCCACGCGCTGTCCGCAGCGCAGCACACCCCCGCGCTCCTCCAGACGGCGGACGAGGGCCTCGGTGAGGACACCGGAGCCCCCGGCCGGCACGGGGAAGCCGTAGGTCTGTCCGAGCATCGACATCAGCCAGCCGAAGCCGCCGCTGCCCGCCGCCTCGGGGGCCAGGTCGGCGTGGAGCGCGTTGCCGGCCAGCAGCAGCCCTCCCCCCTCGCCCCGGAACTCCTCCTGCGCCATGCGGCGCACGGGCAGCACCAGGGTGCGCGCCATGCGCAGACCGCCCGTGCCGCGGAGTCTCACGGCCAGCCGGATGCCGGGACGGATGGGCGGGAAGGGGGTGAACAGGGCGTCCAGCAGATCGGGCCGCAGGCTTTCCCACATGTCGTGCAGCCGGTGCCAGGCGGCCCCGTCCCCCGGCGCGAAGGCGTCCAGCGACGCGGCCGTGACGTCGACGCGGCGGTCCAGGACCGCGCACCGGCCGTCGCTCAGCGGGTGTGCGACGACGTGCGGAGCGTGGCTCCAGCGCAGCCCGTGGCGCTCGAGGTGCAGCCCGGAGACGACCGGGGAGGCGGCGGCGAGCGGGTAGAAGGAGCTGCAGAGGTCGCTGACGAAGTCGGGGTGGACGCCCCGGTCGTGGCGTACGGCGCCGCCGGGCTCCGGCTGCTCCTCCAGGACCTCCACGCTCCAGCCGGCGTCGGCGAGCAGGTTGGCCGCGACCAGGCCGTTGGGCCCGGCCCCGATGACCACCGCGTCAGGCACGGGCGCCTCCCGCGCCGGGCTTCGGTGCGACGACCTGGCCCACGGGGCGGCGCCGTTCCTCCTCCGCCGCCTCCTCCTCGCAGAGTTTCGCCAGCCGGGCGAGCATGGCGCGGTGGCGGATCTGGATCAGTGCCTCCACGGCCACGTTGTGCACCAGGCCGCCCACTCCGCGCAGCGGATGCTCGTCCACGATCACCAGGCAGTGGTCGCCCCAGGACCGGAGCTCGATGGCGACCCGCGCCGTGCCCAGCGCCCCGGCCTTGGCCTCGAGTTCCAGGACCTCGCCCGGCACACAGCGCCGGACGACGGTCTCGTTGGTCAGGCGCAGGGGGCCGAACCGCATCTCGTAGCCGATCGCGGAGCCGACTTCCGGCCACTGTCCGCGCACCGGCTTCGAGGACGAGGTGCCGACCACCCAGTCCGCATAGCGGGTGCCGTCCTCCAGCACGGACCATACGGTCCCCGGGCTCGTTCGAATCAAACGATGACGTGCTGCCACTTCGACCTCCCGTGTCCCTGAGCGGCACCGGCCAGCACTGAGTGCCCCCTCTGGCGCGGCTCAACCGGCGGCGGCCGGCGGAGCGGGGCCGGCGGTCTCCGGACGGGACGGTGCGAGGGCCCAGCGGATGCCAGCGGTGACGGCCGAGCCCAGCGGGCGGACGCACACGCCCTCGGCCGGGGGCACGCGGGGCAGCCACAGGGCGCGGGAGGCCCAGCCCGGCAGGAGGGACACGGCGTTGGCGGCGAGGAGGCCGTACGGCAGCCGGGCGAGCAGCGGGACGGGCGGGTTGAGCAGCAGGAAGCGGGCGGTGCTGCGCGCCTCGGGGGTGGCGCGCAGTTCGGGGCGGTAGGCGGCGAGCCGCTCGTCGAGTCCGGCGCGGTCGACGGGCGGGTCGGGTATGCCGAGGGCGGTGGCGATGCGCGCCATGTCGGCGACGTAGGCGTCGCAGCCCTCCGCGTCCAGGGGGTGGGCGCCGTAGTGCTGGTGGGCGCGGAGGAAACTGTCGACCTCCGCGATGTGCACCCAGCAGAGCAGGTGGGGGTCGGCGGCCCGGTACTCCTCCCCGTCCGCGGTGGTGCCGCGCACCGTCTCGTGGACGGCTCGCACCCGGTCCACGGCCTGCTGGGCGGCGTCGGCGGTGCCGTAGGTGGTGACGGCGAGGAAGGTGCTGGTCCGCTGGAGACGTCCCCAGGGGTCCCCGCGGAATCCGGAGTGCCCGGCGACGGCGGCCATGGCCAGCGGGTGGAGCGACTGCAGCAGCAGGGCCGACAGACCGCCGATGAACATCGAGGCGTCCCCGTGCACCCTTCTGACCGGCCGCTCGGGGCCGAACCAGCGCGGTCCGGGTGTGCCGTGGATGCGTGCGCGGCTGGCCGGGCCGTCCGGCCCGGCGACCCGGGAGAAGATCGCGTGACCGATCCGGTCGCGCAGCACCGAGCCGCCTTCGGTCAGCAGTCCCATGGCTCGCTCCGCCCTCCTGGCGCCCGCGCCAGGCAGTGGACGCCCTACGGTACGTGTGCCCCGGTCCCCTCGGTGTCCACATCGCTCAGGGGACGTCGCCCCACCAGTCGTACACCCGGCCGCCGGGGCTGCGGGGGACGTACACGGAGCGTCCGCCCGCGCCGTACCGGCCTATCTCGGTGCGCAGGCCGACGCCGTCTTTCAGCTCCGTCCCGTCGCGGCCCGTCACGTCCAGCAGCAGACCGTCCAGCGGCCCACCGGCCAGCTCCACGTACGACCGGCCCTCGCGTGGACCGGGGTCGTCGTGGTCCGCGCCGTAGACCCGGGCACGCATGAACTCCAGCTCGTCCATGACGGCAGGGTGGCATCCGCCACTGACAATCGGCCCCCGGCGGGCGGGCTCAGGCCTCCGGGTCGCCGGCGCACGCCGTCCACGGTGCCGGTGTCCGGCCGTCGTTCCAGGCGAGCAGGGTGTCGCGGGCGACGCATACGATGCCGCACCGCGCGGCATAGTCCTCGGCCGGTTCGGTGAAGTCGCCGGTGGTCACGACGAGGGCCACGTCCGCCTCGTGGACGGTGAAGCAGGTGCCGCCGAAGCGCTGCAGGTCCTGCGAGCCGACCTTGTTGTCGTGGCCGTAGCGCTTGCACTGGAAGACGAGGCGGCGGCCGTCGGGGGACAGCGCCACCACGTCGGCCCCGAGGTCTCCGGCGCCGCCGACGACCTCCACCTGTGAGCAGCCGTCCCGTGCGCACAGGGCCGCTATCGCCTCCTCGAACTCCTCGGGGCCGAGCGCGTCCAAGTCGTGGGCGTACGCGTCGGCGCCGGCGGCCGGTGGACCGGGCGCGGGCACCGGTTCCTCGAGGGCGTCGAGTGCCGTCGCCGTGGCCTGTTCCAGTGCCTCGCCGGCCCCGCGGGCGAGCGCGGACGCCGACAGCCGCCGGCGTCTGCGCGCATGGGCCAGGACGACCGCGGCGGCCAGGCAGCACAGCACGACGGCCCACACCGGGCGCCGCTCAGCGGCCCCGGCCAGAGCGCGCACCGCGAGGCCGCCGGTGACCAGGGCCGTGGCCAGCAGGCCGAAGAACATGGCGGTCGCTCGCAGGTCGAAGCGCCGTGCGCGGGGCATCGGACGCGTGCGGTGCTGGGGCGTGGTCACCGTGGTGGTTCCCTTCTCTGGCGGCCGGCGGGAGGTGCCCCCGGAGGGCCGGGGTACCGTCGAAGATCACGTACGCCGTCTGCCCGGGATCGGGGCGTTCACGGCGTGCCGCACGGGTGTGCGGGGTACACACGTGTGTGCTGGCTGCGGCGATCAGGGAGGCGAACGGTGGACTGGCGGGGATTCGCTCAACAGATGGCGTCCATGGCCCGTGATCTGCTGGCGGAACACACGCTCGACTCCACCCTGCAGCAGATCACGCGCTCGGCAGTGGACCTCGTCGAGGGCTGCGACGCGTCAGGGATCCTTGTACTGCGCGGGAACCGGGTGAGTTCGCTGGCGCCCACCGAGCACCTCGTGACCGAGAGCGACCGGCTCCAGGAGCGCCTGGGGGAAGGGCCCTGCTTCGACGCGGCACGACCCGACCGCTCCGAACGGGTCTTCCGCATCACCGACTTCACCGCGGAACCGGAACGCTGGCGGTCGTTCGTGCCTCAGTGCCGGGAGCTGGGGGTGGGCAGCATGATGGGGTTCCTGCTGTACACCCGGGAGGAGGAGCTGGGGGCGCTGAACATGTACTCCCGCAAGCCGGGGATGTTCACGGAGGACAGTGAGACGGCGGGCTGGCTGCTGGCCTCGCACGCGGCGGTCGCCTTCTCCACCGCCGTGACCGACGCCCAGCTGCAGGAGGCCATCGCCACCCGGCATCTGATCGGTGAGGCGATGGGCATACTGATGGGGCGGCATCACATCACGGAGGACCAGGCGTTCGACATCCTGCGCACGGAGTCCCAGCGCACCAACACCAAGCTGCGGGACGTGGCGCGCCGGGTCTGCGAGACCGGCACCGCGGAGCAGTGAGCGCGCAGCACCCGGCCCTTTCACGCCCGGCTCAGCGGGTGCCCGTCCAGTTGTGGGCGACGTCGATCACGAGGCGGTCCTGGAGCTCCAGGACGCGGAACGGCAGCCGTGCGCGGACTCCCAGGCCGACCTGGCTGTCGCCCTCGAAGCTTCCGGCGAACCGGGCGTCACGGAAGGTGCGGTACCCGGTGAGGTCCACCCCCGGCAGGGGGCGTGCGGCGCGGGCGGGGTAGGTGGGCTCGCCGGTCTCGGGGGCGTAGGAGGGCGCGGCCACCCGCACCTCCAGGACGGCACCGCCGGCGACGGGGATCGCCCGGCCCGATCCGTCCTGGTGCAGCCGATCGACGTACTGCACGGAGTAGCCGATGTCGCCGCGCCCGGCGCCCGGCAGGTCGACCACCATCCGGTCGAAGCAGTCGTGCCGGCCGGTCCTGATGTTCCGCAGCGGCATGGTCGTGCTGTCAGTGTCCGACTTGGCCAGGCTGCCCCAGCCGGTGGAACAGGCCGTGGCCCGGGCCGGCGCCGCCGGGGTGGCCACGGCCGGGACCGCCGCCGTCGCCAGGGCGGTGCCCACGAGCAGAAGAGTCGCGCAGATCGTTCTGTGGTGAAGCATTTTCGGCCCCCTGGGCTCGCATCCAGCTGATATCGGGTGAGACGAGCGGGATGCCCGGAAGGTTGCTGTTCCCTCCCGGCCGGTCGCCGGACCGGCGGGCATGGCACATCCTGATGGAAGGCGAACCAATGGATGTCCCGTGCGTCCGCACCGGGAGGACGCGACATGGATGAGGCAGCCGCCGCACCGCATGGCGAGCGGTCGGCAGGCATGCGCGGGCGGGAGACGGAGAGGGTCCACAGCGCGCACCCGGAGGCCCGTATCGAGGACGCGCTCGCCGAGCCCGTGGTGGCGGCGATCCAGGGCGTCGGCGGATACGGCGGTCTGGTGTACCTGCGCTCACGCGACCGGCGTTCGCTGGTGCTCTGCGTGGTGTGCGGTGTCCCCCGGTCGCTGCTGAGGCCGTGGTGGCGGGTCCCCGTGGGCGGGGCGCTGCCGATGTCCGAGGCGTACCGCAGGGGTGAGGATCTGTGGCTGCCGGACGAGCGGGCGACGATGCTGCGCTTCCCGCAGTTCACCGCCGCGTTGCCGTACGCGTTCGCCCACGCCTACCACCCCGTGCGGGTCGGCGGGGAGACCGTGGGCGTCCTCGGCGTGCTGCGTTCGGCCACCCGGGAGCCGTCGGACGGGCAGTCGGGACGGGTGGCACTGCTGAAGGCCGGGCGGGACATGGAGCGGCGGCTCACCGAGTTCGCCCGCCGGATGCCCGGCCGGGAGGGCCCGGACGCCGTGGCGTACGGCATCGAGTACGACGACCAGCCGGTGAACGTGCGGCTGCCCACGCCGCCCGCCCGGGCCGTGGAAGTCGGCATCATCGAGTGGGACCTGGAGCGCGACCTGTGGTCGGGGGACGACGACGCGCTGTCGCTGCTGGGCGTCACCCGGGAGGAGTTCGGCGGCACCATGGCGGAGGTCGAGGCCCGGGTCAGCCCCGACGACCAGCACGAACTGCGGGCGAGCCGGCGGGAGGCGGAGGACACCGGACAGGTCAGGGCCCGGCACTTCAGGGTGGTGGACGAGCCCGAGGACACCGGCCGGATGCGCTACCGGCCGGTGGAGCTGTGGGGACATGTCGTACGGGTGGAGGGGGCCGCGCGGATTCTGGTGGGCGCCCTCGTCGACGCGGCAGGCGGGGCCACCGCGGCGGAGGCCGCGGAGCGGCTGCCCGACGGTCTGTTCTCCCTCGACCAGGACGGCCGGGTGATCTACGCCAACCGGCGCTGCCAGGAACTGCTGGGGTGCGAGCTGGAACGGCTGCTCGGCCACCATCCGTGGCATGTCCTCACCTGGCTGCACGATCCCGCCTACGAGGACCGCTACCGTGCGGCGATGCTGTCGCAGGAGCCGGTCTCGTACCTGGTGCGCGATCCGGACGGCGTCTGGCTGGGGTTCGCCCTCTATCCCGGTGTGCACGGGCTGACCGGCCGCGTCTTCCGCACCGACGCCCCGGCCGAGGCGGAGCCGGGCGGGGCCCTGGCACCCGGCGCGGGCACCGGGGCGCCGTCGGAGCTCGTCGCGCCGACGCGTGCGGGGGCGCTGTACCACGTGGTGCAGATGGCCAGTGTGCTGACCGAGGCCGTCACCGTCAGGGACGTGTGCCGGGCCGTCGCCGAGCGGTTGCTGCCCGGGTTCGGCGCGCAGGAGATCGCCCTCTACACCGTCCGCGAGGGACGGATGTACCTGCTGTGGGAGTCCGGTTACCCGCGTCATTTCCTCGACCCGTTCGAAGGGGTCACCCTCGACGCGAACCTGCCCGGTGTGCACGCCCTGACCACCCGGCTCCCGCTCTTCTTCGAGTCGCCCGAGGCGCTGGCGACCGCCTACCCGGGGATCACCCTGAACTCGATGGGCACCTGGGCGTTCCTGCCGCTGATCGCCTCCGGCCATCCGGTCGGCTCCTGCATCCTCGGCTGGAACGCACCGCACCGGTTCACCTCCGAGGAGCGCAGTGCACTGACCGCGCTGGGCGGACTGACCGCGCAGGCGATGGAACGGGCCCGGCTCTACGACGCGGAGTCCGCCGTGGCCCGCGGCCTGCAGGAGGGGCTGCTGCCGCACCGGCTGCCGGCCATCGACCGGATGCTCACCACCGGCCGCTATCTGCCCGGCACACAGGGCATGGCCATCGGCGGCGACTGGTACGACGTGATCAGGACGGGGCCCCGGGTGGCCCTGGTCATCGGTGACGTCGAGGGTCACAGCGTCGGCGCCGCGGCCGTCATGGGGCAGCTGCGCAGCGCGGTGCACGCCTTCGCGGCCAGCGGCCGCCCGCCGCAGGAGGTCATCACCCACACCAACCGGCTGCTGGTCGAGCTGGAGACGGACGTCTTCGCCACCTGCTGCTACATCGAGCTCGAGCCGGACACCGGCCGGGTCCTGGCCGTCCGGGGGGGTCATCCCCCGCCGCTGCTGCGCCATCCCGACGGGCGCACCGAGAGCCTGGACCTGCCCGGCGGTGTGCTGCTCGGGGTGATCCCGGACGCCGTCTACCCGGTCACGACCCTCACCCTGGCTCCGGGCAGTGTGCTCGCGCTGTACACCGACGGGCTCGTGGAGACGCCGGGCGCCGACATCGGGACGGGGATCGAGGCGGTCCGTGGCGTCCTGGCCCGGAGCCGTACCCGCTCCGTCGAAGAGCTCGCCGACCAGCTGATCCGCAGCGCCCGGCGGACCGAGGACCGCCCGGACGACGTGGCCCTGCTGCTGACGGCGTACGACTGGGACACCGCCCGCTGACACCGGAGCCGGCCCCGGTCGCCGGGTCACCGGGGGTCGGCCCCCGGACCGCCCGCCGGGCACGGCTCACAGGCAGTAGCGCACCAGCCACTCGTCCGGATCGTAGGCATAACGGGCCGGGTCCGGCGTCACGGCCGGCCGTTCCTCGACCATGTCCTCCACCCGAACCGGCTCGGGGAGACGTCCGAAACGGGCGCGGCGTGTGGTCGCGGCGGCCCCGTCCGCGTCCTGGTGCGTGTGCACGGTCTCCTGGCTCACGGCGACTCCCCTCCGCAGCCGGCCGATGCTCCCCCTCGGACAGCACCGCGGCCTCTTTGAGAGAGTTTCCCACACCCGGCACCGGAAGCGTGGCTTCCGTCACAGCCGGGGGCAGGCTGTTACTGATCGACTCCTCCCATGCGCAGCGCTCTCCTGCCCCTCATCGCCGCTCTGGCCGGCGCCCTGTTCCTGACCGCGTGCGGAACCGAGCAGGCCGGCGGCCCGATTGCCTCGCCGTCCCCGTCGGGCGACCCCTGTGGCGGGCAGTCCCCGAGCACCGCGGCCGCTTCTCCGCCGGGGCCCGCCGACGCGGAGCACGACGGGGTCCGGATCACCGGATTCGGCGGCGGAAGCCAGGGATGCGCCGCATTCAAGGTCACCCACACCGGGGCAGAACCCTTCACCTACATGATCACCTTCGATCTGCTCTCCGACGCCGGGACCGTGCTGGACAACACCGAGCGGACAGTCGAGCGCGTGGCTCCGGGCCGGACCGTCTGGGGCACGCTCCGGCTGAGCGAGTCGGCGGCGGGCTCGCGCAACGTGAGCGGGGTACGGATCGCCAAGGTGCGCAGCGTCCCGGCCGACGAGGCGCCGTACACCCACGGGCCATGCCCCGAGTCCGGCCTCCGGGTGTACGCGGACGACGGCGACGCCGCCATGGGACTGCGGGTCGTCTCCGTCCACGTGGAGAACTGCGGCACCCGGCCCTACGCGCTGCACGGCTACCCCGAGGTGCGGCTCTACGACGAGGAGCACGAACCCGTGGAGGGGGTGCGGATCCTGCGCGACGGCAGCTCAGTCGCCGGCGCCACGGGGGCGGACGGTCCCGCCCTGCCGATCGTCGTGGGGCCGGGCGAGAGCGCCTGGGCCGGTCTGGTGTGGCGCAACACGGTGCAGGCGGGGACGCCGGTCCACGCTCCTTATGCGCGGGTGCGGGTGAAGTCCGGGGCGGACCGGGTGATGGTCGTTCCCGAGCTGGACCTCGGGACGACGGGGAAGCTGGCGGTGGGGCCGTGGAAGAAGCGGGAGGAGGCACCGGCGTCACCCTGAGGGCACGGCTGTTCCCGCCTCCGCTGACCGGCGGGCCCGCCGGGACGGTCGAGGTGCCGGGGTGATCGGGCGCATCTGTAATGGAGGGGCGGCCGGCAACGGCTCGGCCCGGCGGAGGAGATGCGTCCATGCCGTCCAGGCCGACCACCGAGACGCCGAAGGCGGGTGTCCTGCGGCGACTGGGCGAGTGGTGCGCGCGGCACTTCCTCGTCGTGATCGTGACGTGGCTGGTGGCTCTCGTGGCGCTGCAGGTCGCGAGCCGCTCGGTCGGCGGAACCTACTCCGACAACTTCACCCTCCCGGACTCCCAGTCCCAGAAGGGCATCGAGGTCCTGCAACGGCACGATCCGCAGGCCGGGGGCTACAGCAGCCAGATCGTCCTGCACGACGACCGACAGCGACTGACCGGTCTCGACAGTCAGATGTCCACCGCGGTCGGCGACCTGGAGAAGCTGCCGCATGTCCTCTCCGCGCAGAACCCGCTGTCCGCCCCCTCCCCCTCCGGCCAGTCCGGGCCGAACGTCGGACCGCTGTCCTCCGACGGGAAGACGGCGTACATCACGGTCCGCTTCGACGTACAGCCCTCGACCCTGGGCGACGACTACCTCCACGGGGTGGACGATGCCGTACGCCCGCTGCGGAACGCGGGCGCCCAGGTCGAGTACGGCGGACCGCTGGGCGAGCTGGCCCGGCCCGCGCCCGACGACCGGGTGAGCGAGCTGATCGGGTTCGCCGTGGCGATCGTGGTCCTGCTGATCGGCTTCGGCAGTGTGCTCGCCGCCGTCGTCCCCCTCCTGACGGCACTCATCGGGGTGGTCGCCGGTCTCGCCGTGCTAGGACTGCTGGCCGCGGCGTTCACCTTCGCCACGGTGTCGCCGACGCTGGCGACCATGATCGGCCTCGGCGTCGGCATCGACTACGCGCTCTTCCTGATCACCCGGTACCGGCAGGACATCATGAACGGCGAGGATCCGGTGCGGGCGGCCGGGCACGCCACCTCGACGAGCGGGCGCGCGGTGCTGGTCTCCGGCTGCACGGTGATCATCGCGCTGGCGGGTCTGTCCGTGTCCGGGGTGTCGTTCATCTCCAAGCTCGGAGTCGCCGCGGGCGTCACCGTCGTCTCGGCCGTCGTCGGCGCGCTCACCCTGGTGCCCGCGCTGCTGGGTCTGCTCGGCCGGCACATCGACCGCTGGCGGGTGCGCCGGCCCGTGGCGGAGACCGATGCCGGGCCCGGCGCGGAACCGCACGGCACCTGGCACCGGTACGCCCAGCGCGTGGCGCGCCGGCCGTGGGCCTTCCTGGCGGCGGGCGTCGCCACGATCGCCGTCCTCGCGATCCCGGTGTTCTCGATCCAGCTGGGTCATATCGGCGACGGCGCGGACCCCACGTCCTTCACGGACCGCCGCGCCTACGACCTGATGACCGACGCCTTCGGTCCCGGCTCCAACGGTCCGCTCACCGTCGTCATCGACCAGTCCTCCGTACCGGACTCCCAGCGTTCCGACCTGGCCTCGCAGGCGCAGCAGACCCTGGACGGCGTGGAGGGTGCGGCCGCCGTCACGCCGCTCACCCCCACGCAGGACGGCGAGGTGCTGGTCGGCACGGTGTACTCGACAGCCTCCCCGCAGAGCTCCACGACCACCGATCTCACCAACCGCCTGGTCGACGACACCCTGCCGGACGCGGTGCGCGGCACGGACGCGCAGACCTACGTCACCGGGACGACGGCGGCACAGGTCGACTTCCGCGACCTGATCGCCGAACGGCTGCCGCTGATCATCGCCGTGGTCGTCGCACTGGCGTTCCTGATCATCCTGGCCGTGTTCCGCGGGCTGCTGGTCGCCGTCAAGGCGGCGGTCCTCAACGTGCTGTCCATCACGGCGTCGTACGGCGTCGTCGTCGCCGTCTTCCAGTGGGGCTGGGGCGGGCCGGCCCTCGGCGTCTCCGGCACGGTGCCGATCGAGAGCTATGTGCCGATGATGATGTTCGCCATCATCTTCGGTCTCAGCATGGACTACGAGATCTTCCTGCTCTCCCGCGTCCACGAGGCCTGGCTGCGCACCGGTGACGCCAAGGCGTCGGTCGCCCATGCCCTGGAGATCACCGCGCGGGTCATCACCTGTGCCGCGCTGATCATGGTGAGCGTGTTCGCGGCGTTCATCATCAGCGACAACGTCGTGGTGAAGATGCTCGGTCTGGGTCTGGCCGTCAGCGTGCTCATCGACGCCACCGTCGTCCGGCTGCTGATGGTGCCCGCCGTAATGACCCTGCTGGGCAGGCACGCCTGGTGGACACCGCGGTGGCTGGACAGGATCCTGCCGCACATCGACGCGGAGGGGGAAGGCGCTGCGGCGTCCCGCTGACGCACGAGGCGGCAGGCCCCGCGAGGGGTCCTGCCGCCGTTGACGTGCCGTGTCCGATCAGGCGCTGCGCCGCACGCTCCGCAGAACGAAGAAGCCAAAGATCACCAGCACTCCGCCGATCGCGGCAGGCCACAGCTGGGCGCCGGTCTCGGCGAGGCTTCCGCTCTGGCCCTGTGCCTCGGCCCCGTCCTCCAGTTCGGGGAGACTGCCGGGCACCTCGGCGGCCTGTGCCGCCTGTCCGCCGTCGTTCTTGCCGCCCTTGTCGCCCTTGTCGCCGTCCTGGTTCCCGGCGCCGGCGTCCTCGCCGTTACCGGCCGGGTTCGAGGCCTTGACGTTGGGCTGCTCGGGCTGTGCAGTGCCGTCGCCCTTCCCGGGCTCCTCCGTGGCGGGGTTTCCGGCCGGGGTTTCGGCCGGGGTCTCCGCCGGCTGGTCCTGCTCGCCGTTGCCCTGGTCACCGCCGTTGCCCTGGTCACCGCCGTCGTTCTGGTTGCCGCCGTCGTTCTGGTTGCCACCGTCGCCGGGCTTGTCGCCGCCGTCGTTCTGGCCCGGGTCCTCGGTGGGCTGCTCCGGCTGCTGGGGCTCCTCGGTCGGCTCGCCGCCGCCGTTGCCGCCGTCACCGTTGCCGCCGTCACCGTTGCCGTCGCCGCCGTTGCCGCAGGTGCGGCCCTCGTTGATGCAGTCGACCATCTCGTTCATCAGGTCCTCGTCGAAGACGTTGATGAAGTCGCCGTGGTCCGTGATCGGCTTGTGCAGCTGCTCCGGGAAGGAGTCGACGGCGAACAGCGGCGTGGTCTTGCCGCCGTCCTCGAGGCTCGGCGCGTCGACGTCGTAGACGATCCGCTGCACCAGTTGCGGCACGGGCTTGAAGCCGGACGGGCAGTTGCCCGCCTCGTCCGCGAACGCCATGTGCGTACGGTGGTTGGCGCTGTCGATGTTGCGGCCGTCCCAGCAGCTCTGGAAGTCGAACGAGCGCACCACGTCACTGCCCTCGGGGCACAGCGGGTACTTGTCGGTCAGCTGCCGGTCCTCGAAGCCGGTGCAGCTCCAGGAGGCGTTGGCGTTGGCGGGGCCGTTGACGAACGACTTGGCGTCACCGGTGATGATGCGCAGCAGCCGGGGCATGGCCGTGACCTCGCCCTGCGGGTTGCCCACGAAGGTCAGCGTGACCTCCTTGGGCGTGACGATCTCACCGGCGTTGCCCTCGATGCCGCCGCCCGGGGAGTTGGCGTCCTGCTCCTCGGTCCCGTTCTGCAGACGCAGCACCGGCCAGTAGTACGCCGACTTGTCGCCCTGGTCCACGCAGGTGGTCTCCGCCTGCGCCAGTTCCTCGTCGCTGGAGAAGGCGTTGGTCGCCTGGTTGCCGATGTAGTCGTGGAAGTGGTGGGCGCCGTTGCTGACACCCGGCGCGGCGATCACGTTGTCCGAGTTGAACACGCCGTTCGCGTTGACACCGCAGTCGCTGGCGAAGGTGCCGGTGGAGGCGTTCGCCGACTGCTTCGGCTCGGAGACGTTGGGCTGGACGCTCTCGATGTCAACGTAGTCACCGGCGACGGGACCGTTGCCGGCCTGGCCACCGTTCCCGCCCTGTTCCTGACCCTGCTCCTCCTGACCCTGCTGGTCCTGGCCCTGCTGATCCTGACCCTGCTGATCCTGACCCTGCTGATCCTGGCCGTCGGCTCCGTCGGCCGCCTGGTCGCCGCCGTTGCCGTCGCCTTCCTGCTGCGCGGGGGCGTTGCCGGACTCGCGCACGGCACAGGCGGCGAGCTCCTCGAGGCCCTCGGGCCGGTCACCCACCTGGTCGATGGCGCCGGCGATACGGGCGAGGGTCGCGGAACGCTTCTCCTCCAGCGGCCCGGCGATCGCGTTCTCCGCGAAAGCAGGGTCCTGCCGGATGGCGTCCGCCGACTCGCCGAGCCGCTTGTAGGCCTCGGCGATCTGCGCGTCCAGGCCGGCGAGTTCCTTGTCCACCTCCGCCCGGGCCTCCTGGGGCACCGACGTCAGCTCGGTGGCCACATCCGGACAGTCGATCGTGGCGGCGCCCGAAAGGACCTGGGCCTGGTCGGCGCCCGTCCCGTCCTCCGTCGCGGAAGCGTAGACGTTGGCCGCCATCATCCCGCCTCCGCCCAGGATCAGGGCGAAGGCGGCGAGAGTCGCGCGCTGTTTCGGGCGTCTGCGTGTGTTGCGTGCCAAGGCAGTACTCCTACGCTTCTGTCGCGGGGGTCGGCATGGGATTCCCACGCCCCATACGCAAGCGGGCCACCCTGTGTTCAAACGCCTCACGATTTCTTCCTCGAATCTCAGAAGACTCCCAGCCCCGCCAACGACCCGGGAAGGGGAGGGTGAAGTCGCCGCAGCTTTCCGTGCACCGGGCGTGGCACGGCGTCTGCGGGTTACCCGACGGGCATGAAGCTGCATATCCCGGGGAGGAACGACAGGCAGTCCCCAGAGAAGACGACGCATGAGGCCCGCCCGGGTCACGGGGGGCAGCGCGCGGCGCCGGAGCAGCCTCGTCCGGATCAGCGGACGCGGCGCGCGGAACCGGAGCAGCCTCGTCCGGATCAGCGGACGCGGCGCGCGGAACCGGAGCAATCTCGTCCGGATCAGCGGACGCGGCGCGCGGAGCCGGAGGAGCATCGTCCGGATGAGCGGACGGGGCGCGCGGAGCCGGAGGAGCCCGGGCCTAGCGACGAGGTGGAGGAGGCAGCGCCGGACTCCCTGGTCAAGATGCCGAAAGGGGCGTGGGTCGCGGCACTGAAGGGCAGCCTGCGCGAGTTCAAGGACGACGAGCTCACCGACCGGGCCGCGGCACTGACGTACTACGGCGTGCTGTCACTGTTCCCGGCGCTGCTGGCACTGGTGTCGATCCTGGGCCTCACCGGCCGGTCCACCACGGACACGGTGCTGGAGAATCTCCAGAAACTCACCGCTCCCGGCGCGGCCCGCGACATCATCACCCAGGCGGTGGAGCAGTTGCGGGGCAACGCGGGCGTCGGCTCGATCGTGGCCATCCTCGGTCTGGTGCTGGCGATCTGGTCGGCGTCGGGGTACGTGGCGGCGTTCATGCGGTCGGCGAACGCGGTCTACGACATGCCTGAGGGGCGCCCGGTGTGGAAGGTGCTGCCGGTACGGCTCGGCGTGACGGTCACGCTGATGGTGATGGCCGTGATCAGCGCGCTGATCGTGGTCTTCACCGGCGGGCTGGCCCGGCAGGTGGGTGACCTGCTCGGTCTGGGCGACACCGCGCTGACCGTGTGGTCGATCGCCAAGTGGCCGGTGCTGGTCCTCCTGGTCACCATGATGATCGCGCTGCTGTACTGGGCGGCACCGAACGCCAAGGTCAGGGGGTTCCGGTGGGTCACTCCGGGCAGCTTCCTGGCGCTGACCATCTGGCTGATCGCCTCCGCCGGCTTCGCCGTCTACGTCGCCAACTTCGGGTCGTACAACAAGACGTACGGCACGATGGCCGGTGTCATCGTGTTCCTGATCTGGCTGTGGATCACCAACCTGGCCATTCTGCTCGGGCTGGAGTTCGACGCGGAGATCAACCGGCAGCGGGCCATCGCCGGTGGCCATCCGCCCGAGGCGGAGCCGTACACGCAGCCGCGCGACACCCGCGCCTGGGACGAGCAGGACCGGCGGCGGATGGACGAGACCTGACGCGGCCTGACGTGCGCGTCAGGCCATCAGTCCGGCCGCGAGCGTGGCGCCCAGTTCCCAGCACCGCTCGACGGCGTCCTTGTCCGGTTCGCCGGTGACCGTCACGGTCTCCGCCGCGCGGCGCCAGCCCAGGCCCGTCGTGACCGACTCGATGCCCCGCACCGCGCCGGTGACGTCGCTGCCGCCGTGCACGTAGTACCCGAAGGGCCGGCCCCGGGTGGTGTCCAGACAGGGGTAGTAGATCTGGTCGAAGAAGTGCTTGAGGGCGCCCGACATATAGCCGAGGTTGGCCGGGGTGCCGAGGAGGTAGCCGTCGGCGTCCAGGACGTCGGCGGCGGTGGCGGACAGCGCCGCGCGCCGCACCACCCGGACGTCCTCGATCTCCGGGGCGGTGGCACCGGAGAGGACGGCTTCGAACATCGTCTGGCAGTTGGGCGAGGGCGTGTGATGGACGATCAGCAGAGTCGGCACACCCCGACCCTGCCGTGCCGGCCGCCGCACCCGCAAGCCGGGGCCGGGTCGCGCCACGTGCGGCGCCCCGTTGTCACAGGGGGGCCGGGGTGGCACGATGCCCGGCATCGGTACATGGAGACGGAGTGTGTCTTGGCCGACGAGCAGCACGAGTCACCGGCGGCGGCCGTGTTCGACGCGCTGGGCAGCGAGTACGAGAAGGCGTTCGCCTCCTCCGGGGCCCACCGGGCGTCGCTGGACTGGCTGCTCGAACGGCTGGCGCCCGGCAGCCGGGTGCTGGACGTGGGCAGCGGCACGGGCAGGCCCACGGCCGCCGTGCTCGCCGGGGCCGGCCACCGGGTGCTGGGCGTCGACGTCTCCCCGGTGATGGTGGAGATCGCCTCCCGTCAGGTGCCCGAGGCCGAGTTCCGCCGCGAGAACATCCGCCGGATGACGCTCGAGGACGGTTCGCTGGACGCGGTCTGCGTGTACTTCGCGCTGCTGCAGATGTCCCGGACGGAGCAGTCCGAGCTGCTGCGCCGACTGGCGCGGGCGCTGCGGCCGGGCGGTCTGCTCGCGCTGGCGACCGTACCGCTGGACGTCGAGGAGTTCGACGGGGTGTTCATGGGGCAGCCCGTGCGGGTCACCAGCTTCGCGGCGGAGGACCTCATCGCGCTGGTGCACGAGGCGGGTCTGACGGTGCAGTCGGAGGAGAGCGTGATGTTCACCCCGACCCACCCGGACACCCGCCCGGAGCCGCACCTGTTCCTGCACTGCCGCCGCGAGGTGCCGGAGTCCTCGGTCTGACACGCCGGCCTCTACGCCACCGCGGCGGCCGGCCACCGTTGAGCCACGCGCCCGTGCCCGCCCGGCCGCTGTCGCGACCGTCCGTACACCACATCAGGGAGGTCCGCGAGCGGGCCGGACCTGGCGGCACGCCCCACGCACGGACCAGGCCCGCCCGCTGACCGGCGGGCGGACTCACGCGCCCGGGCGCCCACGAGGGCTCGGCTCCCCCTGTGTGGCCCAGAGGTCCGCGCGCGGTCCGGCCCTGGCGGGACGCCCCACGGACGGAGGCCCCGCCCGGTCACCGGCGGGCGGACTCACACGCCCGGGCGCCCACGAGGGCTCGGCTCCCCCTGTGACCCGGAGCTCCGCGAGCGGGCCGGACCTGGCAGGACGCCCCACGCCTGGACCAGGCCCCGCCCGGTCACCGGCGGGCGGACTCACACACCCGGGCGCCCACGAACGCTCGGCTCCCCCTGTGACCCGGAGCTCCGCGAGCGGGCCGGGCCTGGCGGGACGCCCCACGCCTGGACCGGGCCCCGCCCCGTCACCGGCGGGCGGACTCACGCGTCCGGACGTGCCGCGGGGCTCGGTTCCTTCTGGGTGGCCTGGAGGTCGGCGAGGAGTTCGGCCTGGCCGGCGAGGACGCCGGACAGGATGGTGCGGGCCACGCGCAGCAGCTCCGCCACATGCGGGCTGGTCAGCGAGTAGTACACGGTCGAGCCCTCTTTGCGGCCGACCACCAGGTTCGCGCGCCGCAGGACGGCCAGTTGCTGTGAGAGGTGCGCCGGCTCGATGCCCACCTCGGGCAGCATCTCCGCGACCGCGTGCTCACGCTCGCTGAGCAGCTCCAGCACGCGGATGCGAGCGGGGTGGCCCAGGGTTTTGAAGAACTCGGCCTTCAGCTTGTACAGCGGCGTGGTCATCGTGCCGTCCCCTCTCCGGTTTCCGGCGCGGCAG
Source organism: Streptomyces sp. NPDC052079 (assembly GCF_040680275.1). Taxonomy (NCBI): domain Bacteria; kingdom Bacillati; phylum Actinomycetota; class Actinomycetes; order Kitasatosporales; family Streptomycetaceae; genus Streptomyces; species Streptomyces sp. NPDC052079. Next base: position 118,301 of record NZ_JBFAWL010000019.1, read on the forward strand.
CACGGCCCGGTGGCCGGTCCTCGGTCCATCGCCTCATCTGTGCGTCGACACCCGCCTCGACGTTTTCCGACATTAGCAACTTCATACATCCCTGCCGTCCGATGCCCGGTCCGGTGGCATCACAGGGGAAGCGTGATCCAGATGCTCTTGCCCCGGCCGTCGGCGTCGCCGCGGACCACGGCGGTGCCGCCCGGGCCGTGGGTCAGTTCCACGACGGTGGCCAGGCCGCCGGAGCCGGCGCCGTGCGTCCCGAACAGGGGGGGCCGGCAGGGCTGGCGGTCGTGCACGGCGAACACCAGGCAGTCGGGGCCCGCCGCGTAGACCACCGAGGTCTGCGGGGAGGCCTCGGCCGCGTGCCGGACGCTGTTGGTCACCAGTTCGCTCAGGATCAGCAGCGCCGGGCCCACCGCCGGGTGGCGTGCGCCGATGCCCCACTCCGCGAGGGCCTGTTCGGCGGTTTCGCGGGCGAGGCGCACGGCACCGGGCTCGGTGGGCAGGGTGAGGACGTGGCGGTACGGCAGCGTGGTCAGTGCCGGGGTCATCGGTGCTCCGCCCGGGGCGCCGCGGCTGCCCGGGGCGCGGGCTCACGCAGGATTCCGTCGCGCTCCAGGTGCGCGCGGGCCGCGCCGATCGCCTCGGGCGTGGTGGCGTACTCCTGGCCCTCGTGCCTCAGCAGCTCCAGGACGCCGACCGAGGCCAGGGCCCGGCGGTGGGCCGGGCGGACGCCGGATGCCAGGACGAGGATGCCGCGCCGTCTCAGTTTCGTCACCGCGTCCTTCAGGACCAGGGCTCCGGTGGCGTCGACGACGCTGACGTGGGACATGCGCAGGACGACCACGCGTACGTCGGCGAGTTCGGTCAGTTCCAGCAGGAAGCGGTGGGCGGCGGCGAAGAACAGGGGGCCGTCGATCCGGTAGGCGACGACGTGCTCGGCCAGCAGGGCGTGCTCCTCCTCCGTGTGGTCGCCCAGGTCCAGCGGCAGCGGGGCGAGCCGGGCCTGGCGGGCGACGGCCCGCAGCGCGAGGACGCCCGCGACGGCCAGACCGATGATCACCGCCTGGACGAGGTCGAGTACGAGCGTGGCGGCCGCGGTGAGGACGAGGATCAGCGCGTCGGAGCCGGTGGCGCGGGTCATCGCGCGCAGCGAACCGACCTCGACCATGCGGACCGCCGTCGCCAGCAGGACACCGGCGAGGGCGGCGAGGGGGATCCGCGACACCAGCGGGGCGGCCGCGAAGACGATCACGGCGAGCACGGCGGCGTGCGTGAGCGAGGCCAGGCGCGAGGTGGCACCGGTACGGACGTTGACCGCGGTACGGGCGATCGCGCCGGTGGCGGGGACCCCGCCGAACAGCGGGGCGGCGATGTTGGCGAGGCCTTGCCCGAACAGTTCGCGGTCGGGGTCGTGCCGCTGTCCGACGGTCATGCCGTCGGCGACGGAGGCGGACAGCAGCGATTCCAGGGCGGCCAGCGCCGCCACCGCCAGGGCGGGCGCGAGCAGGCTGCCCAGGGCGCCGGTGTCGACGAAGGAGAGCGAGGGCGTGGGCAGGCCGGCGGGGAGGTCGCCGATGGGCCGTGCCCCGTCCAGGCCCCCGACCTGGACCACGGCCGTGGCCGCGATCACCGCGAGAACCGAGAAGGGGACGGTGGGCTTCCAGCGCGCCCCGAGCAGCATCACGGCCGCCACCGCGAGCGCGAGCGCCGGTGCGGTCCAGTGGGGGTCGCGGACGAAGTCCTGTCCGGCCCGCCAGGCCACCACCAGGACCCGCTCGCCCTCGGGCGTGGGTACGCCGAGGGCGTTCGGGATCTGCTGGAGCCCGATGACGCAGGCGATGCCGAGCGTGAAGCCCTCCACCACCGGCGCCGGCACGTACCGCATGCTGCCCCCGGCGCGCAGCAGCGCCAGCGCGACCAGGATGGCGCCCGCCATCAGACCGACGGTGAGGACGCCCGCGGGCCCGTGGTCGGCGACGATCGGCACGAGCACCACCGTCATCGCCCCGGTTGGCCCGGAGACCTGGAGGTTGGAACCGCCGAACACGGCCGCCAGTGCGCCGGCGACCACGGCGGTGGCCAGCCCCGCCTCTGCGCCGAGTCCGGAGGAGACACCGAAACCGAGCGCCAGGGGCAGCGCGACGACCGCGACGGTCAGGCCCGCGAGCAGGTCACGCCGGGGGTGGCGGCGTATCTGGTCCAGGTCTGCGCGGGTAGGCAGCAGTGCGGTGATCCGGGACCGGGCTCCGGCCGGTGACAACGGTACGGACACGGCCCCTCGACTTCACTCTCGGCTGGACGACGGACTCAAGCATGTAGGCAATTGCTAAATTTTGCAATTCGGCAGCTCATGCCATGCTCATGCTCGGCCGTGCCCGGCCCTCCGGGTCCGCCGTCCGGCGCTCAGCCGATCATCCGCTTCCGCCACGACGGCTCGACCTGCCGCCACTCGGCCTCCCACTCGGCCAGGCGCCGCCACCGTAGCCGGGACTGGACGAGCCATCCGCCGAGCAGGATCAGCCCGCCGGTGCCGATGCCGACCGTGCTCCCGGCCATGACGATCTGGAACCCCGCTTCGGCGCCCTCCGGCGGCGCGGACACGAGCCTGCCGGCGGCGTCGTTCCACACGGTGACCTCGGCGCCCGCCCGGCTTCCCGGTTCGACCTCGGCCCGGCCCGTCCGGGTGTTGCCGTCCGGGGCCGTCCACCGGACCTTCGCCCAGACGCCGCCGTTCCCGTCCTCCGTCACGGGTGCGGACGTGGCATCCCGGGCGTTCTCGACCAGTACGGCCGGTACGGGGCGGCTCCGCTCGCGGCGGTCGCCGAGCGCCGCGTCGACTCCTCCGGCCGCCGCCAGCCCGGCGAACGCCCCGCCCAGCAGGGCGAGAACAAGCGTGGCGAGCAGCAGCCAGGCCTCGACCAGATCGCTGCGGCGGCGCAGCGGGTTCCTCCGCCACCGCCACAGCCGCACCCTGCGCGGTGGCGTCGTACCGTGTGTCCTCGCCATGGGAGGTCACCTCCTCGCGCGAGTGCCGAACGGCGCCGCTCCTCCAGGGTGGACCCTGCGCGCCCGGTCCGGCATGGGCCGAACGGCCCTCCCGGCGGCGCTCCCGGGGCGGGCGGCGGCCGGCCCGGGGTTAGGTCAGACCGTCGGGTGGACGGGGACCACCTCGTGCTGCGGCACCCCCAGCACGACCTTGAGCGCCCCGGTCTCGGCGGCGTTGCCGAAGACGTCGTACGCCTCCTGCATGTGGTCGAGCGGGAACGTGTGCGTGACCAGCTGACGGGTGGGCAGCCGTCCGGCGGCGGCCATCCGCAGCAGGGTCGGAGTCGAGTGGGTGTCCACGAGCCCGGTGGTGATGGTGATGTTCTTGATCCACAGGTCCTCGAGGTGCAGGGTGGCGGGCGCACCATGCACACCGACGTTGGCCAGGTGTCCGCCGGGCCGCACCATGCGGGCGCACAGTTCGAAGGTCTCCGGAACGCCCACCGCCTCGATGACCACGTCCGCGCCGAGCCCGCCGGTGAGGTCCTCGACCAGCTGCTCGGGAGCCTCGGTCGCGTCGGCCACGGCGTCGGCGCCGAACTCCTTCGCCGCCTGCAACCGGGAGGCGGCCAGATCGACGGCGACGATGCGCTCGGGCGCGAACAGCCGGGCGGTGGCGACCGCCGCGATCCCGATCGGCCCGGCGCCGACCACGACGACGGTGTCGCCGGGACGTACCCGTCCGTTGAGCACGCCCACCTCGTAGGCCGTGGGGAAGATGTCGGCCAGCAGCACGGCGTCCTCCGGGGCGACGGCGCCGGGCAGCGGGTACACGGAGAGGTCGGCGTACGGGACCCGTACGTATTCGGCCTGGGTGCCGTCGATCAGGTGGCCGAGGATCCAGCCCCCGCCGCCCCGGCACTGGCCGTACATGCCCTCGCGGCAGTAGCCGCAGCGCCCGCAGGCGGAGATGCAGGAGACCAGGACCCGGTCCCCGGGGCGTACGGTGCGGACGTCGGCACCGGTCTCGACGATCTCTCCCACCGCCTCGTGGCCGAGGACGGTTCCGGGACGGACCTCGGGCACGTCGCCCTTGAGGATGTGCAGGTCGGTCCCGCAGATGGTGACGGCGTCCACGCGGACGATCGCGTCGCCGGGTTCCTTGATCTCGGGGTCGGGGACCTCCTCCCAGGCGGAGTGCCCGGGGCCGTGGAAGACGTAGCCCTTCATGCCGATCTCACCCTTCTCGCTGTGCGGCGGGCCCCGGCACCGGGCGCGCCCGCGCCCGCCTGCGTCGGAGGGACCCGGGGGGTGCCGGGACCGTCCTCCTCTTCCAGTCTGGCCGCAGGAGGGCGGATCCGCTCGGGCCGAACGGCCCCCGGTGTCCTCTCGAGGCGGGCGGCCGGTCAGGCCACCGGCCGGGCGATGCCGCTGCCCAGCAGGTGGCGGGTCTGCCGCACGGAGTCGCCGAGGCGGAGGGCGAGGCGGGCGGCCAGATCGTAGAGGCGGCGTACCGCTTCGAGGCGTTCCAGGCGGGGGGCCAGGGCGGACAGGGTGATGGCCAGGGCGACGCCGAGCCAGGCGACGGGCCCCAGGGGGGCGCAGCCGAAGAAGTGGCTGACGCCGGGCGTCTGGACCAGGGCGGCGAGCACCGCGGCGGAGCCCAGGGCGGTCACCCACAGCAGAGGGCTGTGGCGGCGTCCGGTGAGGGTCTGCACCAGCTGGGCGCCGACCACTCCGCACAGGGCCATCGTGGTGGAGCGGCGTTCGGTGCCGGGGGTGAGACGGCCGATCAGATAGGCGGTGACCGCGCCGAGGCAGGTGGTGACGCCGCGGCGGCGGATCGAGCGCAGCAGCGGTGCGCCGAGCACGTCGAGGCCCATCGGGCCGGTCGCGGCGTGCGCGGCGGTCGACGGGTCGTCGCTCGGTGTCATGGCCACGGCCATGGCCGGGAACATGTCGGTGAGCAGGTTGACCAGGAGCAGCTGACGGGTGGACAGCGGTGAGGAACCGGCGAGCAGGGTGCCCAGCACGCTGAAGCCCACCTCGCCGGCGTTGCCGCCGATGAGGATGCTCACCGCGTCGGCGACGCTGCGCCACAGCGCGCGGCCTTCGCTCACGGCGTCCACCAGCACCGAGAGGTCGCCGGTGGTGAGCACGATGTCGGCGGCGTTGCGGGCGGCCGCGGAGCCGCGGGCCTCGATGCCGACGCCCACGTCGGCGGCGCGGATGGCGGCGGCGTCGTTGGCGCCGTCGCCCGCCATGGCCACCACCCGGCCGGCCTGCTGCAGGGCCTCCACGACATGGAGCTTCTGTTCGGGAGCGACACGGGCGACCACTCCGGCGCCGTGCAGCGCGCGGACCCGGTCGGCCCGGCCCATGGCGACGAGTTCGTCCCCGGTGACCACATGGGTGCCCTCCGGCCAGCCCAGCTGGAGGGCGATGGCGCGGGCGGTCTCCGGGTGGTCGCCGGTGAGCATGACGGGCAGGATGCCGGCCCTGCGCAGTTCGGTGAGCAGTTCCTGGGAGGTGTCGCGCGGCACGTCCGCGAGGGCGATCAGCCCGGCGAACTCCAGGCCGTCGAGTCCGGTTTCGAGCTCGGCCTCGGTGTCGGCCTCCCGGCACGGACGCCGGGCGACGGCGAGGACGCGCAGCCCCTGTCCCGCCAGGGTGTGGGCCGTCCCGGCCGCCTCGTCGGGCAGGTCCCGGCAAGCGGGGAGCACCGTCTCCGGGGCGCCCTTGACGACGAGGAGCGGACCGGCGTCCGTATCGCCGTCCCGGCCGACCGCCGCCGCGTACCCGCGGCTCGCCTCGAAGGCCAGCTCGCCCTCGGCGGTCCAGCTGTCGTCGGGCGGGGCGGCGTCGAGCACCGCCTCGTCCGTGGCGTGCGCGACCCGGCGGCCGTCCGCCGTCTCCTCCTGCGGGCAGGCGCGCGCGGCCATGCGGAGGACCGGTACGGCGTCGGCGGCGCCCGGGAAGAGGACGGTGCCGTCGGCGGTGGCGACCCGGACCAGACGGAGCCGGTTCTCGGTGAGGGTGCCGGTCTTGTCGAAGCAGACGGTGTCGACCCGGCCGAGCGCCTCCAGGGTGCGCGGGGTGCGCACCAGCACGCCGCGCCGGGAGAGCCGGCGGGCGGCGGCCATCTGGGCGACGGTCGCGACCAGGGGCAGCCCTTCGGGCACGGCGGCGACGGCCACGGCGACACCGCCGCTGACGGCACGCCGTATCGGGGTGCCGCGCAGCAGGGACAGCCCGGTCACCAGTGCGCCGCCGGTGAGGGTGACGGGCAGGACCTTGCGGGTCAGTTCCTGCAGGCGTGCCTGGACACCGGCGGGCGGCGGAGTGCGCGCGGCCAGGGCGACGGCGCGGCCGGCCTCGGTGTGGTCGCCGGTGTCGACCACGAGCGCCTCTGCCCGGCCCGCCACCACGGTGGTGCCCTCGAAGACCATGCAGGTCCGCCGGGCGACCGGTGCGCCCGGTGTGGGTTCCGGGTCCTTGGTCACGGGCAGGGACTCGCCGGTGAGCGACGACTCGTCGACCTCCAGACCCTCCGTCTCCAGCAGCCGCGCGTCCGCCGGTACGACGTCGCCGGCGCCGATGCTGATCCGGTCCCCCGGTCGCAGCCGTGCGGCGTCGACGGTGACCGTGCGGCTGCCGGTGGTCCGGCGGCGTGCCTTGGGCTGCTGGCGGGCGGCGAGCCGGGCGAGTGCCCGTTCGGCGCGCAGCCGCTGCAGTCCGCCGGCCACCGCGTTGATGTCCATGGCGCCGAGCACGAGCAGTGCGTCGACGAGCGAGCCGAGCAGCGCCGAGGCGACCGCTCCGGTGGCCAGGACGGGGGTGAGCGGGTCGTCGAGTTCGCGGCGCACGGCGCCCGCCGCCTGCCAGGTCCAGCGGGCGGGGGCGAGAGCGGGCGTGCGGGTCAGCCGTGCCGCCCGCTGCCGGGTCCGGCCGGCGAGCAGGGTGAGCCCTTCGGGCTCGGCGTCGGTGCGGGCGTCGCGCAGCAGTGCGCGCGCCCGGTGCGGTTCCAGGGCGTGCCAGGGCACGTGCAGCCGGGGCTCGGGCGGTGCGGCGCGGGCCACGCGTACGGCCTCGGTCCAGCCGGTGAGCAGGGCGGCCGCCGCGGCGATGTTCACCGGGGCGTGCCGGGTGAGCCGCTGCCAGATCCGGCCGTGGGGGGTGCCGCCGCGGGCGACCAGGAGACCGGACAGGGTGGCGCCCGCCCGGGCGAGCGTCTGGGAACGGCGGCCGACCCGGCGGGCCGGCGGGATCGCGGTCAGCAGGCGCCATACGTCGGCCAGACCGTTCGGGGCGAGCGCGTCGGCGCCCCAGGCGATCGCCGAGCGCCGGTCGGTGAGGGCGATCGCCACGTCGCCCGCGGGCAGGCCGCCCGCGACGTCGTCGTCCCCGTGGGCGGACACGCGGGCGACGCTCACCACGATGTGCCCGTCGTTCTGCAGGGCCCGTACGACGTCGCCGAACGGCAGGTCGGCGGGGGCGACTTCGTCGGCGAGGCGGGTGATGTCCTTCAGGTCGGAGCCGCCGCTGACCACGACGTGCAGTCCCGCCCGGCGGGCCGCGTCGAGAACGCCCTCGGCCCAGGGGTCGACGGGGTCGTGGAACTCGTCAGGGGCAGTGCCGTCGGCGGACGGCGCGTGGCCCCGCAGGGCGTCGGCGTGCAGGACGAGGGAGTCGGCGATCTCCAGCTGCCGCAGCCGTTCCCCGCTGCGCACCAGGACGCCGGAGCGGGCCAGATGGGTGCCGAGGAGGGTGTTGAAGGCGGCGGGGCCGTAGCGTGCCGCCTTGGGGGATCCGGCCAGGACCGCTTCGGCCGCCTCCCCGGTGTCGTGGGTGACGAGGAGGGTGGCGGCGGCGCCCACGACGCTCCCGGTGCCGGCGTGGGCGGCGTACGCCTGGGCGGGCGTGACCCGCAGGGGCGGGCGGATGTCCGTGGGGCAGGGGAGGCTGGTGCGTTCCTCGACGCAGACGTCGTCGTGCAGGGCCTCGAAGGCCGCGGCCCTGGCCGTCGCCTCGGTCAGCTGGCCGGTGCGCAGCAGGCCGTCCAGGACCAGGGCGATGGGGGACTGTGCCGCGCCGTGCGCGGCGGCGTTGGCGGCGGCGAGGAGGAGTTCCATGCCGCTCCTGCCGAACCGCTGCCGCAGCACGGAGCGGAAGCGGGGGTTCTCGCGCAGCAGGGTGACGCCGGCGATGATCGCCTTGGGGGTGGGCGGCAGGCGCAGCGACCGGCCCGCCAGGGCACCGGCCGCGCCGGCGGCGTCCAGCAGCAGCGCGGCGGCGGCGATCCGTACGTCGCGGGGGTCGCCGGGATGCGCGGTCGGGTCCTCCTCCTCGGGGTCCGCGTCCTCGGTCAGTCCGAGGCGGGCGGCGAGCGCGACGGCGTGCTCGGTCACGCGGTCGGTGGCCGCGTCCGTCACGGCGGTCACCACGAGGCGGGACAGTCCCTCGTCCCAGTACGCGGTCAGCACGTCCGGGTGCTCGAGCAGTTCGGCGGCGGCCTTGCGGGCGAGGGGGGCGATGCCGCCTTCGGGGTGCCGTAGGGCCAGGTGGACGCGGTGTCCGGCCTGCCAGTGCCGGCCGCCGCCGAGGGCGTTGCGGGCGACGTTGCCCAGGCGGCGCGTGGTGTCGTGGACGGACGTCATGCCCTGCGCGGTGCCGCGGGCGGCGCCGGCGGCGGCTCCCGCGACGGCACCGGCGAGCGGGGCGACGTCGAAGCGTGTGAGCATCTGGGGGTCCCGTGATCGTGGCTCAGCGGGTGCGCCGGTCGGAGGGCGAGTCGTGGTTGGTGATGGCCTCGGCCACGTGTTTCAGGCCCTCGGCCGTGGCGGTGTCGCCCACCTTCGCGGGCTGTTCGTGCACCGGGCGTTCGGTCCGTTCGTCGTGGTTCCGGGACGGGGCGAGCCGGTCGCCGGGGCCCTCGGGCTGTTCCGCGTCGCGGTCGTCGTGCCTGCGGGCATCGTCCGGTGTGCCGGGCTCGCCGGTCTCGTCGGCCGGTGCCGGCGTGGCCTGTTCGCCGTCCGGCCGGTCCGTGGGGCGCGGCCGGGTGAGCCAGGCGACCGCCGCGCCGGTGAGCGCCACCGGCCACTCCACGACACCGGCCGCTCCGAGCACCCCGGCTCCCGTGTAGACGGCGATCCGCCGTCCGCGCGGGGAGATTGCGCCGATGGCGTCGAGGGTGCCGCCGGCCACCCTGACCACTTGCTGCCCGCCCGGCAGACGCCGCAGTCCCGAGGCGACCGCGCGCAGGGGCTGCGGAAGATCCGACGAGTGAGACGGGGCCTGGTCCATGTCGACCTCCACGAGCGGATCCCTCAGGGGCACCCATTGACTTCCCTGCCTTTTGCCCCATATTCAACCGATATCACCGCAAGCGCTTTTCCAGTACACCCGAGCCGGTTCCTTCCCGCGGCCCCGGTGGCCGGCCGCCGGGACTTGGGGCCTGTCCGACGGATCATGCCGGGGACGCCGGGTCTGGCATGCCCATCTACGGCGTTGTCGTCGGCCGCCGACTCCCTCCTCCGCCTTGCATCTGGACGCACCAGACCCCGCTCACCTGGGTTGCACAGCGCCGCCCCTTTCCCCCGACACGATCCGCCGGACAGGCCCCAGCCGTCCCGGGGCCGTCTCCGTGTCGGAAGGGGCACGCCGGGTACTAGGTGCAGGCACACAGGGCTGTCCCGGGCGGGGAGCCGGGCACAGCGGCCGTACGGACCGTCCGGCCGGCCGGAGGGAGTGGGTCATGACGGAGAACGGCGAGGACGCGGCGCTCACCCGGCGCCCGGCGACCCCGGACCTCCGTCTGGCCTCCGACGCCCCGGGCGAGACACCTCCGCTCGACACGCGGGGCGAGATGCGGGCCCCGCTGGAGGACGAGGGCCCGGAGCTGCCCCGGGACCGCAATCAGGCCATCCTGGAGGCGGCCAAGCAGGTGGGCGCGGTGCTGAAGCGGGGCGGGCACCTCTTCGCGCTGGCCGGCAGCGTCGCCGTGCACGCCCACGGCGGCAGCGGAAACCTCCAGCACGACGTCGACTTCTGCGTGCTGCCGGAGGACGCCGAGGCCGTGGCCGCCACGCTCCGCGAGGCCGGGCTGACGGTCTACACGCCTCCCGAGGACTGGCTGATCAAGTCCAGCTGCTTCGGCCAGGACGTGGACATCATTTTCCAGCTGGCGCACCGTCCCGTCTCCACCGAGATGCTCCGCCGGGCGCAGGAGCTGCCGGTGGAGTCGGTGCGCATGCCGGTCCTGGATCCCACGGATCTGCTGGCGGGCCTGGTGGCCGCCTTCTCGGAGCACCACTGCGACTTCGGGGCGGTGCTGCCCATCGCCCGCGCCCTGCGGGAGAAGGTCGACTGGGAGCGGGTCCGCCGTGAGACCGGGGACGAGCCGATGCCCGCCGCCTTCTTCTTCCTCCTGGAACGCCTGAACGTCATCTGAACGTCCGCGGAAGGAACGCTCATGAGCACCCACGACGCCGGTTCCGCGTCCGGCCCGCCTGCCTCGCGGAGTCCCGAGTACCGCGTCGCCCACCTCAAGGACCGGCTCGCCTCCGGTGAACTCGGCGAACTCGGCGTGCGGGTGGAGGTCCGCGGCGGGAACGTACTGGTCACCGGGACCGTTCCCTCCGCCCGCTACCGCGAGGAGGTCCTGGACTTGGTGCGCGAGGAGCTCGCGGGGCTCGAGGTGCACTGCGACATCGTGGTCAGCGAGCCCTCGTCGCCCGACCACGCGGAGGAGCTGTCATGATCCGGATCGCGGCCGTCGGGGACATCCACATGAGTCCGGAGACCCGGGGCATTCTCCGGCCGGCGTTCGACACCTTGCCCGAGTGCGCCGACCTGCTGCTGCTGGCCGGAGACCTCACCCGGCACGGCACGCTCGAGGAGGCGCGGGTGGTGGCCGACGAGATCCGGGGACTGGGTGTCCCCGTGGTCGCGGTGCTCGGCAACCACGACCACCACGACGACCGGCAGGACGAGGTCACGGCCGTGCTGCGGGAGGCCGGAGCCGAGGTCCTGGAGGGCGAGTCGGCCGTGCTGCAGGTGGGGGGCGTGCGGGTCGGGGTGGCCGGAACCAAGGGCTTCGGCGGCGGATTCGTCGGGGCGAGCGCCGGGGAGTTCGGCGAGCCGGTGATGAAGGAGTTCGTCCGGGTCTCCCGGCGCTGCGCCGACGGTCTGCGGGCCGCCCTGGAGAAGCTGGCCCAGGAGGGCTGCGACGTGCGGATCGCCCTCACCCACTACTCCCCCGTGCCGGAGACCCTGGCCGGGGAGCCGCTGGAGATCTATCCGTTCCTGGGCAGCTATCTGCTGGCCGAGGCGATCGACACGGCCGGCGCCGACCTGGCGGTGCACGGGCACGCGCATGCCGGAACCGAGCACGGCATGACCACGGGCGGGGTCAAGGTGCGCAACGTCGCGCAGCCCGTCATCGGGCGGGCTTTCCACGTATACCACCTGCCGGTCCGTGAACGGGTGAGCGCGGGCACCGGCTGAACGGACCCGCTCCCCGCGCCGTCGGTGCCTGCCGGCGGCGCTCGTGTGTGCCCGGGCGGCTCCCGCGTACGGTGTGCCCGGCGGCTCCCGCGTACGGCCTCCCGTGTGAACACCCCGCACGTCACGCCGTTTATGCACATTTCATCTGTTTAGCATGCAGGCTCCGCGTCCCGTGGCCGGCACCGGCCCGCGCGCGGAGCGCTCGCCTGCCCGTGTCCGCCCGCTGCCGGCCTGCGCCCGTCCGATCGATCCGCCTCAGGAGAGGACCTCAGATGGCGCTGTCGGGCCGTCCCGGACCATCGTCCCCGCTCGCCTCCACGCCGCACGACGCCGTACTGAGCACCGCCGCACGGCAGTTGGCCCGTCGTCGCTTCCTGACTGTCTCCGCCGCCGCCCTCGCCTTCACCACCAACCTGCCCGCGCGCGGCGCCTTCGCCGCTCCCCGGCTCGACGCGGCCCGGATCGCCGAGGACCCGTTCACCCTCGGGGTCGCCTCCGGGGATCCGCTGCCCGGCTCGGTGCTGATCTGGACTCGGCTGGCGCCTGCCCCGTTCGAACCGGACGGCGGCCTGGGACAGCAGCAGGTGGAGGTCTCCTGGGAGGTCGCCCTCGACGAGTCGTTCGCCCTGGTCGTGCGGCGCGGCACCGTCCTCGCGCACCCCGAGTACGCGCACAGCGTGCGCGTCGACGTGCAGGGTCTGGAACCCGGCAGCCACTACTACTACCGCTTCCGCACGGGCACCTGGATCAGCCCGGCCGGGCGTACCCGTACCGCTCCCCCGGCCGGCGACGGCACCGCGCGCCTGAGGCTGGCCGCGGTCGCCTGCCAGGCGTACCACGACGGCTACTACACCGCGCACGGGCATCTCGCCCGGGAGGACGTCGACGTGGTGTTCCACCTCGGCGACTACCTGTACGAGTACGCCGTCGATTCCGCGGGCGGCGCCCGAAACTACTCCGACGTGGTGCTGCCGGCCGAGTTCAACCGGGAGACGACGACCCTGGCGGACTACCGGATGCGGTACGCGCTCTACAAGAGCGACCCCGACCTGCGCGCCGTGCACGCCGCGCACCCGTTCGTCGTCACCTGGGACGACCACGAGACGGAGAACAACTACGCGGCCGCCGCGGACGAGAACGGCAGCGATCCGGCGCAGTTCCTGGCCCGCCGGGCCGCCGCCTACCGCGCCTATTGGGAGAACCAGCCGCTGCGCGCCGACCAGTTGCCCGATGGCCCCGACGCCCAGCTGTTCCGCCGGCTGCACTGGGGCACGCTCGCCCAGTTCGACATCCTCGACACCCGCCAGTACCGCGACGACCAGGCCTACCACGACAATCCGCACGTCCCCGGGCCGGAGTCGGACGATCCGGGCCGCAGCCTCACCGGGGACGCCCAGGAGCGGTGGCTGCTCGACGGGTGGGGCGCCTCGACGGCGCTGTGGAACGTGATGCCCCAGCAGGTGTGTTTCTCCCAACGCAAGTTGGACCTGAACGCCGAGGCCAGGATGTCGATGGACGCCTGGGACGGCTACCGCGCCAACCGGGGCCGTCTCATGGCGGGCGCGAAGGCGGCCGGCGTCGAGAACTGGCTGGTCCTCACCGGTGACGTCCATGTGGCGTACGCCTTCGACATCAAGGACGACTTCGACGATCCCGACTCCCCCACCCTCGGTTCGGAGTTGACCTGCACGTCCGTGGCCAGCGGCCGGAACGGGGCCGAGCACCCGGCCAATTGGGACACCTATATGCGGGCCAATCCGCATCTGAGGTTCTACGACGGCCGGCGCGGTTACGTCCGGGTCGAGCTGAACCGGGAGCACGCCCGCGCCGACTTCCGGATCGTCCCGGCCGTGACGACGCCCGGCGCTCCGGTCTCCACGGCGGCCTCGTTCGTCACGGAGGCGGGCTCCCCGGGTCTGACGCCCGTCTGAGCCGTTCGGGGTGCGGCCGGTGTCGCGGTTGTACTGCACATGGCTGCATCGAAGTCCCCAACGCGCTAACGGGGGCGTGTTCTGACATCCCGTCGGGCGCGCCGGGAAAGGCCTAAGTCCCCTCGGCAGCTTCGCCGCCCTCAACGAAGGAGACGTCCCGAATGGTCCCCAGTCATGTCCGGACCGTGCGCCGGTCGGCACTCACGGCACTCGGCGCCCTCGTCCTCGCCGGACTTCCCTCCGCCGCGGCGGCCGATCCCACGCCGGCGTCGGGGGCGGCGCCCACCGCGTCCCAGACGCTCGGTGCCGACCGGCCCTCGCCCCATCTGCTCGGCGCCCTCCAGCGCGACCTGGGCCTGAACGAGCAGCAGGCCTCCGAACGGCTGGTCAACGAGGCGGAGGCGGGCGCCCGGGCGGGCCGGCTGCGCATCGCCCTGGGTGAGCGGTTCGCTGGTGCCTGGGTGAACGGCGACACCTCCGCGGAGCTCATGGTCGCGACCACCGACGCCAAGGACACGGCGGCGATCGAGGCGCAGGGCGCCCGGGCCAAGGTGGTCGAGCGGACGCTGGCCGAGCTGCAGGCGGACAAGGCGAAACTGGACGCGGCGGCTCCACGCGTCAATTCGCTTGACGCGCCCGTCTGGTACATCGACGTGCCGAGGAACCGGATCATGGTGGAGGCGACCAGTCAGGAGGCCGGCACCGCCTTCGTCGAGGCCGCGGGCCTCGAAGGGGAGGACGTCGGCGTGCGGATGACGACGCTGCGGCCGCGTCTGCTGCAGGACATCACCGGCGGTGACGCCTTCTACATCAACGACTCCGCGCGGTGCACCGTCGGCTTCTCCGTCACCCAGGGCGACCAGGGGGGCTTCGCCACCGCCGGGCACTGCGGCGAGGCGGGGGACACGACCACCGGCTACGACCGCACCGCGCAGGGCACCTTTCGGGCCTCCACGTTCCCCGGAAAGGACATGGCCTGGGTGGCCACCGGCGAGCAGTGGACGCCCACGCCCGGCGTGAAGGCGCAGGACGGTCAGGAGGTGCGGGTGATGGGCTCGGTGCAGGCCCTCGTCGGGGCGTCGGTGTGCCGGTCCGGGTCCACCACCGGATGGCACTGCGGGACGATCGAGCAGCACGGCACGAGCGTGCGCTACCCCGAGGGCACGGTCGACGGGCTGACCCGGACGACGGTGTGCGCCGAGCCGGGCGACTCCGGCGGGCCGTATCTCACGGGCGCCCAGGCGCAGGGTGTCACCTCCGGCGGTACCGGTGACTGCACCAGCGGCGGCACGACGTACTACCAGCCGGTGAACCCGATCCTGAGCGACTACGGGCTCACGCTGACCACCGCCAACGCGCAGACCGCACCGGCGCCGGAGGACGGCGGGCAGGCATGGACGGCGGGCCGGGTCTACGAGGCGGGAACGACCGTGACCCACGACGGTGCGACCTACCAGTGCCTGCAGACCCACCAGGCCCAGGGCGCGTGGACGCCCGCCGACACACCGGCGCTGTGGCAGAAGGTGTGACCGAGTGACGGCAACACGGCGCCGGCGGCTGCCCGCGAGGACGCCCCCGCGGCCGGGTGGGGGGGCGGCGGGGGAGGCCGGTGGGG
>NZ_JBFAWL010000020.1:0-57356 GCF_040680275.1 Streptomyces sp. NPDC052079
CGGTTACATTCCGAACCCGGAAGCTAAGCCTTACAGCGCCGATGGTACTGCAGGGGGGACCCTGTGGGAGAGTAGGACGCCGCCGAACAATTATTGGGGAAACCCCGCACCGTAACGGTGCGGGGTTTTCTGCGTTTCAGGGGTGACGGAGGCGTAGGAAAACCATCCACGCCCCGCCACACCCGGGGGATTACAGACGTCCCGCCGCCTTGAGAGCGAGATACGCGTCCGCCAGCGCCGGCGCCAACTCCTCCGGTGTCGCGTCCACGACCGTGACGCCGTAGCGGCGGAGGTGTTGCGCCGTGCGCTCGCGTTCCGCATGGGCCTGGGCCGCTGCCGCGGCCTCGAAGACGGCGTCGGCATTGCCCCGTGCCTCGGCCATTCTGGCGGTGTGCGGGTCCGCCACCGATGCCAGCAGGATCGTGTGGCGCTGCGTGAGCTGGGCCAGGACGGGAAGCAGGCCCTCCTCGATGGGGGCTGCGTCGAGCGTCGTGAACAGCACGATCAGGGAGCGTCGAGGTGCCGTACGGAGTGCCGTCGCCGTCAGCCCCCGGGCGTCGGTTTCGACGAGCTCGGGTTCCAGTGTGGCCATGGCGTTGACGAGGGACGGAAGGACGTCGCCGGCCGTGCGGCCCTGGACGAGGGCACGCAGGCGGCGGTCGTAGGCCAGGAGGTCGACTCGGTCGCCGGCGCGGGAGGCGAGGGCGGCCAGGAGCAGTGCCGCGTCCATGGAGGCGTCCAGGCGAGGTGCGTCATCGACTCGGCCCGCGGAGGTGCGGCCCGTGTCGAGGACGAGCAGGATGTGGCGATCGCGTTCGGGACGCCAGGTGCGTACCGCGACCGCGGACTGGCGGGCGGTGGCGCGCCAGTCGATGGAACGGGTGTCGTCGCCGGGGACGTATTCGCGCAGGCTGTCGAACTCTGTTCCCTCGCCCCGGGTCAGCACACTGGTGCGGCCGTCCAGTCCGCGCAGGCGCGCCAGCTTGGACGGCAGGTGCTTGCGGCTGGTGAAGGGCGGCAGGACGCGTACCGCCCAGGGGACCTTGTGTGAGCCCTGGCGGGCGAAGAGGCCGAAAGGGCCGTAGGAGCGGATCGTGACGCGGTCGGCGTGGCGGTCTCCGCGGCGAGTGGGGCTCAGGCGGGTGGTGAGGCGCCGACGCTCGCCCGGGGGGACCAGCAGGCGCTGGCGGGATGCCGCCACCTCCGTACCGGGCTGCCAGCTGCTCGGGGGCCAGGCATCGCGGATCCGGGCGCGCAGCGGCCGACGGGACGGATTGGTGATCGTCAGGGTGACGTCCGCGGTGTCGCCCAGGCGCACGGAGGTGTCGCCGGAGCGGGTCAGGCCGAGGTGGCGTACCGGGGCTGCCAGGGCGAAGTCGCAGGCGCAGGCCACCGCGAGGGGGGCGTTGACGGCGAGGATCCCCGTCCAGCCGGGTTCCCAGATGCCGACGGGGAGGGAGCCGAGTGCCGCGAGCAGGGCGGCGCGTCCGGTGAGGGCCATCAGCGGGGTACGGGGACGTGGGAGAGGATCGCGTTGATGACCGAGTCGGTCGTGACGCCCTCCATCTCGGCCTCCGGGCGGAGCTGCACGCGGTGGCGGAGCGTGGGGAGGGCGAGGGCCTTCACATCGTCGGGGATGACGTAGTCGCGGCCCGTCAGCCAGGCCCAGGCGCGGGCGGTGGCGAGGAGCGCGGTGGCGCCTCGGGGGGAGACGCCGAGCGTGAGGGACGGCGATTCGCGGGTGGCGCGGCAGATGTCGACGACGTACGCGGTGATCTCGGGGGAGATGGCCGTCGAGGCGACGGCGCGGCGGGCGGCTTCCAGGTCCGCGGCGGTCGCGACGGGGCGTACGCCGGCGGCGCTCAGGTCGCGCGGGTTGAAGCCCTCGGCGTGGCGGGTGAGGACGTCGATCTCGTCCTGGCGGGAGGGGAGGGGGATGGTGAGCTTGAGGAGGAAGCGGTCGAGCTGTGCTTCGGGCAGGGGGTAGGTGCCCTCGTACTCGACGGGGTTCTGGGTCGCGGCGACCAGGAAGGGGTCGGGGAGGGGGCGGGGGGTGCCGTCGACGGTGACCTGGCGTTCCTCCATGGCTTCCAGCAGGGAGGACTGGGTCTTCGGGGGTGTCCGGTTGATCTCGTCCGCGAGGAGGAGGTTGGTGAAGACCGGGCCGGGCTGGAACGAGAACTCGGCGGTGCGGGCGTCGTACACCAGGGAGCCGGTGACGTCGCTCGGCATCAGGTCGGGAGTGAACTGGACCCGCTTGGTGTCGAGTTCCAGGGTGGCGGCGAGGGCGCGGACGAGGAGGGTCTTGGCGACGCCGGGGACGCCTTCGAGGAGGACGTGGCCGCGGCAGAGCAGGGCGACGACGAGGCCGGTCACCGCGGGGTCCTGGCCGACCACGGCCTTGGCGATCTCGGCGCGCAGGGCTTCCAGGGAGGCCCGGGCGGCGGCCGGGTCCCCGGTGTGCGCGGCGTTGTCAGTGGTCGGGTCCATCATGGACGGCGTACCTCTCTTTCGAGGGCGTCGAGTTGGTCGGCGAGCTTGATGAGTGCTGCGTCGTCGGCGGGTGGCGGGCCGAAGAGGAGGGCGTGCAGGGACTGTCCGTCGCCCTGGAGGTGGGCGGACAGGGCGGGGAGCAGGGCCTCGGGTGCGTGCGCCTGGGGGGCCGGGATGCCTACGAGAGGGGCGAGGCGGGTGCGCGTGGTGGAGCGGAGAGCGGTCGCCGCGCGGTCGCGGGCGTTCGCCTTGCGGTAGAGGCGGGCGCGGCCTTCGACGGTCTCGGAGGCACGGATCGCCACGGGGAGTTTCTCGGGGACCAGGGGGCCCAGCCGGCGTGCCCGCCACAGGGCCGCCAGGGCGGCGGCGATGAAGAGTTGCAGTGTGCCCCACAGCCAGCCGGAGGGGAGCAGGTCGAAGAGGCTTCGCTCCTCCTCTTCGGTGGCGGCGGTGGTGTCGGCGAGCGAGGGGAGGTACCAGACCAGATGGGGGCGGGAGCCGAGGAGTTGCAGGGCGAGCGAGGCGTTGCCGTGACGGTCCAGTTCCTGGTTGAGGAGAATGTCAGGCGAGCCGAGGACGACGGTGTCGCCGTCCCCGGACGGCGCCGGGAGACGCAGCAGGGTGGCCAGGCGCTCGCTGGGGTAGCACTCGTCGGCGTCGAGGTGGGTGGTGGTGTAGCGGATGCCGCCCGTGTCGGCGGTGCCGGCGCGCCGGGCGGCGGGCAGCTCGCAGTCGGGGGCGAGAGTGGAGTCGAAGCTGGTGGCGGGGTCGGCGGTGACGCCGGGGGCGAGGCGTTCCACGGAGGAGCTGCCGGCCGAGACCAGGACGGTGCGGCCGCCGGACTGGACGGAGGCGGAGTGCAGCCGGGTCTGCTGGCTGGGGGTCAGCAGATCGGGGATCGCCACCAGGAGGGTGGTGTCGGGGCCGGCCGCGTCGGCGGCCTCGTCGAGGGTGGCGACCACGCGGGTGTCCACGCCCCGGTCGGCCAGGAGTGCGGCGACGGCGCGGCTGCCGTAGGGGTCGGCGGAGCGGGGGTCGAGTTCGCCGTGGCGGGCGTCGGAGCGGATGACGGCGATCGCGACGGCCGCCGCGAGCAGCAGTACCAGCCCGAGGGCGATGCCTCGCCCGCGGATCCACACCTGGCGGGCGGTGGGCGAGGCCGAGGTGGATGGGAGCGTGACCTCGGTCGTCATCCGGCGGCTCCCTGGCGGGTGGTGGTGTCCGTGTTCCGGGTGCTGCTGCTCGCGAGCTGCGGCTTGGTGCGCTCCAGGTCGCGGTCGAGTTCGGCGATCCGCCGGTACGACTGCTGCGTCGCGGCCCTGCCGCCGTATGTCACGTCGTCGAAGTCGCGGGCGGCGGCGCGCAGGCCGTCGGTGTGGGCGGGCAGGGCGCGGCCGGCTTCCGCGGCGGCCTCGTCGGCGGTGCGGCCGGGGCGGGAGTCGAGCCGGGCCCGCTCTTCCAGGGCGCGGACGATGGCCCGCATGCGTTCCTGGACGGCCTGGTTCCAGTGGCCCTGGGCGGCGTGTGCCTCGGCGGCCGCGCGGTGTTCGGCGGCGCTGCGGGGGCGGTCGTCGAACAGGGCGGGGGCCGAGGACGGTTGGCGGCGCGGGGTGCCCAGGCGCCACCACAGGGCGCCCAGGACGGCGATCACGGCGGCGGTGATGACGACCAGGCCAAGGGTGCCGCCGGGGGTCGCGGTGGAGGCGGCGTCGAACAGTTTGCCGATCCACCCCCAGAAGGCGTCGAGGGCGCGTTGGAACCAACTGGGGTCGTTCTCGTGGTACATGCGTTTGGACAGCTCGCGCCGGGCCGCCTCCCGCGCGGGGTCGCGCGGGAGGGTGATGGGCGGTTCGTCGTCGCCGCGCAGCAGCAGGCGTACGGCCGTGTCGGCGGCCGTGGGCAGGGCCTGCGCTGATGTGAGAACTCCCCCCGTGGCGGTCACCCCGTCAGCTCCCCGGGGTGGTGCCGGGGCCGTGGGCCTGGACGCCGGCGGCGCGGGCCAGTTCGAGGTCGAGTGCCTCGCGGCGGATGCGCTGGTCGATGTAGAGGAGCACGGTGACGCCGGCCGTGATCGGGAACGTGATCGTGGCGCCGATGACGGAGCCGATGCCGCTCACGATGAGGAACGTCCAGCCGAGGTCGCCGCCGGCGCTGTTGAGAAAGCCGGTGACGCCGTCCCCGCTGAGGGCGGAGGCGAGGAAGGTGAACGGGATGACGATGATCGACGCGACGACGTTGGCGATGATCCCCGCGAGCAGCTGGATGCCGAACACCCGCCACCACGAGCCACGGACCAGTTTGGCGGAGCGACTCATCGCCTTCACGATGCCCTGCTTCTCCAGCATGAGCGCGGGCGAGGCCAGCGAGAAGCGGATCATCAGCCACAGGGCGAGCACACCGGCGCAGATGACGCCGAGGACGGTGAGTGCGATGCCCACCTCGCCGCCCGCCGCCACGGACACGAGGATGCCGGGCAGCGCGCCCGCGGTGATGATGCCGGCGGTGATGAGCAGCAGCAGGCAGATCAGGCCGAACAGTTTGACGACCTGGGGGCAGGCATCCCGCCAGGCGTCCGCGGTGGTGACCGGCTTGCCGAGCACCGCGCGGCTGGTGACCGTGGTGAGCAGGGCGGTGGCGGCGACCGTGCCGACCAGCGTGACCAGGAGGACCACGCCCGTATTGAACAGGGCGTCGCCCATGGCGTCGGTCAGCTCGCTGAGCGTGGCGCTGGGGTCGTTGAGCGCCTCGGTGCTGGAGTTGTCGAGGACCAGGCCCTGGAGCAGGACGACGACGATCTCGGTGAGGACGGCGACGGTCAGGGCGATGCCGAGAACGGTGCGCCAGTAGGTGCGCATGGTGGAGACGGCGCCGTCGAGGATCTCGCCCACGCCGAGGGGGCGCAGCGGGATGACGCCGGGCTTGGCCGCGGGCGGAGGGCCGCCCCAGCCGCCTCCCCAGGCACCGTGACCTCCGGGTCCGCCTCCGTAGCCGCCGGGGCCGCCGGGGGGCGGGGTGCCCCAGCCGGGGCCGCCGGGCGGCGGGGGAGCCTGGCCCGGGCCGGTGGGGCCGGTGCCGCCGGTGGGGGCGGACCACTGGCCGGCCGGTGGCTGGTCCTTGGACCACTTCACGCCCTGGTCCTGCGGGGCCTGTCCCGGCTGCTGGGGCTGGTCGGCGGGCTGCTCGGGGTCCGGGCGGCCGGCGGGCTCGGCAGGTCCGGACGCGCCCGGTTCCTGCCCTTCGGACGGGGCGGATCCGGGCGAGGCCCAGCCCGGAGTGTCTTTCATCGTCGCTCCTTCACGGTGCCCGTCCGCGGTCGCGGCGGCAGCTTCGCAGCCATCGTGCCATGGGGTGGTCATCAAGGGACCGGCCGAGGTGAGGGCTGTGTACCTTCAATTGTCGGTGCGACAGCGGGCAGACTGGCCGCATGGCTGATCAGTACGCGGACAGCGGCGACGACAAGCGGCCGACAGAGATCCCGGCACTGCGCTGGGACGAGCCACCCGAAGGCCCCGTCCTGGTCCTGCTCGACCAGACGCGGCTGCCGGCTGAGGAGGTGGAACTCGTCTGTACGGACGCGCCCGCGCTGGTGGAGGCGATCCGCTCGCTCGCCGTGCGCGGTGCCCCGCTGCTGGGCATCGCGGGCGCCTACGGTGTCGCGCTCGCGGCCATCCGGGGCTTCGACGTGGACGACGCGGCGGCGGCGCTGGAGAGCGCCCGGCCCACCGCGGTGAACCTCGGCGTAGGGGTGCGCCGTGCGCACTGCGCGTACCAGGCGGTGCTCGCCCGTGGCGGCGATTCCCGGCAGGCGGCCGGGGCCGCGCTGGCCGCGGCGCAGCAGCTGCACCGGGAGGACGCCGAGGCCAGTAGCCGGATGGCCGGGCACGGGCTGGCGCTGCTGGACGAGCTGCTGCCCGGCGGCGGGCACCGGATCCTCACGCACTGCAACACCGGTTCGCTGGTGTCGGGCGGTGAGGGGACGGCGTTCGCGGTGGCGCTGGCGGCGCACCGCGCGGGGCGGCTCAGGCGTCTGTGGGTGGACGAAACGCGTCCGTTGCTGCAAGGTGCTCGGCTGACGGCATACGAGGCGGCCCGCAACGGCATGGCGTACACGTTGCTCACCGACAACGCGGCGGGATCGCTGTTCGCGGCGGGTGAGGTGGACGCGGTGCTCATCGGGGCGGACCGCATCGCGGCCGACGGTTCGGTGGCGAACAAGGTGGGGAGCTATCCGCTCGCGGTGCTCGCCCGGTACCACCATGTGCCGTTCATCGTGGTGGCACCGGTGACGACGGTGGATCCGGAGACGCCGGACGGGGCGTCGATCGAGGTGGAGCAACGCCCCGGCCATGAGGTGACGGAGGTCACGGCACCGCAGGTGCCGGTGGCCGGAACGGAAGCGGGAGGCGGGATTCCGGTGGCACCCCTGGGGACCCAGGCGTACAACCCGGCGTTCGACGTGACACCGCCCGAGCTGGTGACGGCGATCGTCACCGAGGAAGGCGCTGTTTCGCCCGTGACAAACGAGGCTTTGGCGGCGTTGTGTGCCAGGTCACGCCAGGTAACGATTAGCTAATGGGATGATGTCGTTTATGAAGGGACGAGTCCTTGTCGTCGATGACGACAGCGCACTGGCCGAGATGCTCGGCATCGTGCTGCGCGGTGAAGGTTTTGAGCCGTCTTTCGTAGCCGACGGCGACAAGGCGCTGGCCGCCTTCCGTGAGGCCAAACCCGATCTTGTGCTCCTGGATCTGATGCTGCCCGGCCGGGACGGCATCGAGGTGTGCCGCCTGATCAGGGCGGAGTCCGGGGTGCCGATCGTGATGCTCACGGCGAAGAGCGACACCGTCGATGTCGTGGTGGGCCTGGAGTCCGGGGCCGACGACTACATCGTGAAGCCGTTCAAGCCCAAGGAGCTGGTGGCCCGTATCCGGGCGCGGCTGCGCAGGTCGGAGGAGCCGGCGCCGGAGCAGCTCGCCATCGGCGATCTGGTGATCGACGTGGCCGGACACTCCGTGAAGCGGGACGGGCAGTCGATCGCGCTGACGCCGCTGGAGTTCGACCTGCTGGTCGCGCTGGCACGCAAGCCGTGGCAGGTGTTCACGCGCGAAGTGCTGCTGGAGCAGGTCTGGGGCTACCGTCACGCGGCGGACACCCGGCTGGTGAACGTGCATGTGCAGCGGCTGCGCTCCAAGGTCGAGAAGGACCCGGAGAAGCCGGAGATCGTGGTGACCGTCCGTGGTGTCGGGTACAAGGCAGGACCGAGCTGACATGTCCGGTGACAGTGCCGCTTCGGCGCCCGGCCGGTCCCGGGGCCGTCCGGGGCGGCCTGTCGGCCGGAAGGCGACCGGCTCCGGCTGGGCACGCTTGTTCGAGGGCGGCTTGCTCGAGGGCGGCGTCCAGGGCAGCCCGGTCATTCGGCTGTTCATGCGCTGGGTGCGCCGGCCGCTGCTGCCCGTCATGCGGCTGTGGCGGCGCAACATCCAGCTCAAGGTCGTCGTCACCACCCTGCTGATGTCCCTGGGCGTGGTCCTTCTGCTGGGCTTCGTCGTCATCGGCCAGGTGCGCAACGGTCTGCTGGACGCCAAGGTGAGGGCGTCGCAGAGCCAGGCCACCGGCGGTTTCGCCGTGGCCAAACAGCATGCCGAGGAGGACGTGAGCGTCACGGGCGACGAGGACACCGCGCCGGACGGTCGTCCCTCGCAGAGCGTCATCCAGTGGATGAGCGATCTCGTGGCCTCGCTCTCCAGCGGCGGTCAGGGCGCCTTCGACGTGGTCACCCTGCCCGCGGGCGGCGAGAGCGGCAGCGGGCGCGGACCGCGGGCCTCCGGTGAGGTCAATCCGACGGTCAGTGTGCCCGCGGACCTGCGGGAGCGGATCGACTCCGGCACCGCGGCCGCCCAGAGCTACACCCGCGTCGTCTACAACGACGACAGGGAGTCCCAGCCGGCCCTGGTCATCGGCAAGCAGGTCAACGACCCCAACGGCGACCCGTACCAGCTCTACTACCTCTTCCCGCTCACCCAGGAGGAGAAGTCGCTGAGCCTGGTCAAGGGCACCCTGGCGACCGCCGGGCTGTTCGTGGTCGTACTCCTCGGGGCGATCGCCTGGCTCGTCGTGCGCCAGGTCGTCACCCCCGTACGGATGGCGGCCGGGATCGCCGAGCGGCTGTCCGCCGGGCGGCTCCAGGAACGGATGAAGGTCACCGGCGAGGACGACATCGCGCGCCTGGGCGAGGCCTTCAACAAGATGGCGCAGAACCTCCAGCTGAAGATCAACCAGCTCGAGGACCTGTCGCGGATGCAGCGCCGGTTCGTGTCGGACGTGTCGCACGAGCTGCGGACACCGCTGACGACCGTGCGCATGGCGGCCGACGTCATCCATGAGGCGCGCGAGGACTTCGACCCGGTGACCGCGCGGTCGGCCGAGCTGCTCGCCGACCAGCTGGACCGCTTCGAGTCGCTGCTGGCCGACCTGCTGGAGATCAGCCGCTTCGACGCGGGCGCGGCGGCACTGGAGGCGGAACCGATCGACCTGCGCGAGGTGGTACGGCGGGTGGTCAGCGGGGCGGAGCCGCTCGCCGAGCGCAAGGGCACACACATCAAGATCGTCGGCGACCAGCAGCCCGTCGTCGCCGAGGCCGACGCGCGCCGCGTGGAGCGCGTGCTGCGCAACCTCGTCGTCAACGCGGTGGAGCACGGCGAGGGCCGGGACGTCGTGGTCAAACTGGCCGCGGCCGGCGGCGCGGTCGCGGTGGCCGTGCGCGACTACGGCGTCGGGCTCAAGCCCGGCGAGGCGACCCGGGTCTTCAGCCGCTTCTGGCGGGCCGACCCGGCACGCGCGCGTACCACCGGCGGTACGGGACTGGGGCTGTCCATCGCCCTGGAGGACGCGCGGCTGCACGGCGGCTGGCTGCAGGCATGGGGCGAGCCGGGCGGCGGCTCGCAGTTCCGGCTGACGCTGCCCAGGACCGCGGACGAGCCGCTGCGGGGGTCTCCGATACCCCTGGAGCCGAAGGACTCGCGGCGCAACAGCGGGCTCGACGACGCCGGTCTGCCGCGCGGCGGAGACGGCGAGAAGAGCGCCACGGTGCCGGTACGGCAGCCGGGCGCCGAGAGCCCGGCCAGGGACCCGTTCCCCCTGCCGCCCACGGCCGCGACCCCCACGGCCGACCCCACGGCGCTGCCCGGCAACGGCGCGCGCGTGGTGGCACGGCCCGGGAGCGCTTCCGGGACTTCCGGGAGTACGCGCATGGCGCCCGGCGCGCCGGGCGAGGGTCCTTCGCCGCTCGGCGCGGGCGGGGACGACGCGGCCGCGTGGCGGCCGGCGGACGATGCCGGGGACCCGGAGCGGACGGCCGAGGGACCCGACGGTGGCGGTGCGACGCGTGATGCGGAGAGGGACGGGGAGGCTTCGCGTGGGCGGTGAGCGCAGGGGGCGCGGCCGGGGGTCATCGGTGCGGACGGCGACGTACGCCGCCGGCGGGGTCGTCCTGCTGGCCGGGTGCGCCTCGATGCCCGACAGCGGAGGTCTGCGGGGCGTGGAGTCCACACCGCGGCAGGAGGCCCAGGTGCGGGTGTTTGCCATGCCGCCGAGTGAGGACGCCACCCCCACACAGATCGTCCAGGGCTTCCTGGAGGCGCTGACCAGTGACGACCCCGAGTACAGGACCGCGCGCCAGTATCTGACCCGGGAGGCGTCGGAAACCTGGCGGCCGGAGCTGTCCACCACCGTGCTGGCGAACGGGCCGGGCGCCCTGGCCGACCGCCCGGCCAGGGAGAACACGAGAGCCCTCTCCTACACCCTGACCGGCACCCAGGTCGCCACCGTGGACGCGGAGCAGGCGTACACGCCCGCCTCCGGGCCCTACAGCAAGATCGTCCATCTCACCAAGGACGAGAAGAGCGGCCAGTGGCGCATCGACGCCGTGCCGCAGGGCGTCGTGATGGGCAAGTCGGACTTCCAGCGCAACTACATGTCCGTCAACAAGTACTACTTCGCCTCGAACAACGTGGAGACCGCCGCCACGGACCTGCCCATAGCGGTCGCCGACCCGGTCTATGTGCGCAGGAACGTCGACCCCACGACCCGGATGGTGCGTTCCCTCATCGACGGGCCCACGACCTGGCTGGACCCGGTCGTCCGGTCGAGCTTCCCCGCCGGGACGGCGCTGCGGAAGGGCGCCGGCCCTCTGACGCCGGACGACCGGGGCAGGCTCGCCGTGCCGCTGAACGACAAGGCGGCCGAGGTCGGCACCGGCCGCTGCGAGGAGATGGCGGCGCAACTGCTGTTCACGCTGCGCGGTCTCAGCCCCGCCGTGGAGGAGGTCGAGCTGCGGGCCGACGGGGGGCAGATGTGTCTGCTCAAGGACGGTGCCGAGACCGTCGCCACGCGGGGGGCGCTGAACGAGCCCGACTATCTGTACTACGTCGACGAGGAGCGCCGACTCGTGCGGATCGCCGCGGGCAACAGCGACACCGACCCGGACCCGGTGCCCGGGGCGCTGGGCGACGGCGAGAAGGCGCTGCGTTCGGTGGCGGTCGCACGGGACGAGCGCACCGCGGCGGGCGTGGCCATCGACGGCAAGGCGCTGTTCGTCTCGTCGCTGGTGTCGGGCAGCTCTCTCGGGGACCCGGTGCTGCGCAGCGCGGGCAAGACCGAGCAGGACAGGCTGACCCCGCCCAGCTGGGACGCCCAGGGGGGACTGTGGGTGGCCGACCGTGACCCCGCGAAACCGCGGCTGTACCTGCTGGAGAAGGGCGCGGGCGAGCCGCTGGAGGTGCGGACGCCGGGGCTGGACGGCCGGGTGCGGGCGGTCCGGGTGGCCGCCGACGGGGTGCGGATCGCGCTCGTCGTGGAGAAGGGCGACCGGCTGTCCCTGCAGGTCGGCCGGATCGAACGGAGCAGGCCGGACGGCGGGACGCAGGAGCGCCCGACGGTGACCGTGCTGGAGCTGCGCGAGGCCACGCCCGAGCTGGAGCAGGTCACGGCCATGTCGTGGGCCGGGGACAGCCGGCTCGTGGTGGTGGGGCGCGAGCAGGGGGGTGTGGAGCAGATGAAGTACGTCGACGTCGACGGCTCCACGCCGGACGTGCCGCTGCCCGCGGCCCTGACCGGCGTCAAGGCCGTCACCGCCTCAGAGGACGAACTGGCGCCGCTGGTGGCGTACTCCGTCGACGGGATCGTACGGCTGCCCGCGGGGGCGCAGTGGCAGAAGGTGACGGAGGGGACGGCACCGGTCTATCCGGGGTGAGCCGGGCCCGCCCCGACCCCGTCCCCCGAGTTATCCACAGGGGTGGCCGCCTGCGGCGGGGGTTGGCACAGTGGGCCCATGCGGGACTGGTGGCAGGACCTCACCGACCTCGTGCTCCCGGCCGAGTGCGGCGGATGCGGCAGGTCTCGTACGGTGCTCTGCGCCGCATGCCGTACGGCGCTGAGCGGGTCCGCGCCGCGCGAGGTGCGGCCGGTGCCCGCGCCGGCCGGGCTGCCACCGGTGCACGCGGCGGCCCGGTACGCGGACGAGGTGCGCGCCGCGCTGCTCGCACACAAGGAGCGGGGCGCCCTGGCCCTCTCCGGGCCGCTCGGCGAGGCCCTGGCGGGAGCGGTGCGGGCAGGGCTGCGGGCGGCCGTTCCCCGGGCCCGGGAAACGCCGCCGGGTGCTCAGCCGCCCGGAGACCGCGGGGACCGGGACGGCTCGGTGCTGCTCGTTCCCGTGCCGTCCGCGCGGCGGGCCGTGCGGGCCCGCGGGCATGATCCCGCCCGGCGGATCGCGTACGCGGCGGCGGGTGAGCTACGGCGGGCGGGGGTAGCCGCCCGCGTGCTTCCCGCACTGAGGCAACGGCGGGCGGTGGCCGACCAGTCGGGGCTCGGCTCCCGGCAGCGGATGGCCAATCTCGAGGGTGCGCTGACGGTGGCCCCGGGCTGTGGCCGGCTGCTGGCCGGTGCCCGGGTCGTCCTGGTCGACGACCTGATGACGACAGGGGCGTCGCTGACCGAGGCGGCGCGCGCGGTGCGAGCGGAGCCGGGGGCCGGATCGAGTATTTCGGGGCACGCGTTCGTGTACCTGGGTGAGACACGGGAAAGGAGAGGAGAACAGCGGGACGGACCCGATCGACAGAGGGCGCGTCGGCGGTCCGGCGGGCCACCGGGAACGGCGGCCGGGGACCGGGCCGACGGCATCGCCGGCGTGGTGTGCGCGGCCGTCGTCGCGGCATCACCGGATGCTTTCGAATTGCACCGGAACTGACTGAGTACGAGCGTCGTTGCAGGTTATAGGAGGGGCAATTCCCCGGAATGGAGGTATGGCGCGGTAGAGGGTGACGACATCCGTCCGGGCGAGATATGTTCGGTTGTGAGGTAAAGCCGCAGGCCACACCTCTCGAATCCGATTTGCCGTGCTGTGGGTTTCTCGTAATCACCCGCGCCGGTGGACTGGAGATCTCGCTCATGGGGGAGGAGGTGGACGTCACCGAGTCCGAGGCTCCGGACGTCGCCGGGGCCTGGTGCGAAAGGGAGACACTCCGCACCGAGGCGGAGTGATCCGGGAACGGAGTTCTGCGTGGACATCGTCGTCAAGGGCCGCAAGACCGAGGTGCCCGAGCGGTTCCGGAAGCACGTGGCCGAGAAGCTGAACCTGGAGAAGATCCAGAAGCTCGATGGCAAGGTGATCAGCCTCGACGTCGAGGTGTCCAAGGAGCCCAACCCCCGACAGGCCGACCGCAGTGACCGGGTGGAGATCACCCTGCGCACCCGCGGTCCGGTGATCCGGGCGGAGGCGGCGGCGAGCGACCCGTACGCGGCGCTCGACCTGGCAGCGGAAAAGCTGGACGCCCGGCTGCGCAAGCAGCACGACAAGCGTTTCTCGCGGCGCGGCTCGCGCAGGATCTCGGCGGCCGAGGTCCCGGAGCACGTCCCGGGCGTGGCGACACTCAACGGGACCGGCGCGAGTTCCGGCGAAGAAAAGGAGCGGGAAGCCGTCCCCACCAAGAAGATCGGCTCGCTGGAAGTACAGGGTGACGGCCCCCTCGTCGTCCGCGAGAAGACCCATGTGGCCGCGCCCATGACCCTCGACCAGGCGCTCTACGAGATGGAGCTGGTCGGGCACGACTTCTATCTGTTCGTCGACTCCGAGACCAAGGAACCCAGCGTCGTCTACCGGCGCCATGCCTATGACTACGGCGTGATCCACCTCAGCACCGACACGATGGTCACCCAGACCACCTCCCCCGAGGCCGGTGGGACACTCGGCGGCTGATCTGCCGGGCGACAGCACATCCGGTGCCCCTGGTGCGCGTGTGCGCCCCCAGGGGCACCGGTGTGCGCCCGCTTCGCGCGCCCGTCCGCACCCCGGTGTCGTCCGGGCATGGAATCATGGCGGCAACGGCTCAACCGGTGGGCCGTTGCCTTGGGTTGGCGATGGCTCAGGACCACAGGCCACAGCCTTCAGGGGGAGGAACGATGGCGGACAGCTTCGGACCGATGCAGGACGAGGATGCCGACGGCGGCGTCGTCGGCATGGGCCCGGACGCGGACACTCCACGCAAGGAGCCGATCAGAGTCCTTGTGGTGGACGATCACGCGCTGTTCCGCCGCGGACTGGAGATCGTGCTCGCGGCCGAGGAGGACATCCAGGTCGTCGGTGAGGCGGGGGACGGCGCGGAGGCCGTGGAGAAGGCGGCCGACCTGCTGCCGGACATCATCCTGATGGACGTGCGGATGCCCAGGCGCGGCGGGATCGAGGCGTGCACCTCCATCAAGGAGGTCGCCCCCAGCGCGAAGATCATCATGCTGACGATCAGTGACGAGGAAGCCGATCTCTACGACGCCATCAAGGCGGGCGCGACCGGCTATCTCCTCAAGGAGATCTCCACGGACGAGGTGGCGACCGCCATTCGGGCGGTGGCCGACGGACAGTCCCAGATCAGCCCGTCCATGGCGTCGAAACTGCTCACCGAGTTCAAGTCGATGATTCAGCGGACCGACGAGCGCCGGCTCGTTCCCGCGCCCCGGCTGACCGACCGCGAACTCGAAGTTCTCAAGCTGGTGGCCACGGGAATGAACAACCGCGACATCGCGAAGGAACTGTTCATCTCCGAGAACACCGTGAAGAACCATGTGCGCAACATCCTGGAGAAGCTTCAGCTGCACTCCAGGATGGAAGCGGTGGTCTACGCGATGAGGGAGAAGATCCTCGAGATCCGCTGACGGCCGATTCAGGCCACGGCCCGGGCGAGCTCCAGAACGAGGGCCTCGCGCAGTTCCGGCGCGTCGACCCGCTCCACGCGGACGTCGGCGCAGTCGACCCAGCCCGCCGCCTCCACCAGCGCCCGGGCCACGGCCGGGACCGCCTTACGGCCCTCCAGCGTGACCTGCTTGGCCACCAGCGTGCGTCCCTCCCGGGCCGGGTCGACCCGGCCGACCAGCCGGCCGCCCGCGAGGACGGGCATCGCGAAATAGCCGTGGACCCGCTTGGGCTTGGGAACGTAGGCCTCCAGGCGGTGGGTGAAGCCGAAGATCCGCTCCGTGCGCGCCCGTTCCCAGACCAGGGAGTCGAACGGGGACAGCAGCGTCGTACGGTGCCGGCCGCGGGGCGCCGTCGCCAGGGCGTCCGGATCCGCCCAGGCCGGCTTCGGCCAGCCCGCCACCGTGACCGGGACCAGGCCCGAATCGGCGATCACCGCGTCGACCTGCTCACCCTTCAAGCGGTGGTAGTCGGCGATGTCCGCGCGTGTGCCGACGCCCAGAGACCGGCCGGCCAGCCGCACCAGGCGGCGCAGGCACTCGGTGTCGTCCAGCTCGTCGTGCAGCAGTTCCGCCGGGATCGCCCGCTCGGCGAGGTCGTAGACCCGCTTCCAGCCGCGACGCTCGACGCACACCACCTCGCCGTACATCAGCGCGCGCTCGACGGCGACCTTGGTCCCGGACCAGTCCCACCACTCACTCGTGCGCTTTGCGCCGCCCAGCTCCGTCGCCGTCAGGGGGCCTTCCGCGCGGAGCTGCTTGATCACCTGCTCGTAGGTGCCGTCGGGGAGCTCGTGGTTCCAGTGCGGCCGGGCGCGGTAGGCGCGGCGGCGGAAGGCGAAGTGCGGCCACTCCTCCACGGGGAGTATGCACGCCGCGTGCGACCAGTACTCGAACGCGTGCGGCGGCCGGGAGCCCTCCGTCCAGTACGCCTCCTCGACGGTCCGGCGCCCCACGGCGCCCAGCCGGGCGTACGGGATGAGCTCGTGGGAGCGGGCCAGGACGGAGATCGTGTCGAGCTGCACCGCGCCCAGGTGGCGGAGGACACCCCGCACGCCGGAGCGGCGGTCCGGGGCGCCGAGGAAGCCCTGGGCGCGCAGCGCGATGCGGCGGGCCTCGTCGGCCGAGAGTTCCGTGGTCGGACGCGGGAGGGTCGTCATACGTGAGCACGATAGAGGGCGCCACTGACACCGGCGGAGGGCCCGGACGTCATCCCCTGCCGGGCACATAGGGCGCCGTGGACGCAAGCCCCAGGTCGGACGGGAGCAGGGAACCCACCCAGCAGTCCCGCAGCACTCCCTTGTTGTTCAGCGAGGAGCGAAGGGTGCCCTCGATGGTGAAGCCCGCGCGTTCGGCAACCGCGCGGGAGGCGACGTTGCCCACTTCCGCGCGCCACTCCACCCGGTCGACCGACATCCGGGTGAAGGCCCAGCGGGAGGCGGCGAGGGCGGCCTCGGTGATGTAGCCGTTGCCCCGGTGCTCCTTCGCCCCCCAGAAGCCGATCTCACCCGTTCCGATGGAGCGCATGGTGATGCCGAGCATGCCGGTGAGCTCGCCGGTGGGCAGGAACACACCGAAGGTGAACATCGAACCGTTCGCCCACCCGTCCGGGGCCATCTGCTCCGTGAACCCCCGCGCGTGCTCGGGAAGGTACGGGGAGGGGATCGTGGTCCAGCGCTGGATGTCCGGGTCCTGGCAGATGGCGTACACGGTGTCGGTGTCCTGCGGGCCGACCGTGCGCAGCAGAAGGCGGTCGGTGGTGAGTGTGACGGGTTCCATCGGCCGATTCTGCTCATGCGGCGGTGGACGGCGCCATCGCTTTCGCCGTGCGTGAGGCGATGATCACCCTTCGCGCAATTCCCCGGTGCGGCGCGGCACCATCCCGGGCCCCGGGACGTTGTCCTTGTGAGGCAGCCGTGAAACGGATAGGAAGCAGCCGACGGTCACCGCACGGCAGGCCTCCCGGCGTGACGGGGTCCTCGCATACGATGGCCGTTGCTCCGTCAGTGAAATTGGAAACCGACCGTCCCAGGCCCGACCGGCAAGGAGACCAACCCCCGTGTCCGTCCTCTCGAAGATCATGCGTGCAGGCGAAGGCAAAATCCTGCGCAAGCTGCACCGCATCGCGGACCAGGTCAACTCCATCGAAGAGGACTTCGAAGGCCTCTCCGACGCCGAGCTGCGGGCCCTCACCGATGAGTACAAGCAGCGGTACGCCGACGGTGAGAGCCTGGACGACCTGCTGCCCGAGGCGTACGCCACCGTCCGCGAGGCCGCCCGGCGCGTGCTGGGCCAGCGGCACTACGACGTCCAGATCATGGGCGGCGCCGCGCTCCACATGGGCTATGTCGCGGAGATGAAGACCGGTGAGGGCAAGACCCTCGTCGGCACCCTGCCGGCGTATCTGAACGCGCTGTCGGGCGAGGGCGTCCACATCATCACGGTCAACGACTACCTGGCCGAGCGCGACTCCGAGATGATGGGCCGCGTCCACCGGTTCCTGGGCCTGAGCGTCGGCTGCATCCTGGCCAACATGACGCCGGCCCAGCGCCGCGAGCAGTACGCGTGCGACATCACCTACGGCACGAACAACGAGTTCGGCTTCGACTACCTGCGCGACAACATGGCGTGGTCGAAGGAGGAGCTCGTCCAGCGCGGCCACAACTTCGCCATCGTCGACGAGGTCGACTCGATCCTCATCGACGAGGCCCGTACGCCGCTGATCATCTCCGGCCCGGCCGACCAGGCCACCAAGTGGTACGGCGACTTCGCCAAGCTGGTCAAGCGGCTCAAGCGCGGTGAGCCCGGCCAGCCGCTCAAGGGCATCGAGGAGACCGGCGACTACGAGGTCGACGAGAAGAAGCGCACGGTCGCCATCCACGAGTCCGGTGTGGCCAAGGTCGAGGACTGGCTGGGCATCGACAACCTGTACGAGTCGGTGAACACCCCGCTCGTGGGCTACCTGAACAACGCCATCAAGGCCAAGGAGCTCTTCAAGCGCGACAAGGACTACGTCATCATCGACGACGAAGTCATGATCGTGGACGAGCACACCGGCCGTATCCTGGCCGGCCGCCGCTACAACGAGGGCATGCACCAGGCCATCGAGGCGAAGGAAGGGGTGCCGATCAAGGACGAGAACCAGACGCTCGCCACGATCACGCTGCAGAACTTCTTCCGCCTCTACAAGCGCCACGACCACAACGGCAAGGAGATCCCCGGCCTGTCCGGCATGACCGGTACGGCGATGACCGAGGCCGCCGAGTTCCACCAGATCTACAAGCTCGGCGTGGTGCCCATCCCGACCAACCGGCCGATGGTCCGCAAGGACCAGTCCGACCTGATCTACCGCACCGAGGTCGCCAAGTTCGAGGCGGTCGTCGACGACATCCAGGAGAAGCACCGCAAGGGGCAGCCGATCCTCGTCGGCACGACGTCGGTGGAGAAGTCCGAGTACCTCTCGCAGCAGCTCAGCAAGCGCGGCATCCAGCACGAGGTGCTGAACGCCAAGCACCATGAGCGCGAGGCGCAGATCGTCGCCCAGGCGGGCCGCAAGGGCAGCGTCACGGTGGCGACCAACATGGCCGGCCGTGGTACCGACATCAAGCTCGGCGGCAACCCCGAGGACCTCGCCGAGGCGGAGCTGCGCCAGCGCGGCCTCGACCCCGAGGAGCACATCGAGGAATGGGCGCACGCCCTGCCCGAGGCGCTCGCGCGGGCCGAGGAGGCGGTCAAGGCCGAGAAGGACGAGGTCGAGAAGATCGGCGGCCTGTACGTCCTCGGCACCGAGCGGCACGAGTCGCGGCGCATCGACAACCAGCTGCGCGGTCGTTCCGGCCGTCAGGGCGACCCCGGCGAGTCCCGTTTCTACCTCTCGCTCGGCGACGACCTGATGCGTCTGTTCAAGGCCCAGATGGTCGAGCGCGTGATGTCCATGGCGAACGTGCCGGACGACGTGCCGATCGAGAACAAGATGGTGACGCGCGCCATCGCGTCAGCCCAGTCGCAGGTGGAGACGCAGAACTTCGAGACGCGTAAGAACGTCCTGAAGTACGACGAGGTGCTCAACCGGCAGCGTGAGGTCATCTACGGCGAGCGCCGCCGCGTCCTGGAGGGCGAGGACCTGCAGGAGCAGATCCACCACTTCATGGACGACACCATCGACGACTACGTCAAGGCGGAGACCGCCGAGGGCTTCCCCGAGGACTGGGACCTGGACCGGCTGTGGGGCGCCTTCAAGCAGCTCTACCCGGTGAGCGTCACCATCGAGGAGCTGGAGGAGGAGGCCGGCGACCGGGCCGGGCTGACGGCCGAGTTCATCGCCGAGTCCATCAAGGACGACATCCGCGCCCAGTACGAGGCCCGCGAGGCGCAGCTCGGCTCCGAGATCATGCGTGAGCTGGAGCGGCGGGTCGTGCTGTCGGTCCTGGACCGCAAGTGGCGCGAGCACCTCTACGAGATGGACTACCTCCAGGAGGGCATCGGCCTGCGCGCGATGGCGCAGAAGGACCCGCTGGTCGAGTACCAGCGTGAGGGCTTCGACATGTTCCAGGCCATGATGGACGGCATCAAGGAGGAGTCCGTCGGCTATCTGTTCAACCTGGAGGTCCAGGTCGAGCAGCAGGTCGAGGAGGTCCCGGTCGAGGAGGCCGAGGAGGTCAAGCCGGTCGCCGACCTGGAGAAGAAGGAGGCGGTGCCCGCGCAGGCGGGACCCCGTCCGGAGATCCGCGCGAAGGGGCTGGACGCCCCGCAGCGGCGGAACCTGCACTTCTCGGCGCCGACGGTGGACGGCGAGGGTGGCACCATCGAGGGTGACTTCGCCACCGGCGACGAGCCGGTGCGTTCCGAGGCGGACGGCCTCACCCGCGCGGAGCGCCGCAAGCAGGCGCGGGGCGGGCGTCGCCGCAAGAAGTGAGCCGTGCCGCTCCGGTGACGGAGCGGCCGTGGGACGGGCCGAGGGCCGGGCACCTTGCTGGTGCCCGGCCCTCGGCGTGTCCGGGCGCTCGGGAGGGCGTGTCCGGGCGCTCGGAGGGCCTCTCCGGGTCGCTCAGCGGGCGTCCGCGCGGCGTTGGCGGGGGACGCCCAGCTCCACGGCGGTGCAGCGCCAGCGCAGGTCGCGTCCGCGCTCCAGCCGGAAGGCCATGGCGCGCAGCCTGTCCCCGGCGCCGATCCGGGCGAACGCCTCGATGGCGCCCTCGCGGGGCTCGAAATAGCCGATGTCGCGGACGACCGGGCGGGTACCGCGGGTGCGCAGCGGCCCGCGCTCGGCGAGCCGGATCAGCTCGTCATAGGCCGGGCCGGCGGTATGCCGCAGCATCGCGTGCACGGGCCGCTGCCCGCTCAGAACGGCGAGGAGGAGTTCGGCGAAGCGGTCGGTGGGGCGGGGCTGAGGAACGACGGGCCGCCGGGTGGGCCGGTCCCGGTCGGCCGCCCGCGGTACGACGACGGCTCCTGCGGCGTTCCCGGAGCCCCGTCCCGGGGCCCCGGTCCGCCGCACCCGGGCTGCCCGGGCGGGCGGACGGTTGTCGGCGGGCCGGGTGGAACGACCGACGGCGGCGGGCCGGCGCCCGCCGGGAGAGGGCGCGGACGCGCGCCTGACGGTGGGGGTGCGGGGAGGGGTGGTCCCGGTGGCGGGGAGGGTGGGGGACGGCACTGCGTCGGGGGAGGGGGCGGGGGCGGTCCTTGCTGGTGGGAGCGGTCGGTTCTCGGTGGGGGGAGGGGCGGGCCTTGTCGGGGACGGGAGAGGCGGTTCGGCGGCCGCGGACGGCGTGGGCCGGGCCGGGGCCGTCCGGATGGGCAGCGGGTGGCTTGTGGTGGGGGGTGGCGTGAGGGTGGGGCGGTGTCTGGTCATGACCTTGCGCATGGGGGACCCCGTTCGACGGGCCCGGGCCGGCCGGGGAGCCGGTGATACCGGGCAGTAACTTCGCGGTTGGAGACCTTGTACGGCGCGGTGACGGACGGGAGCAAGCAGGGGTGAGGTGGGCCGGGGCGGTCGTGCAATTCACTTATCAGGGTGATCGGCGTCGTCTCCGCCCCGTGTCCTGGCGGGTGCACCGGGTGACTTCCAGGACCGGAGTTGACGCGTCCGGGGGTGTGGGCAGGGACTCGATGGGGGACGCCGGGACGTATCCTGATGGCCCTTGCGGAGCCACTCCGACCCACACGAAAGCGGCTGATCATGCGCGTCTACGTCCCCCTGACCCTCCCCGGGCTCGCCGAGGCGTACAAGACGGGTCAGCTGGCGGACGGGCCGCTGCTCGCCTACGCCGTCACACCCGCGCTGCGCGAGTGGTACCTCTCCGACGACATCGAGGAACTGGAGTACGCCGCGCTGAGCCGCGCCGCGCTGGCCTCCCTGCGGCTGCTGGCGGCGGACCCCGATGCGCCGCGGCGCCGGGTCGTGGTCGCGGTGGATGTGCCCGACGGCGCGGCCCAGTACGACCCGGACCGGGGCCTGGACCCGGCCGCGCTCGGCGAGGTGCGGGTCTCCGGGACCGTACGGCTGGCAGAGGCGGCCGCGGTGCACGTGGACGCGGCGGACGCGGAGGCGGACGTGGCGGCCGCGGTGGACGCGCTGCCCGCGGCGGATGCCGGTGACGACGACGCGCAGTTCGCGGTGGACGGGGCGGAGGACCACGAGCTGCTGTGGTACGCCACCCAGGAGATCCCCCGCCTCGTGGGCTGAGCTGCGGCTCCTGCCGGATGTCGGTGGGGGCGGGTACGTTTTCCGGCATGGGGATGCACACGGACGCACACATCGTCTGGGACTGGAACGGCACGCTGTTCCACGACGTCGACGCGGTCATCGGCGCGACGAACGCGGCCTTCGCCGAGCTGGGACTGGAGCCGCTCACCCTGGAGCGGTACCGGGAGCTGTACTGCGTACCGGTGCCGAAGTTCTACGAGCGGCTGATGGGGCGGGTGCCGAGTGAGGCCGAGTGGGAGCTGATGGACAGCACCTTCCACCGGTACTACACGGAGCACCGGGTGCGCTGCGGGCTTGCCGAGGGTGTGGTGGAGCTGCTGGCGGAGTGGGCGGGGGCCGGCCGCAGCCAGTCGATTCTCAGCATGTACGGGCATGAGGACCTGGTGCCGCTGGTGAGGGGCTTCGGGATCGAGCCGCACTTCGTACGGGTGGACGGGCGGACCGGGCCGTCGGGCGGCAGCAAGGCGGAGCACATGGTGCGGCACCTCGCTGCGCTGACGGGGGTGGAGCCTTCGCGGACGGTGGTGATCGGGGACGCGGCGGATGATGCGGTGGCTGCGGCGCATGCGGGGGCGCGGGCGGTTCTGTACACCGGGGGGTCGCATGGGCGGGCGAGTCTGGAGGCGGTGGGGGTGCCGGTGGTGGATTCGTTGCGGGAGGCGGTTGTGGTGGCGGAGCGGTTGGTGGTGGCGGCGTGAGGTGAGGCTGGGGCGCGTGCAGCGGGGCCCGGGGTTCGGCTGGGACGGGGGGCCGGGGGGTGTTGCGCAGCCCGGCGTGGGCGGGGCTGCCCGGGGCCGGGGAGTGTGCGCAGCCCGGCGTTGGCGGGGTGCCGCTGCGCCCACCCGTGCCGCCCCAGCGGCACGACTGCCCGCAGCTGCAGTGGTGTGCAGTGCGCCCGCCCGGGGCCGGGGGGTGTGCGCAGCCCGGCGTTGGCGGGGTGCCGCTGCGCCCACCCGTGCCGCCCCAGCGGCACGACTGCCCGCAGCTGCGGTGGTGTGCAGTGCGCCCGCCCGGGGCCGGGGGGGTGTGCGCAGCCCGGCGTTGGCGGGGTGCCGCTGCGCCCACCCGTGCCGCCCCAGCGGCACGACTGCCCGCAGCTGCGGTGGTGACGGCTGCGCGCAGCCTGTGGCGGTGACGGCTGCGCGCGGTTGTGGTGGTGTGCACTGTGCAGAACGTCAAAGTTTGGGGGCTGGTTTTGTACACATACGGCTCATGACGGGGTACCTGTAGGGGGCGATAGCCTTAGTGGCGTGATCAGCGCGATAGCTCGCGGGGGCCTGTACGTCCCCGTTGTGCGCCCGGCGAGCACGGACGACATCCGTGACCGGGTGGCAGCCGCTGGTCTTCGCGGGCGGCATGGGACGCGGCGCACTCCAGGGGGGCAGGCGTCACGGAGAGCAGAGTCACACCCGTCCGGCGCACCGAATTCGGCCGAGAAGCCCCCGCTCACTTCATCTCGCGGCATACCGTCGAGGTCGGAGACCGTACATCCTTCTACGTCACGCAACGGCGCGCGACAGGAGCCAGAGGACCATGCAGACCAAGCTGGACGAAGCCAAGGCCGAGCTGCTCGACAGGGCCGCCCGGGTAGCTGAGAACAGCCCGGCCGGGGGGAAACTGCCGACTGGGACGACGGACAAGGGCATGCCCGACCGGGACACCGTGCTCGAGTTTCTCCAGCGCTACTACCTGCACACCGCCCCGGAGGACCTGACCGACCGCGACCCGGTCGACCTCTTCGGAGCAGCCGTCTCGCACTTCCGGCTCGCCGAGAGCCGGCCCCAGGGCACCGCCAACGTCCGGGTGCACACCCCGACCGTCGAGGAGAACGGCTGGACGTGCAGCCACTCCGTCGTCGAGGTGGTCACCGACGACATGCCCTTCCTGGTCGACTCCGTCACCAACGAGCTGACCCGCCAGGGCCGCGGCATCCACGTCGTCATCCACCCGCAGATCGTGGTGCGCCGGGACGTCACCGGCAAGCTGATCGAGGTGCTCACCGCTCCGGCCGGCGGCGACCTCCCCCAGGACAGCCACGACCTGCCGCACGACGCGCACGTCGAGTCCTGGATCCACGTGGAGATCGACCGCGAGACGGACCGCGGCGACCTCAAGCAGATCACCGCCGATCTGCTGCGGGTCCTGTCCGACGTCCGTGAGGCCGTCGAGGACTGGGGCAAGATGCGCCAGGCCGCGACCGCGCTGGCCGAGGCGCTGCCCGACGAGCCCCTCCCCGGCGACCTGCCCGAGCAGCAGGTCGAGGAGGCCCGCGAGCTGCTGCGCTGGCTCGCCGACGACCACTTCACCTTCCTCGGCTACCGGGAGTACGAGCTGCGCGAGGACGACTCGCTCGCCGCCGTCCCCGGCACCGGCCTCGGCATCCTGCGCTCCGACCCGCACCACGCCACCGACGAGGACCACCCGGTCAGCCCGTCCTTCGAGCGGCTGCCCGCCGACGCCCGCGCCAAGGCGCGCGAGCACAACCTGCTGGTGCTGACCAAGGCCAACAGCCGGGCCACCGTGCACCGGCCGTCGTACCTGGACTACATCGGCGTCAAGAAGTTCGACGCGGACGGCAACGTCGTCGGTGAGCGGCGCTTCCTCGGACTGTTCTCGTCGGCTGCCTACACCGAGTCCGTGCGCCGGGTGCCGGTGATCCGGCGCAAGGTCGAGGAGGTCCTGGAGCGGGCCGGTTTCTCCCCGCACAGCCACGACGGGCGCGACCTGCTCCAGATCCTGGAGACCTACCCGCGCGACGAGCTGTTCCAGACCCCGGCGGACGAGCTCCAGTCCATCGTGACCTCGGTGCTCTACCTCCAGGAGCGCCGCCGGCTGCGGCTCTACCTGCGCCAGGACGAGTACGGGCGCTACTACTCGGCCCTCGTCTACTTGCCGCGCGACCGCTACACCACCGGTGTGCGCCTGCGGATCATCGACATCCTCAAGGAGGAGCTCGGCGGCATCAGCGTCGACTTCACCGCCTGGAACACCGAGTCGGTCCTCTCCCGGCTGCACTTCGTGGTCCGCGTCCCGCAGGGCACCGAACTGCCGGAGCTGTCCGACGCCGACAAGGAGCGCATCGAGGCGCGGCTGGTGGAGGCCGCCCGCTCCTGGGCCGACGGCTTCAGCGAGGCGCTGAACGCCGAGTTCGGCGAGGAGCGCGCCGCCGAGCTGCTGCGCCGCTACGCGGGCGCCTTCCCCGAGGGCTACAAGGCCGACCACACCCCGCGCAGCGCGGTCGCCGACCTGGCCAGAGTCGAGCTGCTCGACGAACAGCGGGACTTCGAGCTCAGCCTGTACGAGCCGGTCGGCGCCGCCCCCGAGGAGCGCCGCTTCAAGATCTACCGCAAGGGGGAGGCCGTCTCCCTGTCCGCGGTGCTGCCCGTGCTCCAGCGGCTCGGCGTCGAGGTCGTCGACGAGCGGCCGTACGAGCTGCGCTGCTCGGACCGGAGCGTGGCCTGGATCTACGACTTCGGTCTGCGCATGCCCAAGGCGCCCGGCGGCGGGCTGGACTACCTCGGTGACGACGCCCGCGAGCGCTTCCAGGAGGCCTTCGCGGCGACCTGGACCGGCCAGGCGGAGAACGACGGCTTCAACGCCCTGGTCCTCAGCGCCGGGCTGACCTGGCGGCAGGCCATGGTGCTGCGGGCGTACGCGAAGTACCTGCGCCAGGCGGGTTCCACCTTCAGCCAGGACTACATGGAGGACACCCTCCGCCACAACGTCCACACCACCCGGCTGCTCGTCTCCCTGTTCGAGGCGCGGATGTCGCCGGACCGGCAGCGCGCCGGGTACGAGCTGGTGGACGCCCTGCTGGAAGAGGTCGACGCCGCCCTCGACCAGGTGGCCTCGCTGGACGAGGACCGCATCCTGCGCTCCTTCCTCACCGTCATCAAGGCGACGCTGCGCACCAACTTCTTCCAGGAGGCGAGCGGCGGGGTGCCGCACGACTACGTCTCCATGAAGTTCGACCCGCAGGCCATCCCGGACCTCCCGGCGCCGCGTCCGGCGTTCGAGATCTGGGTGTACTCGCCGCGCGTCGAGGGCGTGCACCTGCGCTTCGGCAAGGTCGCGCGCGGCGGCCTGCGCTGGTCGGACCGCCGTGAGGACTTCCGTACGGAGATCCTCGGCCTGGTCAAGGCGCAGATGGTGAAGAACACGGTCATCGTGCCGGTCGGCGCCAAGGGCGGCTTCGTCGCCAAGCAGCTGCCCGACCCGAACGTCGACCGGGACGCCTGGATGGCGGAGGGCATCGCCAGCTACCGGACGTTCATCTCGGCGCTGCTCGACATCACCGACAACATGGTGGCCGGCGAGGTCGTGCCCCCGGCGGACGTCGTCCGGCACGACGAGGACGACACCTACCTCGTCGTCGCCGCCGACAAGGGCACCGCCAAGTTCTCCGACATCGCCAACGAGGTCGCCGAGTCCTACAACTTCTGGCTCGGCGACGCCTTCGCCTCCGGCGGCAGCGCGGGCTACGACCACAAGGGCATGGGCATCACCGCCCGCGGTGCCTGGGAGTCCGTCAAGCGGCACTTCCGGGAGCTGGGCGTGGACACCCAGACCCAGGACTTCACGGTCGTCGGCATCGGCGACATGTCCGGTGACGTGTTCGGCAACGGCATGCTGCTCAGCGAGCACATCCGGCTGGTCGCCGCCTTCGACCACCGGCACATCTTCATCGACCCGAACCCCGACGCGGCCGTCTCCTACGCCGAGCGCCGCCGCCTGTTCGAGCTGCCGCGCAGCTCCTGGGCCGACTACAACACCGAGCTGCTCTCGGCCGGCGGCGGGATCTTCCCGCGCAGCGCCAAGTCCATCCCGCTCAACGCCCAGATCCGCGAGGCCCTCGGCATCGACCCCGAGGTCACCAAGATGACCCCGGCGGATCTGATGAAGGCGATCCTGACCTCGCCGGTGGACCTGCTGTGGAACGGCGGCATCGGCACGTACGTCAAGGCGTCCACGGAGTCCAACGCCGACGTCGGCGACAAGGGCAACGACGCCATCCGCGTGGACGGCAGGGACCTGCGGGTCGCGGTCGTCGGCGAGGGCGGCAACCTGGGCATGACCCAGCTCGGCCGGATCGAGTTCGCGCTGCACGGCGGCCGGCTCAACACCGACGCCATCGACAACAGCGCGGGCGTCGACACCTCCGACCACGAGGTGAACATCAAGATCCTGCTGAACGGTCTGGTCAAGGACGGCGACATGACCGTCAAGCAGCGCAACAAGCTGCTCGCCGAGATGACCGACGACGTCGGCCGGATGGTGCTGCGCGCCAACTACGCGCAGAACACCGCCATCGCCAACGCGCTGGCCCAGTCCAAGGACATGCTCCACGCCCAGCAGCGCTTCCTGAAGCACCTGGTGCGCGAGGGCCACCTCGACCGGGCTCTGGAGTTCCTGCCCACCGACCGCCAGATCCGCGAGCGGCTCGCCTCCGGGCAGGGCCTGACCGGACCGGAGACGGCCGTCCTGCTCGCCTACACCAAGATCACGGTCGCCGAGGAGCTGCTGCACACCTCGCTGCCCGACGACCCGTATCTGAAGGTGCTGCTGCACGCCTACTTCCCGGCGGCGCTGCGCGAGCAGTTCCCCGACCGGATCGACAGCCACCCGCTGCGCCGTGAGATCACCACGACGGTGCTGGTCAACGACACGGTCAACACGGGCGGTACGACGTATCTGCACCGGATGCGCGAGGAGACCGGCGCGTCGCTGGAGGAGATCGTCCGGGCGCAGACGGCGGCCCGTGCGATCTTCCGCTCCTCACAGGTGTGGGACGCGGTCGAGGCCCTCGACAACAAGGTCGACGCGGAGGTCCAGACCCGGATCCGCCTGCACTCGCGCCGGCTGGTGGAGCGCGGTACGCGCTGGCTGCTCAACAACCGGCCGCAGCCGCTCGAGCTCGCGGAGACGGTGGAGTTCTTCGCCGAGCGCGTGGAGCAGGTCTGGTCCCAGCTGCCGAAGCTGCTGCGCGGCGCGGATCTGGACTGGTACCAGAAGATCTACGACGAGCTGAGCGGCGCCGGTGTCCCCGACGAGCTGGCCACCCGGGTCGCCGGGTTCTCCTCCGCCTTCCCGACGCTCGACATCGTGTCGGTGGCCGACCGGATGGGCAAGGAGCCGCTGGACGTCGCCGAGGTGTACTACGACCTCGGTGACCGGCTGCGCATCACCCAGTTGATGGACCGCATCATCGAGCTGCCGCGCGCCGACCGCTGGCAGTCCATGGCCCGCGCGGCGATCCGCGAGGACCTGTACGCGGTACACGCGGCGGTGGCCTCGGATGTGCTGGCGGTGGGCAACGGGTCGTCGACGCCGCAGCAGCGGTTCGAGGTGTGGGAGCGGCACAACGCGGCGCTGCTGGGGCGGGCGCGGACCACCCTCGAGGAGATCCACGGGTCCGACGCGTTCGATCTTGCCAACCTGTCGGTGGCGATGCGGACTATGCGGACGCTGCTGCGGTCGCACACGTAGGCGGCTTACGCGCGCGGGGCGCGTGTGGGTCGCGTGTGGTCGAGGGGCGCTTCGGATCTTGGGTCCGGGGCGCCCCTCGGGGTTGTTTGGTGCGTGGTTGGGTGGCTAATGGGTGGGGTCAGGGCATTTGTGGGTTATGCCTGATGTGTGAATGTCCGATTCCTATCGTCTGCTGGTTCGGGGAGGGCTGGTGCGCGCCGTGCCCCGGCTCATCCGGCGGCCATCGGCCGGACCATAGCCCAGGCCGCCGCCGCACTCGTGCTGGTCCTGCTGGTCCTGCTGGTCGTACGGCTTCCCTGGGCCGGTGACCTGGGTATACACGCGGCGACCGTGCAGCGGCTGCGGCACAGCCTGCTCGACCCCGGCAATCCGCTCGTCGACGCGGACACACCGAGCCCCTACTACTCGCCATGGATGCTGGTGCTCGGCGGGACAGCCCGGGTGACGGGGCTGGACGTGTTCACGGTGCTGCGGCTTGCTGGCGCGGCCGGGCTGGTGCTGCTGGTGACTGGCATATGGCGGTACATACGCACGCTGAGCGCGCATCCGGCCGCGCCCGCGCTCGCCCTTCTGAGCCTGCTGCTCCTGTGGGGGACGACACCGTTCCTGTGGAGCGGCTTCCTGGGGCTCAACTCGCTGGCGCTCACGGTGGCGTACCCGAGCACGTTCACCCTTGGGCTCGCCTTTCACTTCTGGGCGTGGCTGACCGGGGCATTGCGCGGGAACGCGGGCGGTGGGTGGGGGGTGTGGCTCGGCCTCGGGGTGCTGTGGGGGGTGATCCTGCTCTGCCACCAGTTCTCGGGGGTTGTGGCCTCGGTGGGGGCAGTTGCCACGGTGGTCGCGGCGCGGGCTTCCGGGCGGGGTGTGTGGCTCCGGCTGGGGGTCGCCGTGGCGGCCGGGGTGGTGGTGTTGTGGGCGTGGCCCTACTACGACTTCTTCGCGCTGCTCCGCGCAGGGGAGGGGCTGGAGTCGGTGCATCGCGTGTTGTACGCGGAACCGGTCGCGCGGTACGGGCTGGTGCTGGTCGGGGTGGCGGCGTTGGTACCGCGGTGGCTGCGCGATCGCAGGGATCCGCTGGTGGTCTTCTTTGGGCTGGGAGCGCTGGTTGTCTCGGCGGGGTGGTTGACCGGGCACTACTCGTGGGGGCGGGCGTTGTCTGCGGCGTTGGTGCCGGCGCAGTTGGGGGCGGCGCTGGCGGTGGTGGGGGCGGAGCGGTCTGTGGGGGCTGCGGTGGCGGGCTCGGGGTCGGTGGGGGCTTCGGGGGTGGGGCGGCGGCGGTGGGTGCGGGGTGGGTGGGCGGTTCTGGTGGGCGGGGCGCTGCTGGTCGGCGGGTGGGCGCAGGTGGGGACGCTCGGGTACGTGGTTCCGCGGGATGGCCTGCCGGAGGTGGTGGAGGAGCGGTATCGGGTGCCGTGGGCGGGGTACCGGTGGATCACTCCGTGGGTGCGGTACGGGGACGTGGTCATGGCCGAGGGGCGGTCGGCGCGGCAGGTTCCGGCGTACGGGGCGTATACGGTCGCCCCTGGGTATCCCGACTTCTTCCTGTCGGATGAGGGGCGGCGGGCCGCGCTCACGGATGTGTACTTCGCGGAGCGGACGCCGGAGTCTGTGCGGCGGGAGGTGGAGCGGGAGTTCGGGGTGCGGTGGGTGGTGGATCGGCGGGGGGTGCTGGGCGGTACGGCGTTGCGGGTGGT
Organism: Streptomyces sp. NPDC052079; assembly: GCF_040680275.1. Lineage (NCBI taxonomy): Bacteria > Bacillati > Actinomycetota > Actinomycetes > Kitasatosporales > Streptomycetaceae > Streptomyces > Streptomyces sp. NPDC052079. Next base: position 29,617 of record NZ_JBFAWL010000020.1, read on the forward strand.
GGCGCGGGGGCCGGAGGGGGAGGTGCTGTATGCGGTGCCGTGAGGTGGGGGTGGGGTGGTGGGGTGGTGTTGTGGGTTTTTCGCCCCCGCCGCCCCTTCCCGTCCCGTCCCCGGGGGCAGGCCCCCGGACCCCCTTTCGGCCCTGACGGGCCTCGTCCTCAAACGCCGGACGGGCTGTGGGGGGCGGGCGTCGTCCTCAAGCGCGGGACGGGCTGTGGGGGCGGGCGTCGTTCTCAAGCGCCGGGTGGGCTGTGGGGGCGGGTCTCGTTCTCAAGCGCCGGGTGGGCTGTGGGGGTGGTCAGCGCAGGGCGCTGGACACGAGGTGGGCTGCTTGGCGGGCCTTGGGGTGGGATAGGCGGGTGGCTAGGGGGCGGAGGGTTGCTGTGAGGCCGGTGGGGGTCCAGCGGATTTGGAGGCGGCCGGGGCCGTGGCCCTCTGGTTCGATCGTGACGTGGTGCGGGGTTGCGCGGGAATGGTAGGGGACGCGGGCCGTGAGGGGCGGGAAGTCGAGGGGGGCCAGTAGCACGCCGCGGTTGCTGTGGCCGCCGCAGGTGAGCCGGACCACGGGGTGACGCACCCCCGCGAAGCCGTGCAGCGGGAGGCGTGCCGTCGCCGGGTCGAGCCGGACCCGGCCCTCGAAGACGCCGGGCCGTACCGGTGAGAGCCGGAAGGGCACGGTGAGACGGTGCCGGCCGGGGGAGATGAGGAGGCTCGCGCGCTGGGGGCCGACGGGGAGGCGCAGGGAGGGGTCGTAGGTGCGTACGGCCAGGTCGACGGAGATGCCGGGGCCCCGGACGATCTCCGTGATCTCATGGCGGAACTGGGCGCCGAAGAACGGGCGGGTGGCCGGTTCGAATTCCGTGAGGTCCAGTTCGCGGCGGGCCCCGGCGGACTCGGGGACGCGGTCGCCCCAGTAGGTGCGGCCGTCCGCGTCGGTGGTCAGCCGCCTCGGGGCGACGGAGTGGGCCAGGCCCCGGGCGGCGAGCCGGGCGTCGGCGAAGCGGCGGTCGCGGATCAGTTGGAGTACCACCCGTTCGCAGCGGGGGAGCCGGGCGTACGCGCCGGGGGACAGGGTCTCCAGATAGGGGTTCACCAGGTCCGCGAAGGCGGCGAGCCACTCCTCGTCCCGGTAGGGGAGGTCGCCCGCGTACATCCGGAAGTCGTGCTTCAGGAACTTGTGGTCCTTGTCCTCGCGCAGCGCCTCGTGCCCGCTCTCCACCAGGAACGCGTCGATCAGCCGCTGCACATGGATCCGGTCGCGGACGTTGGTGAGCAGATGCCGCTGATTGGAGATGGACGCCGCGTCGGAGCCCGCGTACGGGGCGACGTACCAGTGGTACACGGGCTCGGGGATGATCGTGAACCGTTTCGCCAGGCAGTAGGCCTGCGCCGTGAACAGCTGGTCCTCGTAGTGGATGCCCTCGGGGAAGCGCAGGTCGTACCGGTCGAGGAAGGCGCGGGCGTACATCTTGCTGGTCGACAGGTGCTCGAAGAACAGGCGCGGGTCGTCCTCGATGCCGTCCAGGGTGCGGCGCTCCTCCACGAGGTGCGGCATCCAGGTGGAGCGGCGGCCGGTGTCCACCCGGATCCGCCGTACCGCGCCCATCGCGAAGTCGATGTCGCGTTGGCGGTGCGCGGCGAGCAGGGAGGCGACCGCGTCCGGGGGGAGCTCGTCGTCGCTGTCCAGGAACATCAGGTAGGGCGCCCGCGCGATCTCCAGGGCGCGGTTGCGCGGCACGCTGCATCCGCCGCTGTTCTGCGGCAGCCGCAGGTACCGGATGCGCGGGTCCCCGGCCGCCAGTGCCCGGGCCACCCGGGGTGTGTCGTCCGTCGAGTGGTCGTCGCTGACGATGATCTCGAGGTTGCGGTGGGTCTGGCGGCGTACGGACTCCACCGCGCGGGGGAGCCGTTGGGCGTCGTTGTGCACGATCACCGTGACGGTGACGTCGGGGATCCGCGCGGTGCTCATGACGCGGTCGCCTCCTCGGGGGCGGGCGCCGGGGTGCGTTCCTCGACCGGCAGCACCGGCGGCAGCGATGCCTCGTCCTGGCCGAGGAAGACACGGCGTACGACGCGTTCGGCGGCGCGGCCGTCGTCGTACTCGCAGAACCGGCGGCGGCAGGCCGCCCGCGCCTTCGCCGCGCTCTCGTCGTGCCAGGCGTCGGTGGTGAGGATCTCGGTCAGTTCCTCCTGGGTGCGGGCGACGGGTCCGGGCGCCTCGGCCATGAGGTCGAAGTAGACACCGCGCGTGGTGCGGTACGTCTCCCAGTCGTCCGCGTGGATGACGATCGGGCGGTCCAGGTTGGCGTAGTCGAACATGATCGACGAGTAGTCGGTGACGAGGGCGTCGGCGGCCAGGCACAGCTCCTCGACCGGGTCGTAGGCCGAGACGTCCACGATGCGGCCGGAGCGGCGCAGCCCGGTGAGCGGGGAGGCGCAGGCGTCGTCGTAGAAGTAGTGGGCGCGCACCAGCAGGACGGTGTCCTCGCCGAGGCGGTCGGCGAGGGCGGCGAGGTCCAGGCGCGGCGTCCAGCCGGCCTCGTAGTCGCGGTGCGTGGGCGCGTACAGGACGGCCCGGCGGCCGGGCGCGATGCCGAGGCGTTCGCGGACCGCGCGGATGTCGCCGGCCCCGGCCGTGTAGAAGACGTCGTTGCGCGGATAGCCGTAGTCGAGCGAGACGAACCGGGCCGGGTAGGCCCTCTCCCACATGCGGGTGGTGTGGCTGTTGCTGGAGACGCTGTAGTCCCATTTGTCGACGCGCTCCAGCAGGGCGTCGAAGTCCAGCCCCTGCGCGGCGGCGGGGAACGGCATCTGGTCCAGGCCCATGCGCTTGAGCGGGGTGCCGTGGTGGGTCTGGAGGTGCACGGCGTCGGGGCGTTTGACCACCGCGTTCGGGAAGTTCACATTGTTGACGAGGTACTTCGCGGTGGCCATCACCTCCCAGTAGCGGCGGGTGCCGGGGATCACGTGGTCGGTGCGGGGCGGGAGGAGGGCCGCGTTCCGCTCGGTCACCACCCACACGGGGTGGATGTCCGGGGCGAGCCGGGCGAGTTCGGCGGCGATCGCGGCGGGATTGCAGGCGACCCCCCGGTTCCAGTAGGCGGAGAACACCGCGAGGCGGGGGTCGACGGGGCGGCGCAGGGCCCTGCGGTACTGGGCGTAGCGGACCCGGGCGCCGGCCTCGCGCTTTCCCGCGCGCACCGTGGACAGTACGGCGCGACGGGCGCGGTTGGCGGTCTGGAAGGCGCGGTACTTGGTGTAGGCGTCCTCCTCGAGCAGCGAGCGGCGGATGCCCTCCGGGCCGGCGGGGCGGCGGTGGCCTTCGGGGCGGCGGCGCAGTGCGGCGAGCGACGCACGGTGGAAGAACTCCTCGGCCACGTCGTCGGGCATGTGACCGCGGGCGAAGGTGCGCAGACAGTCCCGGACCATGATCTCGTAGAGCACGGTGTAGACGGCGGGGCGTTCCCGCGCGAGGTCGAGGAGGCGCTCGTAGCGGTCGACGATCGCGAAGTGCTGCTCGGGGGTGGCCGGGGGGAGGCTCGCGGGGCGCAGCCTGCGGTCCTCGTGGGCGATGTGCGGCAGGCAGGCGACGCGGTCGGCGAGCAGCAGGGCGGCGAGGGCGGCCTCCGGCTCGTTGTCGGTGGTGAGCCGCTCCTCGTGGGCCCGCCAGAAGCCGGTGCGCAGGACGCGGGTGCCGAGCAGCGGGTTCAGCCGCAGCAGGTAGGCGCTGTCGTCGAGGGTGAGTTCGGTGCGGCGCGCGCGGGTCAGGAGGGGGCCGTCCGCGGAGGGCAGCCCGGAGCTGCGCCAGGTGCTGCGGAGGTGGTCGACGAGCAGGACGTCGACGGTGCCGGGGAGCCCGGCGGCCCGCTCGGCGACGGTGCGCGAACTACCGGGCGGCAGGCCGTCCTTGGAGCGGACGAAGTGCAGCCAGCGGCCGGTGGCCCGGGCGGCCCCCGCCGCCCGGGCCACCGCGTCTGACGTGCCGTCGGGCAGCGGCAGCACCTGGACGCGGGCGGCGTGCCGCTCCGCCGTCTCCCGGGCCCAGTCCCCGACGGCGGCGACGACGACCTCGACGTCCGGGAGAGGACGGGCGGCGAGCGAGTCGAGGAGGCCGGTCAGGTGGTCCTGGGTGTTCGGCCCGTGGACGATGACGCTGAGCTCGGGCATCGAGGGGCTCCTTCCGCTACGCGTCGCTCCGGACGGTCCTCTTCGGTCATATTGACACCAATGTGACGAAGCGGATGCGGGGACGCGCGGACGTCAGCCCTCCGGCCGTACCGCCCTACGGCCTCACGACACGGCGGCAGCCGCCTGGGGTGTCGGCCTGGGCTTGGGCTTCGGCTTGGCGACCTTGTCCCCCGTGAACTTCTCGTACTCCTTGAGGACCTCGTCGGTCGGCCCGTCCATGCGCAGCTCGCCCCGCTCCAGCCACAGCACGCGGTCGCAGGTGTCGCGGATGGACTTGTTGTTGTGGCTGACCAGGAACACTGTGCCGGCGTGCTTGCGCAGCTCCCGGATGCGGGCCTCGGAGCGCTTCTGGAAGGAGCGGTCCCCGGTGGCCAGCGCCTCATCGACGAGGAGGACGTCGTGGTCCTTGGCGGCGGCGATGGAGAAGCGCAGCCGGGCCGCCATGCCGGAGGAGTAGGTGCGCATCGGCAGGGTGATGAAGTCGCCCTTGTCGTTGATGCCGGAGAAGTCGACGATCTCCTGGTAGCGGGCCCTGATCTCGTCGCGGGACATTCCCATGGCGAGCCCGCCGAGGTGGACGTTGCGCTCACCGGTCAGGTCGCTCATCAGTGCGGCGTTGACGCCGAGCAGGGAGGGCTGACCGTCGGTGTAGATGCGGCCGTTCTCGACCGGGAGCAGCCCGGCGACGGCCTTGAGCAGGGTCGACTTGCCGGAGCCGTTGGTGCCGATGAGGCCGATGGCCTCGCCGCGGTAGGCGACGAAGGACACGTTGCGCACCGCGTGCACCCGGCGGACGCCGGACGCCTTCTCGGTCTGCTTGCGGCGCAGGATGCGGTTGAGGGCGGCGGTGGCGGAGCCGCGTCCGGCGCCGGTTCCGTTGACCCGGTAGACGATGTCGACGCCGTCGGCGATGACGGTGGGGACCTTCTGGTCGGTGGTGTCAGCCACGGCCGTACCTCTCCTCGGACTTCCAGAAGTAGACGAAGCCGGCCACGCCGGTCAGCAGGGCCCAGCCCAGCGCGAACGCCCACACATGCGGGGGCAGGTACGAGGACCCGTACTCGTCGATCATCGCGAAACGGACCAGGTCCATGTAGACGGCGGCCGGGTTCCACTGCAGGACGTCGGCCAGCCAGCCGGGGACGTCCTTGCCGTGCAGCATCGCCGGGATGCTGAACATCACGCCCGAGGCGTACATCCAGGTGCGCAGCACGAACGGCATCAGCTGGGCCAGGTCGGGCGTCTTGCTGCCCATCCGCGCGAAGATCAGCGCCAGCCCGGTGTTGAACACGAACTGCAGCGCCAGCGCGGGCACGATCAGCAGCCACGACAGGTCCGGGAAGCTGCCGAACGCCAGCATGATGACGACCAGCACGATCATCGACGCCAGCAGCTGCTGGAGCTGCTGGAGCGCGAACGAGATCGGCAGCGAGGCCCGGGGGAAGTGCAGCGCCCGCACCAGGCCCAGGTTGCCGGAGATCGCCCGCACCCCGGCCAGCACCGAGCTCTGGGTGAACGTGAACACGAACACGCCCGTCACCAGGAACGGCACGTAGACGTCCTTCGGGATGCCCCGGTTGGCGCCCAGCAGCAGCCCGAAGATGAAGAAGTACACGGCGGCGTTGAGTAGCGGGGTCGCCACCTGCCACAGCTGGCCGAGCTTGGCCTGGCTGTACTGGGCGGTGAGCTTCGCCTGGGAGAAGGCGAGGATGAAGTGCCGCCGGCCCCAGAGCTGACGGACGTACTCGATGAGGGACGGCCGGGCGCCGCTGACCGTGAGGCCGTGCCGGGCGGCGAGGGCCGCGAGGTCGTCCTCGGCCGGTGTCGGGCCGGCCGGTGCGGGGGGCGGTGTGTGGAGGACCTGACTCACATCCGCTGCTTTCGCTAGAGGGAGGCTAGAGGGAGGGGAGGGCAACGGGTTTCGACGTCGGGACGGAACCGTATCGTCGTGACGGAGCGTAGGTCGAATACGCGTCGGAACGCAACCGTATCGTCGCTACGGTGGCGGCCTATGCTGGTCCGCATGACGACGAACGCAGAGGAGCCCCAGCCGCGTCCGCGCCGCCGCGCCCCGGCCGGGGCCGCCGTACTGCGCGAGGACGTGACGGAGGCGATCCGGGCGGCCGTCTTCGAGGAACTCGCCGCGGTCGGCTACGCGCGGATGTCGATCGAGGGGATCGCGCGTCGCGCGGGCGTCGGCAAGACCGCGGTGTACCGCCGCTGGCGTTCCAAGCTGCACCTGGTCCTCGACCTGGTGTCCGCGATCGCCGTCCAGGGCCTGCCCGCCCCGGACACCGGCTCCCTGGAGAGCGATCTGCGCCTCCTCTACGAGGTCAGCTCCCGCGCCCTGCGCCACCCCGTCGCCTCGCAGATCCTGCCCGACCTCCAGGCCGAGGCGGCCCGCAACCCCGATATCGCCGAGGCCCTGCAGAAGGCCCTGCGCGAAGGCCAGGACGGCGTGGCCAAGGGCATCGTCACCGCTGCCCAGGCCCGCGGCGAACTCCGCGCGGGCATCGACCACGCCCTGGCCCTGGACCTCATCTCGGGCCCCCTGTACTGGCGCTCGGTGGTCATCCGCAGCCCGAAGCTCCCGAAGGGCTACCTGACCGCGCTGACCGGGGCGACGACCGCGGCGCTGAAGGCGCTCTGACGTGGCGAGCGGTCAGGGGGCGGCGAGGGGATCCTCTTCGGTGGGGTCGCCAGGGCTGACGGGGCGTGCCGCTCTGTCGTCTCCTGGGCCCGGTCGCCGACGGCGCGACGACGACCTCGACGTCCGGGAGGGGGTGCCGCGTTGACCGCGGCTCTGAGGCGCTCTGACGTGGCGAGCGGTCAGTCGGCGGCGAGCGGGTCCTCCTCGGTGGGGTCGCCACGGCTGACGGTGACGGCCCAGGTGGCGGTCGAGGGTGCCGTCACTTTCACGGTGCCCGGCTTGCGGGCGGCCTCCACGGCGAGTTCGTTGCGCGTGAGGGTGGGCTCGTCCGCGCCGCACTCGAAGCGGAAGCCCGCGACCATCGCGGGCAGCGCCACATCGACGGTGCCGGAGCCCTGGCAGTTCACGGCGACGGCGAGCGCCTTGCCCGCTGCACCGGCCCGGTAGGAGAAACCGCCGTCGCCCCGGGCGGGGCCCTGCCGGCCGGCCAGGACCTCACCGTCCCAGAGCTCCGGGACCGTGACCACGACGGGCGGCCGCTCGGTGGCCGGCCGCTCGGTCGCGGTGGGACGCGCCGGGGGTGCCGCGCTGCCGCCCGTGCCGTTGCCCGAGGTGCAGCCCGCCGCCGCCACCAGGGCGAGGATCCAGGCCGCTGTCCCGCGACGCACGCTCATCCGGTTTCCCCCAAGTCCGCGATGACCACTGATCCGGACACTAGGGGTAAGGGGACGGACACGGCCAGCGCCCGCGTGAAGTTCTGAGGATCATCTGAGGAAGCGCCGCAGCCGGCTCCGCAGGGCCATGGTCATGCCGCGTACGCCCGTGGCGACGCGGAGTGCCAGGGAGCCCGAGTGGGTGGCGTACGGGTGGACGAGGATCAGGCCGTGCCGGGGGCTCGCCAGGGCGTGGCGGCGGAGCAGGCCCGGTCCGGCCAGGGCGTGGGCCGTGACGCGGCGGGTCGAGCCGTCCCGGAAGCGCAGGCGCAGCCGCAGGTCCCAGGCTCCGGTGCCGAGTGCGGCGAGCCGCTCCAGGTGTACCGGTGTCTCCGCGGACCAGGTGCCCTCGGCGGACGCCCGCAGCGGCACCGTACGGCGCAGGGCCGGCCCGTCGCCGTCCCGGTGCCGCCACTCCACCTCGACCTCCGCCGGGCCCGCCTGTGCCGCCCGGCCGTACAGGTCGTGCAGGCGCAGCCGCAGGCGGCGCGCGCGGGGGCGCAGTTCCGCGTCCACGGCGAGCGGGAGCCTTGCGGTGGGACGGGTCAGCAGGCCCTCCAGGGTGACGCCGGGCAGGTCGTCCGACCAGCACGGGGTGCCGTCCGGTGTGCGGGCGTACGGCGGGTTCAGCCGGGCCGGCTGGGCCGCCAGTTCCCGCAGCCGGGGCAGGTCGCGCGGCTCGGGGGAGGCCAGGACGACCCGCGCGATCAGCGGTCCGGGGGCCACCGGGTCGCGGGACCGGTCGGCGGCGTCGTAGTCCGCGAGGAAGGCCCGGGTGTGCGCCCACCACTCCCGCCGGTGTTCCTCGTCCCGCAGCGTCAGCTCGCGCGCGTACATGCGCAGGTCGTGGTCGAGGAACTTGGCCCGTGCCCGGCGCGCCAGCCGTTTCTCCCCGGCGTCCAGCAGGATCGCGTACGCGGTGCGGCACGCGTGCGTGCGGGCGCGCCAGTTGGCGACGCCCGCGCGGTCCAGTGAGATCGACAGCCGCCGCGCGGTGCGCCGTACGTGCCAGACGTACACGCGGTCCGGGGCCAGGGCGACGCGCGGGGCGGCGGCCCACACCCGCGCGGTGAAGACGATGTCCTCGTAGGGGAAGCGGCCGTCGGGGAAGCGGATGCCGTGCTCGCGCAGGAAGGCCGTGGCGTAGAGCTTGTTGACGCAGAGGGTGTCGTGGATCAGGCGCGGGCGGTCCGCCGGGCGGGCGAGGACGGCGGGCGCGGCGTACAGGCCCGGCTCCCACGGCACCTCGCGGCCCGACGGCAGCTCACGGCGTACGCACAGACCGCCCGTGACCTGGGCGTCCGTCCCCGTCGCGGCCGTGAGCAGTGCGTCCGCCGCGCCGGGCGGCAGTACGTCGTCGCTGTCCAGGAACATCACATACGGCGCGGTCACCGCGTCCAGCCCGGCGTTGCGCGGGGTGCCGCAGCCGCCGCTGTTGGCGGGGAGCCGGATCACCCGCACCCGGGGCTCCTCGGCGGCCAGCCGCTCCAGCAGGCCGGCGCTGCCGTCCGTCGAGCAGTCGTCCACGGCGACGACCTCGCGTACGGCGGGGCCCTGCGCGAGCGCCGAGCGCACGGCGTCGGTCACATGGGCGGCGTCGTCGTGGCCGATGACGACGACGGCGACGTCGGCGGCGGGCCGGGGGTGCTGGGGGTGCATGGCGTCCTCGGGCATGTAATGGGCTGTTCATACCCTTTGCCCGGATGAGGGTGTTCCGTACACCACGCCGTACACCCGTGTCACTGCCCTCAGGCGCCTTCGGTCGCCGCCCTGTCCAGTGCCGCGGTCAGTGCGTCGAGGCGGGCGCTCAGCGCCCGGACCTCGTCGATCTCGAAGCCGGTCGCCGCGAGGACCCGGCGGGGTACCTCGACGGCCCGCCGCCGCATCGCCTCGCCCTCCTCGGTGGGCCGGACCTCCACCGACCGCTCGTCGCGGGCGCTGCGCTCCCGGCGCACCAGGCCGGCCGTCTCCAGGCGCTTGAGCAGCGGGGACAGGGTGCCGGAGTCCAGCCGGAGATGCTCGCCGAGCTTCTTCACCGGCAGGGTGCCGTGCTCCCACAGCGCCAGCATCACCAGGTACTGCGGATAGGTGAGCCCGAGGTCCTTCAGGACCACCCGGTAGACGCCGTTGAAGGCGCGGGAGGCGGCGTGCAGGCGGAAGCAGATCTGCTGGTCGAGGCGGAGCCACTCGTCCGAGGCGTCCGGCAGCGCGGGCGTCGCGGGGAGGGGGCTCGGAGTGGTGCTCATGCCTCCAGGGTAGCTCTTGCGCCATTTGGTTGTGCGCAACTTAATTGTGTGCTCTACTCCTCGTGAGGCGGCCGGAACCCCAGAGGTTCCGGCCCGACATTCGACGAGGAAAGGTCTCCCATGGACGCGCTCTACACCGCTGTCGCCACCGCCACCCACGGCCGCGAGGGCCGCGCCGCCACCTCCGACGGCAAGTTGGACGTCGGTCTGAGCATGCCCGTGGAGCTGGGCGGCAACGGCCAGGGCACCAACCCCGAGCAGCTGTTCGCCGCCGGGTACGCGGCCTGCTTCGGCAGCGCCCTCGGCCTGGTCGGCCGCGCGGCCAAGGTCGACGTCAGCGAGGCCGCGGTGACCGCCGAGGTGGTCCTCGGCAAGCAGGGCGAGGGCTTCGCGCTCGCGGTGACGCTGCGGGTGGAGCTGCCCGACGGCCTGGACGAGGCGACCGGCCGCAAGCTGGTCGAGCAGGCCCACCAGGTCTGCCCCTACTCGAACGCCACCCGCGGCAACGTCCCGGTCGACATCGTCATCGAGTAACCGCGCCGCTCACCCCCCGACGCGCGCCAGCACCTCTCCCGTCCGCCGGCTCCACGCCACCACCACCGCCTCCTCGGGCACCCGCTGCCAGCGCGTCAGCAGCAGCCAGCGCGCGTGGTACCGGCGGACGATCGTGGCCCGCTCCGCGCGGGTCGAACGGGTATCCAGGTACGCGTGCACATCGGCCACCCGCCGCAGGCGCTCCCGTTCGTCCAGCGCGGCGTCCGGCCAGGCCGGCGCGGCGAGGTTCGGGCCGTACCCCGCGATGGCGTGGACGGCGTGGTAGCCGTCGGTGATCACCACCTCGCCCGGGCCGATGTGCCGCGCGGCCCAGTCGTACGTAGGCCAGTGCGGCGGCTGTTCAAAGCCGACCGGGTCCGCCGCGGGCGGCACCACCGCCCCGGCGTGCACGGTCAGAAAGCCGGCGCAGGCCCCCGCCGCCGTCGCCCCGCCCAGCACCCGCCGCCACACCGGCCAGGGCCGGGGCGCGGCCAGCTCCACCGCGAGCGCGAACTGCAACGGCACCAGCGTGAGCCCGAGCACCCTGCCGTAGGTGTAGTGGCCGCTGACCCAGCCGTACGCCACCATCAGGCAGTCCAGGACGAACATCAGCACCAGCGGGTCGCGCCACGAGGTGCGCCGCGCCCGCAGCCACAGCACCGGCAGTCCGAGCAGTGCCAGCCCGAACTGACCGCCCAGATCCCGGTACAGCCGCCGGTGCATCGCGTCCACGCTGGAGTCGCCCGCCAGGGCGAACACGTCGAAGTACGGCCAGCAGGCGGCCACCAGCAGGGCCACCCCGCCCGTCAGCGCCCACCGTCCGGCGATCGCCGCCGCCCCTCCGCGCTGCCACCCGGCGACCAGCGCCACCGCGCCCAGCGCCGCCGCGACCGCCGTGATCGGATGCACGAGCAGCAGCAGCCCGTACAGCGTGCCCAGCGCCGCATACCCGGACAGCGGACGCAGCCCGCCCGGCCCCACGTACCGCACGGCCCCCGTGTCCCGGGCCCGTGCCCCCGTCAGGGCCCAGGCCCAGAAGGCCAGTCCGATCGCGAACGTCGACGGGTAGGCGAGGTTGCCTGTCATCGACATCAGGTTCAGATAGCCGCTCCACCAGGCCCGCTCCACCCCCCACAGCAGCGTCATCGCGGCGAGCGCCAGCACCGGCGCCCAGGGGCGCGGGGTGAGGGCCCGGGTGAAGCGGCCGATCCCGGTGAGCAGCACCAGCAGGTTCAGCGGCCCGGTGAGCCTCAGCACCTCCCAGCCGCCCAGCCCGGTCAGCCGGGCGAACACGGCCTGCGCCCAGGCGAACGGCGAGTAGTAGGGGCTGCCCGCGCCCGGCAGGTCCGCCATCGGATGCCGCGGGTGCAGCAGATCGTCCCTGAGCCGCTCCACGACCGCGGCGTGCTGCCCGGCGTCGCAGCAGAGCGGCACCCTCCAGTACGCCAGCGACATCACGAGCCAGAACAGGAAGCCGAACAGCTGGTACGGAGTGGGACGCCAGGCCCCGCCGCCGCGCAGCGCCGTGGCACCGCCCACGGTCCGCCGTACGAGGACTCCGGCGCTCATCGGGTGACGAGGAAGGGGGGCATTTCAGACATTTGTCGTATGTTCCCGGCGCCGTCAGCGGCATGACCTCGCGTCACCTCAACGAGTGATCCTCGGTGTTCAGCGGGCGAGTTCCACCGGAGTCCCCTGCGTCGGCACCACCGCCCGCCGTACCACCGGCTCCAGCAGCAGCGGCACCCCCAGCACCGGCAGCAGCCAGGCCAGCGTGATCAGGCGGTCGCCCCAGATGTTGATGTCCGGATGCCCGGCCTGGTTGAGGATTCCTGTGGCGGCCGCCGCGGCCAGGAACGCGCCGAACGCCGGCCGCCGCCGCGCGCCCGCCGCACCGGCCGCCAGGGCCGCCACGAACAGCGGCTCCCACAGCTGCCGCCGCAGCCACTCCATCCAGAAGTTCCCCTGGAGCTGGAAGAACTCCGCCCACGGACGCTCCCGGTCGGGGCGGGCGAAATGATCGGTGAGCAGGTCCTGCACGCTGTCCGACACCGACGGGTAGTGCAGCAGCCGGGCCAGCAGCACCGTACCCAGCACCCCCGCACACCCCGCGGCGGCGAGCGCCGCCACCCCGCGTCCCGGAGCCGCACCCCGCCACCGGCGCCGCACCGCGATCGCCGCGCCCGCGGCCGCCAGGCCCGACCCGAGGAACAGCGCCTGCGAGTGCTTCACGGTGAACAGGGCGAACAGCGCGGCGCACACCAGCGCCACGCCCGCCCGCGTCCTGCGCCCTTCCAGCACCAGCGCACAGCCCCACAGCGCGGCCAGGGTGAGGGCCAGCAGCAGCCCCTCGGTCATCGGGCGCATCGCGGTCGTCCCGCACGGCAGCACACAGAACAGCGCCATCCCGGTGAGCGCGAGTGGCACCGGCACCGACAGGGTGCGCAGCACCAGGAACGCCAGCACCCCACCCCCGCAGGTGATCACCACGCCGGCCGCCCACAGGCCCCAGGCCGCCCCGAGCAGTCCGACGAACGGCACCAGGAACACCGGATAGCCGGGACGCACCTCGAAGATCCGCATGAACCGCTCCGGCATGAACGGCACCGTGTGCCCGCCGGTCTCGCCGGCCGCCAGCCGCGCCTCCACCGCCCGCCACTCCCGCTCCCGGCACTCCTCCCTCACCCGGGGCGCCGGGTCCGGGGCGTGGAAGCGCACCACGTCCACGTTCTGCCGGCGGTGTGCGATCGCCGCCCGCCCCGCGCAGTAGTGGTCGATGGTGACCGCCGCTGCCTCCCGCTTGCCCGCGCCGCTCAGGCTCAGGGCGTACGACAGGTAGTTCTTGCTGTCGGGGGTGTCCCGGCCGGTGACGTTCGCGAGTTGCAGCACCGCGAAGACCGCGGCCAGCAGCAGCACCCAGGTGCGCGGCCTCACGACGGGGTCAGCAGGTCACGGTTCCCGGCCTGGGCGGGAACCCGGCCACCGCGCGCGGTGTGTTCCGGCATCGGCTCGCCCAGCATCAGCGCCCGCACCACCCGTTCGGCGGCCCGGCCGTCGTCGAACTCGCCGTACCGGTCCCGGAAGGCGGACCGCAGCCGCGCCGCCTCCTCGTCCCGCCATGTCCCGGACTCGAACAGCCACGCCAGCTCCCGGTAGGAGCGCGCCACATGGCCTGGCGCCCCGGCGGTGATGTCGATGTAGACGCCCCGGCTCGCCCGGTACGCGTCCCAGTCGTCGGCGTGGATCACGATCGGCCGGTCCAGCAGGGCGTAGTCGAACATCAGGGCCGAGTAGTCGGTGACCAGGACGTCCGCGGCGAGCAGCACGTCCTGTACCTCCGGCTCGTCCGTCGCGTCGATCAGCACGCCCCGCCGGTGCAGCTCCGCGAGGCCCAGACCGCGCGCCGGACCGTCGGCGAGCGAGGGGTGCAGCCGGACCACGAGGGTGCGGCCCTCACCCAGGTCTGCGGCGAACCGGGCCAGGTCGATCCGCTCCACCAGCCCGTCCCTGCGGTAGTCCCGGCGGGTCGGCGCGTACAGCACCACCGTGTGGCCGTCCGGGACGCCGAGCCGCGCACGGACCTCACGGCCGCTGTCCGGGCCCGCGCCGGCCAGGACGTCGTTACGGGGGCTGCCGCTGCGCAGGGAGGTGAAGTGACAGGGGTAGGCCCGCTCCCACACCAGCTCGGAGTGCCGGTTGGCGACCAGGCTGTAGTCCCAGCGGTCGGCCCGGCGCAGCATCTGCGGCACGTCGAAGCCGAGCCGGGCGCCGGGCTTGTCCAGCAGATCGGCGCCCATGCACTTCAGCGGGGTGCCCTGATGGGTGTGGATGTGCACGCTCCCCGGGCGTTTGACCAGCGCACCCGACCAGTTGACGTTGTTGACGAAGTACGTGGCCCGCTCGGTCGCTCTCCGGTAGCCGGGCGAGTTCAGGAGCACGTACTCGGTGTCAGGGGGCAGCCCGGCCGCCGTCTCCTCGTCGGCCAGCACCCACACGCCCCGGATGTGCGGGGCGAGTTCACGCGCCGCGCGGTAGACCGCCGCCGGGTCGCCGAGCACCCCCCGGTGCGAGAAGGCCGAGTACACGGCGAGCCGCGGATCCAGCGGGCGGCGCAGAACGGACCGGGCCCGGGCCGCCCGGGCCGCCGTTGCCGCGCGGGCCTGCCGGGCCCGCCGCTCCAGCTCCCGGCCGGCCCGCCCGGCCTGCCGCCGCAGCACATAGCCGGCGTAGCCGCCCTCGAGCACCCGCAGCTCGGCGGGGACCCGGACGCCCTCGGGACGGTGCGCCCGGAACATCTCGGACGTACGGCGGAAGAACTCGCCCCGGTCGGTCGGGGGCAGCCGGTCCGGCTTGGAGAGGATGTCGAGACAGTGCTCGCCCATCTTGGTGTGCAGGAAGGGCCGCCAGTGCGCCAGCGCAGGGCGGGCGTCGACGAACCGGAACACCCGCGCGTACTGCTCGTGGACGTCGAAGTGCTTGCGGCTGGTGGTGGACAGGATGTTGCCCTGGCGGCGCTGCCGGTAGTACAGGCAGATCCGGTCCAGGGTGGCGATGCGCTCGGCGCTGAGCAGCACCGGGAACGTCCAAGGCGTGTCCTCGTAGTAGCCGGGCGGGAAGGTGAAGCCCTCCCGGTCGACGAAGTCGCGGCGGTAGACCTTGTTCCACACCACCATCAGCAGATCGAGGATCCCGGGCCGCTCGGCGGCCGTGAAGGTCCCCTCGCCCGCCTCCGCCAGCACATGGGCCAGCGCGTTGCGGCGGGTGCCGCCCCACCAGTGGGTGCGCGCGTAGTCGAAGACCAGCACGTCCGGGTCGCCGGTCTCGTCGAGGCGGTCGGCCAGGGCGCGCAGCGCGCCCGGCGTGAGCGTGTCGTCGCTGTCCAGGAAGAACAGGTAGTCGCCCGTCGCGTGCGGCATCCCGGCGTTGCGGGCCCGCCCGAGGCCCACGTTCTCCGGCAGATGCAGCACCCGGACCCGCTCGTCGCGGGCCGCGTACCCGTCGAGGATCTCTCCGCAGCCGTCGGGCGAGCGGTCGTCGACGGCGATCACCTCGAGGTCGCGGTACGACTGCCCGAGCACCGAGTCGAGGCAGGCGTGCAGGTACCCCTGCACCTTGTGGACGGGGACGATGATGGTGAAGCGGGGCACGTCAGCTCCTCACCAGGGTGGCGGCCGCGGGGGCGGGGGCACGCTCCGCGAGCGGGATCACGGGCGGCAGGGCCTCGGGCGGCTCGCCGAGCAGCACCCGGCGTACGACCCGTTCGGCGGCCCGCCCGTCGTCGAAGGCGCAGAACCGCTCACGGAACCGGGCCCGCAGCGCGGCCGACTCCGCGCCCGCGTACGACCCGTCGCGGAACACCCGGGCCAGCTCGTCGGGGGTGCGGACCACCGGCCCCGGCGGACCGGCCATCAGGTCGAAGCAGACGCCCCGGGTCTCCCGGTAGACGTCCCAGTCATCTGCGTACACGACGATCGGACGGTCCAGGTTGGCGTAGTCGAACATGATGGACGAGTAGTCGGTGATCAGCGCGTCGGCGGCCAGGCACACGTCCTCGGAGGAGCGGTGAGCGGTGACGTCGATGACCCGGCCCGTGGTGCCGCGCCCGCCTCGGTCGTAGAAGTAGTGGGCGCGCAGCAGCACCACGACGTCCTCGCCGGCCGCCTCGCAGAACGCCTCCAGATCCAGGCCGGGTTCGAAGCCGGTGTGGTGGTCGCGGTGGGTGGGCGCGTACAGCACGGCCCGCGCCCCCTCGGGGACGCCCAGCTCCGCGCGGATCCGGGCCACGTCGTCGGCGCCGGCCGTCAGATAGACGTCGTTGCGCGGATAGCCGTACTCCAGGTGCTCGTAGGAGCCGGGGAAGGCGCGCTCCCACACGCGGGTGGAGTGCGGGTTGGAGGAGAGGTTGTAGTCCCAGCGGTCCACCCGGCCCAGCAGCTTGCCGAAGCTGCCGGTGGCGGCGGCCACCACCGGGTACACCGACTGGTCGACGCCCATGGTCTTCAGCGGGGTGCCGTGCTGGGTCTGGAGGTGGACGCTGCCGGGGCGCTTGACGACGCCCTCCGCGAAGTTGGCGTTGTTGATGAGGTACGTGGCGCGGGCGAGCAGCTCCCAGGAGCGGTGGCTGCCGATGACCGCGTACTCCACGCCCTTCGGCACGGTGTGCGCCTGGTCGGCCTCCACCAGGAACACCGAGCGGATGTGCGGGGCGAGTTCGCGGGCCTTGGCGTGGATCGCGGCCGGGTTGCAGGCGTAGCCGCGGCCCCAGTACGCGCAGTACACGGCGAGGTTCGGATCCAGCGGGCGGCGCAGCTGCATCCGGTACCGCAGCCGGGTGCGCAGGCCCCGCGGACGTGGGAGCGCCGCCGCACGGCCCGCCGCGCGGCGGGTGCCGCGCACGGCGGCGAAGGCCGCGTAGGAGCCGGCCGCCAGCAGCCGGTGCTGCACGCCCAGGCTGCCACCCGGCGGCCGGAACCCGGCGGGGCGGTGACGGCGGTACAGGGCGCTCGCGCGTCGGAAGAACGCCCGGCGGCCCGAGGGGAGCCGCCGGGGGTGGGCGGCCGTCTTCAGGACGGCCGCGAACAGCTGCTCGAACAGCGGCCCCGACCGGACGGCGGAGACCTCCAGGTCGGCGGCCCGGCCGAGCACCAGCGCCACCTGGTCCAGCAGTTCGGCCTGGTGCTCACCGGGCAGGTTCAGCCGGTTGCCCTGGCGGCGCACCAGATGCCGTACGACCACCGCGCGGAGCACGGCCACGCGCTCGGCGCCGAGCATCGCCAGGCCGCCCCAGCCGATGTCCGTGAAGTGGCCCCGGGGGAAGACCAGGCACTGCTCGGCGGCGAAGGTACGGCGCCAGGCCGCGCTCCACGCCGGCAGGCCCACTCCGGTGAGGTGCGGGGCGCGTTCGGGGGCGAACGCGCCGTCCGGGGTGCCCGCCAGCAGGGGTGCGGCCGGGTTGCCGGTCTCGCCCTCCCACCAGGGCACCCGCTCGTGCTCGAAGTGCAGCACGTCTACCGGTCCGGTTGCCGCCAGCCGCGCGTCCAGGGCGGCCAGCGCGCCCGGGACCAGGACGTCGTCGCCGTCCAGGAACAGCAGATACGTCCCGGTCGCCGCCCGCATCCCCGCGTTGCGCGCCCCCGCCAGCCCCTCCGACGGCGGTGCGTGCACGGGCGCCACCCGGGAGTCCCGCTCGGCGTGCTCGCCGGCCACGTCGGCCGCCGGGGAACCGGGCGCGTCACAGACCGGGATCAGCTCGAAGTCACCGAAGGACTGGGCGAGGACCGAGTCCAGCGCCTGGCCCAGCCGGCCGGCGACCCCATGGGACGGGACGATGATGCTGAAGCGGGGCATGCTGCTCTTTCCGTAGGGATGTCGTGGCGCCGGCCGTGTCGGCGTGCGGAACGCCGGCCGGGCCGCCCCGCCGGCCGCCGGGTGGACGGCCGGGCCGGGGTGGGCCGCGACGAGCCGGGGGGCATGGGAACTCCCGAAGGGGAAACGACGGTCAGCCGCCGTCGGTGACGGTCACCAGGCCGGCGGTCTGCCGGGGCGGCAGCGACACGAGCGGCGGCGCGTCGGGCACGGCTGCCGCCGCCGGCGGCGCCGGACGGCGCTCGTCCAGGGGGAGGACCGGGGGCACGGCGGTCTCGCCGAGCACGACCCGCCGTACGACGCGCTCGGCGGCCCGGCCGTCGTCGTGCGGGCAGAAGCGGTCGCGGAACGCCGCCCGCAGCCGGGCGGAGCGCGCCCCGCACCAGTGGCCGGACGCGAAGATGTCGATCAGTTCGTCCTCGTCGCAGGCGAGCGCGCCCGGTGGGAAGGTCCGCGGGTCGAAGTAGAGGCCGCGGGCCGCCTCGTACGCCTCCCGGCCCTCGGTGTGCAGGACCACCGGCCGGTCCAGGCCCGCGTAGTCGAACATCAGCGGCGAGAAGTCCGTGACCAGGGCGTCCGAGGCGAGGCAGAGGGACGTCACGTCCGGGTGCCCGGTGACGTCCAGGACCCGGCCGGAGACGGCCCCGCGCGGACCGTCGTGCGGGCCGCGGGCGGGCCCCAGGGCCAGGACGACGAACCGCGGTCCGAGCCGGCGCACCACGCGCTCGAGATCGAGCAGCCGGGGCTGGGTGCGCAGGTAGTCGCGGTGGGCCGGCGCGTACAGGATCGCCACCGCCCCCTTCGGGACGCCCAGCGACTCCCGCAGCGCGGCCACCTGCGCACCACTCGCCCGCTGGAAGCGGTCGGTGCGCGGCCTGCCGTACTCCAGGGTGGTGTAGCTGCCGGGGTACACCCGCTCCCAGGTCAGGGTGGAGTGGCGGTCGGCGGAGACGACGTAGTCCCAGCGGTCGACGTCCTTGAGCAGCCGGGCGATGTCTGTGTCCCGGGCCGCCGCCGGCCGCTCCCGGAGGTCCAGGCCCTCGTGCCCGAGCGGGGTGCCGCGCTGGGCCCGTACGAGGATCTGGCCCCGCCGCTTCACCAGACCGGGCTCGGTCTCCGTGTCGGTCACCAGATAGGCGGACCGGGCGAGCGCGGTCCAGTGGGCCGCCGTACCGGGGACGAGGCGGCGGGTGCCCGGAGCGAGGGTGTGATGGTGTTCCGGGCCGGCCACCCAGGCGGTGCGGATGTGCGGGGCGAGGTCGCGCACCGCCGACTCCAGGGCGCCCGCGTCGCCCCCGCGGCCCGCGTGGGCCGTGAAGAGGGCCCGGTCGGTGCGGAGCGGGAGCAGCCGCTGGAAGCGGTAGTGCCCGCGCAGGGCGGCGAGGCGCAGGGCGCGCAGCAGCCTCCCGGTGAGCCGGGCCGTTCTGCGGCACAGGGCCGCCGTGAGACGGAGCGCCCGGTAGGTGCGGTGCAGACCGAAGCGGACCAGCGCGTGGTGGACGCGGGCGCGCGGGGGGACGGGCGCGCCCGGTGTCCAATGGCGCCGGCAGTGGGCGCGGGCCCGGCGCAGGAACGCGGCCCGCGAACCGCGCGGCAGCCGTTCCCGCCGCGTGTACACCGTCACCAGATGGTCGACCATGCGCCGGTACAGCACCGGCCGCCAGCGGGCCAGTTCGGGCCGCTCGTCGACGAACGCGAACACGCGGTCGTACTGGTCGAAGACGTCGAAGTGCCGCTCACTGGTGGTGCGCAGGATGCAGCCGGACCGTCGCTGCCGGTAGTGCACGCACACCCGGTCCAGCGTGGCGATCGTCTCCGCCGTCATCAGGGCCGGGTACGTCCACGGGGTGTCCTCGTAGTAGCCGGGCGGGAAGGCGAGCCCCGCGCGCTGGACGAACTCCCGGCGGTAGGCCTTGTTCCAGGCCACCATCAGCAGGTTCAGCAGCCCCGGCCGGTCGTCGAGCCGGAACGGCGCCGGGCCGCGCTCGGTGAGCTCGGCGGCGACCCGATTGCGCACGGCCTCGCCCGACCAGTACGTGCGCGCGTAGTCGTAGACCAGCACGTCCGGGTCGCCGGTCTCCTTCAGCCGGTCGGCGACGGCGTGGAGTGTGCCGGGGGTGAGGGTGTCGTCGCCGTCCAGGAAGACCAGGTAGTCGCCGGTGGCCCGGTCGATCCCCGCGTTACGGGCCGGCCCGAGGCCGGTGTTCTCCGGCAGATGCACCACCCGTACGCGCGGGTCGCGGGCCGCGAACTCGTCGATCACCGCACCGCAGGCGTCCGGCGAGCAGTCGTCGACGGCGATCAGTTCGAGATCGGGATACGACTGGGACAGCACCGATTCCAGGCACTCGTGCAGATACGCCTGAACCTGGTACGCGGGGACAATGACACTGAACCTGGGCAAGGGGCATCCAACGGTCGGTGCGGGCGTTCTGCCCGGCAACGGCCGCTGGGCCGACTTGGTTACGCCTCCTGCGGCATCCGGGGGACCGCCGTCACACGAAGGGGCGGACCTGACCGGTCCGCCCCTTCAACTCGGTGACCGCTTCTGCTACTTGACCGCGCCCGCCATCACACCGGAGACGAACTGCCGCTGGAACGCGAAGAACACGACCAGCGGGACCACCATCGAGATGAAAGCGCCCGGCGCCAGTACGTCGATGTTGTTGCCGAACTGCCGTACCTGCGTCTGCAGGGCGACCGTGATCGGCTGGCTCCCCGAGTCGGTGAAGATCAGCGCGACCAGCATGTCGTTCCACACCCACAGGAACTGGAAGATGCCGAGCGCGGCGATGGCCGGCCCGGCCAGCGGCATCACGACCCGCACGAACAGCCGGAGTTCGCCCGCTCCGTCCAGCCGGGCCGCCTCCAGCAGCTCCCTCGGGATCTCCGCGAAGAAGTTCCGCAGCAGGAACACCGCGAACGGCAGACCGAAACCGACGTGGAAGAGGACCACGCCCGTCACCGAGCCGAAGATGCCCAGGCTGCCGAAGAGTTCGGCGATCGGGATCAGCGCCACCTGCACCGGCACCACCAGCAGCCCCACGACCGCCAGGAACCACCAGTCGCGGCCCGGGAACTCCATCCAGGCGAAGGCGTATCCCGCGAGCGAGCCGATCACCACGACCAGCACGGTCGCCGGGACCGTGATGTACGCCGTGTTCAGCAGTGATCCGGTGATGTCGTCGTTCTTCAGCAGCGTCTCGTAGGCGTCGAAGGTGAGCTGGGAGGGCTCGGTGAACACCGTCCACCAGCCGTCGGCGGCCATGTCCTCCGGGGTGCGCAGACTGGCCAGCAGCAGCCCCAGCGTCGGGACCAGCCAGAACAGGCCCACCACGATCAGGAACACGCGGACCAGACCACCGCTCACCCACTGGCTGAGCCGGGAGCCGAGCGACCGCTCCGCCCGGGTGGCGGGAACGGGCGGAGCGCCCGCCCTGGTGGTGACACTCCCGGCGCCCGCGCTCATCGCCGCACCTCCCGCCGCAGCCGTCGTACGTTGAACCACATCACCGGGATCACCAGCAGCAGCAGGAACACCGCGATCGCGCTGGCGATGCCCGGCTGGTCCTCGGAGAAGCCCTTGCGGTAGAGCTCCAGCGCCAGGACGTTGGCGTCGTCCTGGGAGGAGCCCGGCGCGATGATGAAGACCAGGTCGAACACCTTCAGCACGTTGATCATCAGGGTGACGGTGACCACCGCGAGGACCGGCGCCAGCAGGGGCACCGTGACCCGCCGGAACACCTGCCACTCGTTGGCGCCGTCCACCCGCGCGGCCTCCAGCAGCTCCCGGGGCATGCCCGCGAGCCCCGCCGCGATCAGCACCATCGCGAAGCCCGCCCACATCCAGATGTACGAGCCGATGATGGCCGGCGTGACCAGCGACGGGCCGAGCCAGTCGATGCCGTTGTACGGCGCCGCGAAGTTGCTCGCCGGGAGCCGCAGATGCGCACCGTCGGCCTTCGACGACAGGGAGAACGTGCCGTCGTCGCCCGCTGTGGCCGTCTCGACGACCTTGCCGTCCTTGACGGCCTCGATCCGCATCCCCGGATATCCCAGCTCGGAGGGGTCGACCTCGTTGAGCGTGCCGACCCCCTTGCCCCGGGTGAAGTCCTGCCAGGTCGTCCCGGTGATCCGGTCGCCCTCGGGCTCGGGTGCCGCTGCCCGCGCGGCGTCGTCCGGCATCAGATCCGGGGCCACCCCGACCAGCGGCAGCGTCACCGTGTCACCCGTGCTCACGGGCGACCTGGTGATGAACGCGCCGCCGCCGGCCGGCTCCAGCGGCGACTCACGGCCCGGGTGCGCCTTCGGGAGCGCCGAGGACTGGGCGAAGGTGTCGTGCACCCCCACCCACACCGCGTTCGCCACGCCCTTGTCCGGGTCCTGGTCGTACACCAGACGGAAGATGATCCCGGCCGCCAGCATGGAGATCGCCATCGGCATGAAGACGACCAGCTTGAACGCCGTGCCCCAGCGCACCCGTTCGGTCAGCACCGCGAAGATCAGACCGAGCGCGG
Source organism: Streptomyces sp. NPDC052079 (assembly GCF_040680275.1). NCBI lineage: Bacteria > Bacillati > Actinomycetota > Actinomycetes > Kitasatosporales > Streptomycetaceae > Streptomyces > Streptomyces sp. NPDC052079. The sequence goes on from NZ_JBFAWL010000020.1 coordinate 51,830, forward strand.
TCGCGACGGTCGGCGCGAACACCACCCAGATGATGTTGTTCTTCAGGGCGGCGCGGATGCCGTCGTCGGTGAACAGCGCCTGGTAGTTGTCGAATCCGGCGAAGCCGTCACCGGACTGGTCGTAGAAACTGCGGACGACGGAGTACCCGATCGGGTAGACCACGAGCGCACCGAGCAGCACGAGCGCGGGCAACAGGAACAGCGCCGCCACCGTTCTGCGTGTGCCGGTGACGCTTCCGCGCGACTTGGGAGCGGCAGGGGCCGGCTTGAGCGCCCCTGCCGCCGTGTCCGACGCCATGGCCGGATCAGTTCCCGTACGCCGCGGCCGCTTCGGCCTCCAGCTTCGCCTGGGTCCCCGCGATGTCCCCGGGTTTCTTCAGGAAGTCCTGCAGCGCCTTCCACTCGCCCTTGCCGGGCGTGCCGCCGAAGGCCTGCGGGGCCTGGTCGGACATGTCGAAGCGGAAGTCGTCCCCGGCGTCGATCAGCGCCTTCGCCATCCTCTGCTGGACCTCGTTCGGGTACGCCGAGTTCGGCACGTTCTTGTTCGGCGAGAGGTAGCCGCCCAGCCCGGCGTGGATGCTCGCCGCGTCCGGTGAGGCGAGGAAGGTCGCCAGCGCCTGGGAGGCCTCGGAGTCCTCCAGGATCACCGCCGCGTCACCGCCGGACACCACCGGCGGGGCGTCACCGACCGCCGGGAACGGGAACACCTTGGCGTCGGTGCCCACCTTCGCCTTGGTCTCGCCGATGTTGACCTGCACGAAGTCGCCCTCGTAGACCATGCCGGCCTTGGGCTGGTCGCCGCCCGTGAAGGTCTGCGTCACCGATGTCGGGAAGTCGGTCTGGAGGGCCCCGGACGCGCCGCCCGCCACGTAGTCCTTCTTGCCCCAAATCTCGGCGAGCGTGGTCAGCGCCTCCTTGACGGAGGGGTCCGTCCACTTGATCTCGTGCCGGGCGAGCTGGTCGTACTTCTCCGGACCCGCCTGGGACAGATAGACGTTCTCGAACCAGTCGGTCAGCGTCCAGCCGTCGGCGCCGCCGACCGAGAACGGGGTGACACCCGAGTCGTACACCGTCTGCGCGGCCGTGAGCAGTTCGTCCCATGTCTTCGGCTCGGCCGCGCCGGCGTTCTCGAAGACCTGGGCGTTGTACCAGACCAGCGACTTGTTGGCGGCCTTGTAGTAGACGCCGTACTGCTTGCCGTCGACCGTGCCGATGTCCTGCCAGCCCTGCGAGTAGTTCTTGGCGAGCTCCGCCCGCGCCTTGGCGCCCAGCGGCTTTGCCCAGCCCTTCTCCACGGCCTGTTTGATGGCGCCCGGCTGCGGCAGCATCGCCACGTCCGGCGGGGCGCCGCCCGCGACCTTCGAACCGAGGAAGTTGATGATGGGGTCCTGGGCGGGGACGAAGGTCACCTTGGCGCCGGTGCGCTTCTCGAACTCCGCGAGGACCTTCTTGAAGTTGGCCTGTTCGGCGCCGGTCCAGACGGCGGCGACCTCCAGGCTCTCGCCGTCCAGCTCGGGGAGCGTGACGGTGGTGCCGGTGTCGCCGTTGCCGCCGTCCTTGTCCTTGTCGCCGCCGCTGTCGTCGTCGCCTCCGCAGGCGGTGAGCGACACCGCGAGCACACCCGCGGCGATCGCGGCGGCCGCTCTTGTGGCCTTGCGGGTGTGGGGAGTTGTCACATGGTTGTCGGGCGACCTGCGTACTCGGATGAACCTGCTCGTCCTGCGCATCACTGCCCCGTTCTTCGTACTCCGTCGTACTCCGTCGTACTTGGCCGAACGTTCGAGCGCTGTCCCGTGCGCTCTGGTCTACGCCCGGGGGATGGGGGTGGCAAGAGCGCGTCCCGTGTCAAGTCCGGGATCGTGACCCCGTCGTGACCAGGCGTCACCGGCGGCCTGAGTACCCGGGCTCATGACGCCCCCTGGCACGGGGCGGAATGCTGAGGACATGTTCATCAGACGATCAGTCACCGCGGTAGCTCTCCTCACGGCCACCCTGACCGCGTGCGGGACCGAGCCGAGCGGCCGGCAGGCGGCGGGGGCGGGAAGCGCCCGGCCGTCGGAGAGCCCCCGGCCGAAGTGCGCGCAGCCCGCCGAGGCACCCACGGTGCCCCCGTCACCCTCTGCCCCGGCCTCCGCCGGCAGGGAGCAGGAGGGGGACGGCGCACCGCACCACGCCGAGAACCACGCCTATCGGATGCAGGGGTCGCTGACCCCGGAGAGCCGGGCCTGGGGAGAAGCATCGGCGGGGCTCATCCGCGCGGAGCTGGAGAGGGTGCGCGAGGAGGGCGGGGCCGGCGCGTACGGCGTCTACGACGAGAAGCGGATCGCGGCGGCCCTGGCCCGGCTCGGCTGCGGCGAGAAGCACGGGGTCTACATCGGCAACGGCTTCTACAGCGTGCACACGGGGGACGCCTGTGTGTCCGGCCGAGTGACGGAGGACGACCTGACGGTCCGGGTACACGGCGCCTACGCCGAACCCCAGCCCGGCACCGGCCCCTGCGTCGAAAACCGGGGAGGCCACTGACCGGCCTGCCCGGCCCGGGTCACAGGAGCGAGGGCACTTCGGCCGCCGAGACCTGCCGGGCTGGTGCCGAGCCGCAGCCCGGTTGCGGGCCGTGCGTTGAGAACCGGGGAGGTCACTGACCGGCCTTCCCGGGCCCGGGTCATAGGAGCGAGGGCACTTCGGCCGCCGAGACCTGCCGGGCCGCTCGTTCCAGCGCGCTGGCGAGCAGGGCCAGGTCGGTGGGGCCGTTGCCTAGTTCGCGTACTTGGCGGCGGGCCGGGGGGTCGCCCATCCGGTGCCACTCCAGGTGGACGACCGTCGGGCGCAGGGTCGCCGTCCGTGGGATGCGGCCCGTGACCCGGCCGCCCTGGAACGCCGTCTCCCGACCGTCGGGGCGGGCCAGCCGGCCACGGCCCGGCGCCGGGTCTTCGGGGCCGCCGCCCGGCACGGGGGCGTCCAGCGTGACGCGCAGCGACGCCTGCCGCACCGGCTCGGTCTGCGCGGTCCGGGGGCAGGGGCCGGTGGCCGTCACCAGGTGCACCCCCAGACGCTCGCCGTCCCGGGCCACGGCCTCCAACGCCCGCATCACCGATCCCGCGGCGGGCCGCCCCGGCGAGCCGAGTGCGGGGGAGACCAGCGTGTCCAGGTCGTCCACGACCACCACAAGGCGGGGCAGCGGCGGCGCGGCCTCCGTCCTGCGCCGGTCCGCGCCCGGCCGCAGTCGCAGCGTCGAACTGGGCGGGGCGTCCAGGTCGCCGTTCTGCTCACCGGCGCCCGCCCCCGCGCGGGAGGCGGCCGTGCGCTGGGCGACCATGCGGTCCGACAGCTCGCGTCCGGTGTGCCACTCGGCGAAGTCGGAGCGGCCCAGCAGCTCCGCACGCCGCTTCAGCTCGGCGCTCAGGGACTGCGCGAACTCCCGCATCCGCACCGGGTCGTTGGCCCCGAGATGCGTCGTGACATGGGGCACGTCCGTGCACACCCGCAGGCCCTCGCCGTGCCCGGCGGAGGTCGCGGGGTCCCCCCGGCCGTCGACCAGCACGATGCCCAGCCGGTCGGGGCGCTCGGCAGCGGCAAGCGAGGCCACGACCGCCCGCAGCAGCTCCGAACGGCCGCTGCCCGGCGGCCCCTCGATCACCAGATGCGGCCCTTCGGCGGCGAGGTCGGCGACGACCGGGCCACGCGGTCCGGCGCCCAGTATGGCGGTGACGCGTCCGCCGAGCGCCTGGGTGTCGTCGGCCGCGTCCGCCCAGCGGGCCATCAGCGAGGCCGGGGTGGCTCGGGCCAGGCCCAGCTCGTCCAGCAGCCGCGCCGACTGGGGCAGCGGCGCGGACACGCGCGCGTGCCCTTCGCCCGCGGTGCCGTCGGTGCGCAGCGGCGCGAGCGCCCGGGCGAACCGCTCGGCCCAGGCCCGGGAGACCGCGTCGACGGTGGCGAGGGTGCCGTGGCCGACGGGGCCCGGGGGCGTCCCGGAGCCGGTCGCGGCCACCCGGAGCAGCCGCAGGGCGGTCGCCACGTCACCGCTGAGCAGGGCGACGGCCCCGCACTCCCGGAACGTCGGCGCCACCGCGCAGGCCGCCTCGTACGTCTCCGTCACCGGGGACGCGGGCGAGGCGGCGGCCGTCTCGGCGAGACACAGGAGATGGATGCCCGCCCGCGCGCCGTCCTGGGCCAGCCGGGCGACCGCCTCGCGGAGGTCCGCGCCGCCGGGGTCGCCGTCCACGACGACCACGGTGTACGGGCCGTCGCCCGCCGGTACGGCGTCGGCCGGGCCGGCCGCGGCCGCGTGGTCGTGGTCCGCCAGGCGGCGTAGCAGTTCCTCGGTACGGGCCGTGGCCTGTTCCCGGTCGTGCGCGAGCAGTAGGCGGCAGTCCTGGCCGTGCCCCGGGCGTACGTGCGGCAGCCAGCCGAGCCAGGACCACTCCGCGGTGCGCTCCTCCAGGGGGCGGGAGTGGTCCGCCGCGATCAGGACGATCTCCAGGGAGTCGGGGGAGTGCAGCGCCGCGAGCTGGGCCAGCACCGCGCGGGCCAGCCCGGCGAGGCGTGCGCGCGGGCCCGCCAGTCCCAGCGAGCCGACCTCGCGCAGCCCCGAGGTGACCGGTACGGCGGGCAGCAGACCCGAGCCGTCCGGCGCGGTCCGGTCCGTGGTGCCGAGCCGCACCGCGAGCGCCTCCGGGTGACCCGGCCCGCGCTCCCACAGCCGGGGGCCCGGGCCGAGCGCGGTCAGCAGCAGCGTGGCCGGGTCCGGCCAGGTCTCGGGGAGCACGGGGGCGGCCAGGGCGGACTCGGGCGCGCGCCCGCCCGGATCGTCGCCGTAGCCACCCCGCGCGTCCGCTGCCGCATCCCGCTCCTGCCGTCCCCCGGCCAGCCGCCGGGCCCAGGCCCCGATGCCGCCCCGCTTGCGCCCGCCGGACGGCTGGGGTGGTTCGGTGCCGCGGACGGGGGTGCCTTTGCGGGAGCCGGGGGCGGCTTCGGCGCCGGTTCCGTTGGGTGCGTGGCCGTAGTGCGGGTCGCGTGCGTCACCGGTCGTGCCGACGGTGGGCCCTTCGGGGCCGGCGGAACCGCCGTAGCGACCGTCGCGAGCGGTGCCGGTCGTACGGCCGGTGGGGTCCGCGGGGCCCCCGGGCGCGCCGGTGGTGTCCGGGGTGGGGGCTCCGGGCGCGCGGACGGATCCGGGGCCGGGTGACCTGCCGTGGTGGCCGTCGCGCGTGGCACCGTGGGGTGCCCGGCCCTGGGCGGCCGTGGGGGCCTCGTCCAGGGAGTCGCCGTGGGTCGTGTCGGGAGCGCGGTGTCCCGGGGGGACGGGGCCGACGCCGAACCCCTCGTCGAGGTGACCGCGGCCCGTGTGCGTCTCGCCCCCGGCGGGCCCCGGCTGCGACACGCGCCGCCCCTTGGGCACCCGGGGCACGTCTCCCCGCGCCGCGATCCGCAGCGTGCGCCGGGCGGAGGCGTCGCCGTGCCGCTCGACCCCCGGTGCCCCGCCCTGCTCCGGTGACCCGCCCGACGCCTGCCGACGTCCGTGGGGCGT